>DATKRX010000103.1:0-4208 GCA_035531915.1 Gaiellaceae bacterium | reverse complement strand
GCCTACGATGCGGCCTCGACCCTCACCGATGTCCTCGAGCGGATACCTGACTCGTTCCGGCCGCCGATCGAGGTGGTGCTTGTGAGCGACGACTACTCGAATGACACGACCCTCGAGGCGGCGCTCGAGTATCAGCGGACGCACCACAGCCTGCCCGTCACCGCCGTGCGTCAGCGGCGGAATCTCGGTTACGGCGGTAATCAGAAGTTCGGCTATCGGTGGCTCGCTGAGCGCGGGATCGAGATCGCGGTGCTCCTCCACGGCGACGGCCAGTACGCGCCCGAGGTGCTTCCCGAGATCGTCGCACCCCTACTGGAGGGACGCGCCGACGTCGTTCTCGGTTCGCGGATGCTCATCTCCGGCGGAGCGCTCGCCGGGGGCATGCCGCGTTACAAGTTTTTCGGCAACAGGATCCTGACGCGATTCCAGAACCGCGTCTCGGGACTGACACTTTCGGAGTGGCACTCGGGATACCGCGCGTTCTCGCTCGCCGCGCTCGCCAGGATCCCGTTCGAGGAGAACAGCGACGGCTTCGATTTCGACACCGAGGTGTTGCTCCAACTCTACGACTCGGGCGCGCGTATCGCCGAGGTGCCGATCCCGACCTACTACGGCGACGAGATCTGCCACGTCGACGGGATCCGCTACGCCAGGGATGTCTGCCTCGACGTCGTGCGGTTTCGGCTCGCTCGGCTCGGCTTCGGCTCCTCGCACCTCGCGCGCTGGTCAACGGCGTACGAGTGGAAGGACGCGCCCGACGCGAGCCACGGGGTCGCCCTCGACGTCGTCGGCGAGGTTGCGCCAAAACCCGGCCGCGTGCTCGACCTCGGCTGCGCGGGCGGGCTCCTCGCCGACGAGTTGCGCCGGCGCGGACACCTCGTGGTCGGTATCGACGCGGCACCGCCGCCAGACACAGAGAAGCGGGTGGACAGGCTTCTGGTCGCCGACCTCGACGCTGGCCTGCCGCCCGAGGCTGTCGAGGAGGGGCCGTTCGAGATCATCTTGGCCCTCGATGTCCTCGAACACCTTCGCGACCCCGCGCGCCTGCTGCGAGAACTCCACGGCGTATGTACTCCAGACTCGGCGCTGATTACGAGCGTTCCCAACGTCGGCCATTGGTACCCGCGGCTGCGAGTCGGGCTCGGCCAGTTCGACTACGACCGCCGCGGGATCCTCGACGCGACGCACCTGCGCTTCTTCACCTGGCGGAGCTTCGCCGCGATGGCCGGGCGGACGGGCTGGCAGACCGAGCGGCGCCGCCTCACGGGCCTACCGCTCGAGGTGCTCGACCCGCGAGGAGGCGGTGAGGAGACGAGCAGGATACGAGCCGCAGTCGGGTTGCTCGACCGCGCAGGACGGGCCACCTGGCCGGCGCTCTTTGCCTACCAGTACGTCGCAGTTCTCCGGCAGGACCCGGCCTGGGCCTCGGTCGAGAGAGGCGGCTCAGCTCGGGAGCCGATCGCCCCGTGAGGTGAGGAGATAGGGCAAAGCGCTCGCGACGAGCGCGACCGCGACGGCGATCGAGAGGACGACGGCCGGGGCCCACCCGCTCCCGACCGTGGGGTGGCCGAGGAGCAGCCTCGGGCCCTCACGCGCGAGGATGAACCACCCGGCCAGGCAGAGCCCGGCACGGAGCCCATCCCTGCGGCGCAGCGAAAATGGCCGCCGCTCCGCAACTGCGAGGGTGATCGCGAGCACCACCGGCACGAAGAAGAGCAGGAGCGGATACCAGTCGGCCGTCGAGCGGAGCGACAGCCGATCGAGGAAATGGCCGCCGGAGAAGAAGCTCAGCACCGTGGCAACGAAGTCGTGCGACCCGAGCCGATCGAACCACCCGGCGCTGTGCCCCGTGTACTCGATCGGGTGCGTGATCGTCGCGGCGACCATCTCGCCCACCGAGACCGCAGCAACGGAGAGCGTCGTCAGCGGCATGCACCGGAACGCGGCTGCGAGGGGCAGGGCAAGGAACGGGAGCATGGGGATCAGCTGGCGCGGACCCGGGGAGCCGCCGCCGAACGGCGTTGCGTAAGACGCCTCGAAAAGGAAGAACGCAAGACCGATTGCGGCGACGACGCAAGCTTCGTAGCGGTAACCGCGGCGGAAGAGCGGGACGATCCCGACGGCTGCGAGCACGATCACAGGCGTCGTCCTGAAGACTCCCGCCGGAGCGAACAGAACCTCGATGAAGCGGCGGAAGCTCGGAGTGGCGAGGAAAAACGATCCGGTCGAGCCAAACCCGACGGTGTACTGGTACGGGACGCGGAAGGGCGAGCCGAACGCCCATTGGTCGTAGGCGAGGAGCGGTGCGAGCCCCACGATCGCACCGCCGCCGTAGGCCAGCGCGCGCCGGACGCGGGAGGGACGCGCGAGCGCAGCCAAGCCGAGAATCCCCGCCATGATCGCGTTGGGGAACTCAGTCGTGATCGCGTACCCGGCGAGGAGACCCGCTGCGGCGAGGTAGGAGAGCCTGGGCGGTCCGCGCCGCTCGTACCAGAGGACGGTAAAGGCGGCGAACCCAAGCAGCGCCGACAGGATGTGCGAAAAAAACAGGGTGGCGAACGGCAGCATGAGCGTTCCGAGGCCGAGCGTCACAGCCGCCGCTGTACCAAACCCGGGCTCGAGCTCGTTCGAGAGCTTGCGAACGAGGATGAGCAGCAGGAAGGCAGGGAGGACGACGCTCCAGAGGCCGAGGAACCAGAGCTGTCCGCTCGCATCCGGCACGGGCCACGCATCCCCGGCGGCTCTCAGCGCGAGGAAGGCGGGCAGCGTCGCGAAGGCGAAGCCGGGCGCCTTGTTCGAGTAGGTGTGCCCGCGGTAGACCGAGATGTCGCCCGTGACCCCGCTGCCGGTCTCGTAGCGTGTCTGGTCGATAGAGGGCGTCCCTGCGGCGAGTGCACGGGTCAGCGCGTAATGCGAGTTCTGGTTCCAGCCGGACCCCTGCAGGAGCGTCGCGTAGGCCACCGTTACCGCGAGGATCGCCACAAGCCCGAGACCGCGAACGGATCGGAATCGACGAAGCACTCCGCAAACCTACGCCACGCCAGGCCGCTACCCGGTAGCGGACGACTCGCCTGCTGTCGCGACGAGATCCAATCTCGCGGCTCGCATGCGACACGCAGCGCCCGGCTCGCGGCGTCGGTCGGCGTGAGAATGAGAGCCCTTCGGGGTCAGTCCCAGCCTCACTGAGCCTGGAAACTGCGCTGCGCCGAAAGAGAGGCTCGAACCGCTCACAGAACTTCGACCAGCTCGTGAACACGCTCGCGCCAACACGGCTACCGCACCTCAGCACCGACAGGCACTCCCGGCGTCCGCAACTCCCCACACTCCTATCCAGCACACCCGCCATCACCGAACGCGCGCGCACGTCGAGACCCGCCCAGCTACCTTCGCCGATAACCGGCGCCTCCGTGATTGCGGCTCGACCGCCGGCCACTCCCGACGGCAGCCCGCGCCGAGGTACGAATGAGGCGCCGGGCTCCGTACGGTCTAGCGCTTGATCCGGGCCGTAGCCTTGCGTACCGCGTCCGCCGCTACCTTGCGACGATCAGGGTCACTCGCTGCGCCCCATGCCTTCGCACCCAACTTGCGGGCCCGATCACTGCGCGCGAGCTCAACCGCGCCGAGCGCGCCGGCGAACAGCAGCTCCCGCCCGCGCTTGCTCTTCGCGGCGAGCAACAGTCCCTTGATCAACCACGGCACAGCCGCCAACCTACAGGCGCCAGCCGCTCCGTCGTCGAACGATTCGACAGCCCGAGATGTCAGCGTTCCCTGTGCTGAGGATCGCGTCAGGCGCACGTTCCGCCGCGGAACCGGGATACCCAGGGAAGCTCGTCGACCGCACAGGCGACCGTCCCGCGCGTCGTATTCGACGAGGCGGCGAGATTGAGCGCGTCGGTGACGTGGTGAACGAGAGTTCACGACCCTCACCACGGCGACTGCGGGGACGCAGAGGCCCGAACGCCCCCGAGCGCTCACACGAAGGCAGCCCAGGGCATGGCACGGATCTACCCACACGGATGGTTTCGGGCTCTGCGCGGGTACCGGACACGCATCCGGCTCCAAGGTTTGCCCTTAGCTCGACGCCGCTCCCTTTGCCGTCGCAGTGACGAGCGAACTCATCTGCTCGGCGAGCTTGAGCAGCTTGTCGGTCAGATCGCTGAGGGCCTTGTCTTGCGCGGCGAGATGCCTCTGGATCTCCTCTGCCTCGT
>DATKRX010000102.1:0-18450 GCA_035531915.1 Gaiellaceae bacterium | reverse complement strand
CGGTACGCCTGACGTAGTCGCTCCCGGCGACGAACGAGAGACCGGTGGCGACTCCGGTGAGGGCGCGAATCCCGATGGCGAACCCCGCCTGGCGCCAACAGAGGGCGCCGGCGGAGGCGGCCGCACTCACCGCGAGCCCTGCTGTGCCGAGCCAGCGTGCACCGAAGCGGTCACAGAGCCGCCCCGCCGGTACCTGAAGCGCGGCATGGGTGACAAAGAGCGCGGTCGTGAAGAGGCCGATGACGATGAGAGCGACGCCGTAGGCGTGCGAGAGCACGAGCGCCACCGAGCCGATGTTGGCGGCATTCCAGCCTGCCGAGAGTGCCGGCGCAAGCCCACCCGCAAGAGCCCGCCGAGACATTCCGGCGACTTTAGTCCAGTCGCCCCGGCTTCCTGCCGCGCTATCGAGGAGCCGTCGCGGAGACACCGCGCGTCCGTGAGCGCCAGATCGCAGGTTCGGAGCAGGTGTCTCGCCCACGAGGCTCGCGGTGGCGCTCCCGGTCTGCGGCGATGCCTTCGCCATCACCGGAGCTAGACTCGAAGCGTGCTCAGGCCGCTCGCCTTTCTCCTCTGCGGAGCCCTCCTGGCGACGAGCGTCGCGGTCGGGGCGAGCGCGACCCCGGCCCGGACGGCGACGCTCACGCCGGGGGAGCAGAAGTGGGTCAAGCCGCTCCTCGCGGTCTGGCAGGCACAGAACGACGGGCTCAACCTCGTCCTCAAGCAGGCTGCTGCGCCGAATGCCTTCCTGATCAACTCGAAGCCGAACAATCAGAAGCTGGAGACGATCCTCGGCGCCCTCCTGAGCTGCAAGAAGCCGTCTGACAGCATCAAGAAGGTAGGCGCCCCACCAACCGCGCGCCTCGATACCTTCCTCGCCACGCTCGACGCGGCGTGCATCGACGACGAGAACGGGGCGCACGCGTTCACCAAGGCGATGATCGCCTATACCGCAAATCAGGGGCCGCTCACGGCCACCACGATCAAGCAGGGCATCGCGGACTTCAAACAGGGCTCCACTGAGATCGCGAAGGCCTACAAGTCGCTGACCGCGCTCGGCGGCGGCTTCGTGGCCTGACCTGGAACTCGCGCCGCCCTCGAAGCGGCACGGTCGCACGGTTACGCTGCCCCCATGCCCGAGCTCCCGGAAGTCGAGGCGTGGCGGCGCGCGCTCGACGATGACGTCAAGCGCAGCCCGATCGAACAAGTCGGCCCCGCACACATCGCCACGCTGAAGACGTTCGAGCCGCCACTCGGCGCGCTCGACGGCGAGAGCTTCGCCGGTGTCCGCCGCCGGGCGAAGCGGTTCCTGCTTCCCACCGACGGTGGCGACCTCGTCCTGATGGTGCACCTGATGAGCGCCGGCCGGCTCAGGTACATCGGCCGCGGCGAGAAGGGCCCCAAGACGCCGGTTTTCCGGCTCCATTTCGCAGATGGCGGAGAGCTCGTGCTCACCGAGGCCGGGAAGAAGAAGCGCGCAGGCGTCTGGTTGCTGCGGCCAGACGCGCTCGAAGCAGAGCTTTCCCATCTCGGCCCCGAAGCCGACCAGCTCGATGCCGACTCGCTCGCGGCGATCCTCGCCTCCGACTCACGGCGGCTCCATTCGATGCTTCGAGACCAGAGACTGATCGCCGGGATCGGCCGCGCCTGGGCGAACGAGATCCTGCACGCGGCGCGGCTCTCGCCCTACCACCTCTCCACGCAGATGGCGCAGCAGCAGACCGCGCGCCTCGCGGCAGCGATCCGCGATGAGCTCGCGCGGGGCCTCGAGCTCCGGCTGCAGGGCGCCTCCAACGAGGCCACCTACCGCGTCCACGACCGGTTAGGCGAGCCGTGCTGGCGGTGCCGAACGCCGCTCGCGCGGGTCGACTTCGAAGAGCACACGATCTATTACTGCCCGGAGTGCCAGACCGAGGGCCGCGTCCTCAAGGACCGGCGCATGTCGAGGCTCCTGCGGTGAGGATCGAACAGGTCATCGAGGCCAACGAGGAGCTGCTCGAGGCGATCCACAGGCTGCTGCCCCAGCTCACCGAGGCCCGCACGCCCCCGACGCTCGAGCAGCTCGCCGAAACCGTCGCGGGCCAGACGATGCTGATCGCGCTCGACGACGCGACCGGGAGAGTGATCGGGACGCTGACGCTGATCATCTACCGTGTGTCGTCAGGCTTGAAGGCGCGGATCGAGGATGTGATCGTCGACAAGTCCGCCCGCGGCCAGGGCGTCGGCGATGCCCTCGTCCGCGAAGGGATGGCGCGTGCTGGCGCCGCGAAGGTGCTGATGCTCGAGCTGACGTCGATGCCCTATCGCGAGTCGGCGAATCGGCTTTACAAGCGGCTCGGCTTCGTCCGCAAGCCCACCAACGTCTACGTCTGGTGGCCACGGTAGGCTCACGAGCCGTGATCCGCACACAACCTCATCGTGGCGGGTGGCTCGAGGTGATCTGCGGGCCGATGTTCTCGGGCAAGAGCGAGGAGCTGATCCGTCGTCTGCGCCGCGCCGAGATCGCCGGACAGCGGGCGCTGATCGTCAAGCCTCTCGTCGACGACCGCTTCGATGTCGGCCATGTCGTTTCGCATGCGGGCGCGAAGATGCGCGCCGTCGCGGCCGGCTCGAGCGACGCGGCGCTCCGTCTCGCGAACGGCTACGACGCGGTCGGGATCGACGAGGTGCAGTTCTTCGACCTCGGGATCGCCGCCGCGATCGCGGCGCTCGTCGGCCGCGGCGTCCGGGTGGTCGCAGCCGGCCTCGCGCAGGACTTCCGCGGCGAGCCCTTCGGCGCGATGCCGACGCTCCTCTGCGTCGCCGAGTTCGTCGACAAGCTCGAGGCGGTCTGCCATCGCTGCGGCGGCCCGGCAACGCTCACACAACGCCTGCTGGACGGCAGGCCCGCGCCCTACGGCGGCGAAACCGTCCAGATCGGCGCGCTCGACTCCTACGAGGCGCGATGTAGAAGTTGTCATTCCGTGAGTCAACCCGGGTGGCTCGAAGGGCACGACGAGGGGTTCTCCGAGCGAGTCGCGAGCTAGCGAGCGAAACGCAAGCGCGCCGCGCCGCTCTCCCGCGCCCGAACCGCACGGCCGGTCAGTTCCGCACTCTTTTCAAGCTGGTCGCGTGCCATCTCCACGCCCGCGAACCGATCCCCGTTGCGGGCTCAACCGGCTGGAGCAGATCCGAACACGTGCTCGTAGAGCGCCTCCCAGTTGGTCGCGATCCCCCGCTGCGCACTTCGAAGGGTCAGAACCCCGGCGCACACGAGATCGTGCAGCTTGTTCTCCAGCGCGTCCTTGAGGTGGTAGTTCGCTCTCCCTGACCCGGGCTCAGGGAAGAGGTTGGCGATGGCGTTCGAGCCGCCGAGCTCGAGCGGGACGATGTGGTCGATCTCGATCGTGTAGCCGTAGTAGCCCGGCCTCATCCCGTACGCGCTCTCGACCTGGAACTTCTCCGACTGGGGAACGTTGCGAATCGTGCTGGTACGGAAACTCGACGAGCAGATCACGGCCTTGGTGAGTCTGCTCTCGTACGCACCGGGTGAGCAGCGACGGTCGGGCTCGACGCCGCGAAAGCAGCCGTCAACTCGGGTGCGAGCCCCGAGCAGTATCGTCTGGCCCAGCGGGACCGTGACGGCAGTCGGCGTCGACGAACCGCCGTCGCCCGACGTGCCGCTCGCATGAAGCCACCTCGCAACGCCGCCGTGGTAGGAGCAGGTTCCCGAGTGGTGCTGGCTGTAGCTGTAGGTGCCGTCGCGGCACTGGGCGCTCGCCCCGGCAGGAGCGACAGCACCGGCGGGCGGCGCAAGTACGAGAGGCAGGACGGCAAGCCAGACTGCCAGTCGCACCGGCGCGGTCAGGCGCGGAACCTCGCGAGCCGGGCGCCGGAGCGACACGCGGGCGTCTCCTGCGATTGCCCCACCCCTGCTGCGATCTGCGGCCTCGCGGCGCGATTCGATCGTGTGCGCAAGCCTCGAGCCGCTGTTGGGCACCGGAGTGAGTTGGTCGTGAGTCAAGGGAATGGCCCCGCGAGCAGAGCTGCCGAGGGTTGTACGGTGTGTTACAAGCTTATGGCTCTTACCGCCGACCAGCGCTTCATGATCCACCAGGCCATTGACGCCGAACGTCGGCGGATCGTGCAGCCGAAGGCGACCGCCACGTTCAGCAACGACAGCACGGGAAACTCGCTGGCCGACTGGTGCCTCACGGAGGCGCGCGGCGACTCGCTGATCGCGGTCGGTCTCGCCGTCACTGCTCGCGCGACGATTCGGCGACGTCAGGACCTCACCACCGCGAAGTGAGAGCCGCTGTAGCTGGGCGCGTTTCCGGGCCCTCTGGCAGCCACGGGTTTCCTCGGCAGGGAGGGGACTTCGCTGGGCAAGCGCAGGACTCCCGGTTCGGCGTGCAGGCGGGCTCTCTCGACTCAGCTTGGCAAGCGGCGGGCGAGTCGAGCCGTCGAGATCGCGCGCGATCGTCAACTGGCTGAGCGGGCGAAGGACCAGAACCAACGGACACGCCGCCGCGGTTAGGCCGCGACGCGCGCCAACTGCGCGGCGCCGTCGAGTGGGTGGCCGTGCCCCAGACGCGGAGAGCCCCTGTGCAGAACGCGCTCGTTCGAGCCTGACCGGTTGGGTACCGTGAGGGTTCGTGCGTTTCACTCTGCGCCGATGCACAGGCCCTGGCTGCCATCGTTCTCGTAGGTGTTCTCGGCCTGCTCGGAGCAAGCGGTGACCACGGTTTTTTGGGTGCTCCCGCTGACCGGTTACGTGGTGATCGCGACGATGACCTGGCGGCGCGCGGCGTGGGCGTTCGCCGACAAGGAGCGCTTGGACTCGCGGGAGAGATTCACAAGCTTCGAGATCATCTGGGGTCTCGTGGTTGGCGCGGCCTTTGCAAGCGTCTGGCCGATCACACTCGCGATCTACGCCACCCGCACGCGCGGGATACCGCTTCTGGGAAGCCGCTTTCTTCTCCCGCCCACGCATATCAGGCTCGAGCAACAAGCCCAGCGAACCGAGGAACAAGAACGACGGATCGCAGAGCTCGAACGGCAAACAGATATTCGCTCGTCAGGCACGATCCCTCCCTGACCTCGATTCCCCCCGCCGCGCAGCTGCGACCGACCCCGGATCGGCACCGATGACTACGGCTCTCAGCGCGGCGTAGCCTTGTTCCTGGCCACCCGCGCCAGGTCGGAGAGCTCGACCAGCACGCGGCCGGCCTCCGAGATATCGCGGTCGCGGATCGCGGCGTCGAGGCTGCGTCCCGCGGTGTCGACATGCACGGTCGCGAGACGGAGACGGCGCTGCACCGGCCCCTGGACCGAGCGGATGCTCTGCGCCTTTTCGAGCGGCACCCAGCAACTCACTCGCCGCATGCGACCGCTCCTCGTGGCCACGCACGTGTCGGTTCGGCCCCAGGCGAGCTTCCGGTAGCGCAGCGGGCTCTTCCACGCAGCACGCCGGGGCGGCCGCGACTGGCGCTCCGGCCGGTCGGGAACGATCCGGTCGAGCAACCGCTCCGCGTCCGCGCGACTGCCGACGGGGAGCACCGCCCGAAGCTTGCCGCGTTGCGATTGGCCCTCCCCTTTTCGAGCGCTGGCCGCCCGCGAGGTCGACCTCGAGCCGACACCAACCGAGGGGGCGCCAGAGAACCGGCTCGACCATCCGCACTCCCTGAACGCGGCCCGGTCGGATCGTCTCCGCCGTGAGCGCGACAAGCCCGGAGTGAAGCCGCAGCCCGGCGGCGCTTTCAGCGACGGTGAGCCGGAACTCCTGGTTGAAGCGCCGCCAGACGAGGGTGGCAACGCTCAGGATCGCAGCGCCGCCGCCGGTCACAACGCCGACCGCTGCCGCCGGGGAGAGCACGGCGACGACCACCGGCCCGGCCAGCACGGCCTCGGCAGCGAGCCCGACATCGCTGATCAGGATCGAGGCGACGAGACGGTCTGTCGGAACGACGGTGAGCACCCGCTCCTCGACCCGATCGACGATCGGAACCTCGTCGCGTGACGCGACGCCGCCCGCAAGGGCAAGCAGCCGGTCCCGGAGCGCGTCCGCCTCGCGCTTGTGCAGGTAGGCAAGACGCGCGGTCGCCCCGCTCAAGCCGCCCATGCGAAGCCTCAGCTCGGCGAGCCGCAACATCCGTGCCAACCCCGGCCGCACGATGTCGATCGCCTGCACCTGCGAAAGCGGGAACCGCAGCGACCGGCGGCGCAGGAGCCCGGTCTCGATCCGAAGGTCGTCGTCGTCGACCCGCCAGCGGGTGACGAGCCACGACACGAACCCGAGTAACACGAACCCGCCCGCGATCCCGATCTGAACGAAGTCGTGGCTTGGGTCACGTCCGAAGAGGAGGTCCGGCGCGAGCAGAATCGCGATCCCGATCGTGAGCCTTCCCCCGCGCACGAGCGGCGACAACGGGTGCAGGCGCCGCCAGGCGGTATCGGTCACAGCCCGGCTGCCTGCGCCTCGCCGAGCTCCGCCAGGCGGTCGCGCAAACGGGCGGCCTCGTCGTGCTCGAGGCCGGGAATGCGCGCGTCGCGCGCCGCGGCGGCCGTGTGCATATGGACGGTCGCAAGCCCGAGCAACCGCTCGAGCGGCCCGGCCCGGACGTCGATGAACTGCATCCGGCCGTAGGGGACGACAGAGAGCCGGGAGACGACGACGCCCCGCCGGACGAGCAGGTCGTCCTCCCGCTCGGCGTAGCCCCAGGCCGTGAACCGCCGCTGGACGACCCGTTCGGCGACGAGCCCGCCGGCGATCACTCCAGCCGCGCCGGCGAAGCCAATCAGCACCTCCTCGACAACCGAGAACACCACCATGACGGCGCTCACGGCGAGAATCGTTCTACCCGCAACCTCGAATCGCCGCAAGGTCAGAAGCCGGCGCGACGGCCGCCGCCAGTCGCTCTCATCCCTCACCTCGTAGATGGTCCCCGCTCGAGACTGCCCGCCGGCCATCTCAGAGGCGGACGCGCGCCGTCTCGCCCTCGAGGGCGACGGCACCGCCGAGGCAATCGATCGCCATGCCGGCGACGAGCGCACCGAGGTCACGCGGAGAGGAGCCCACGACCACAAGCGCGGCGGCCGGCAGTACCGGCGCGAGCGTGAGATCGCGACCCTCGACCGTCCAGGTGACCGCGTCCACTTGACCGTGGCGAAGCGCGGCGAGCGCGAGCGCCGCCAGCGAGCGGCGGACGAGCTCAACATCGGTCTCGATCGTCGCGCCGACCCCCTCCGCGAAGACCCGCTCGTCGCCGGAGGACCCGGCGATGTCGAGTGTGTCGCCCTCGGCCAACGCGGGCTCGTAGCGGCCCGACTCGATCCGCGTCGCGAGGCCGAGCTGGTCGACGAGCGCCCCGATCTGCGAGGCGGCCTCATCGACCATCCCCATGAAGCGTTCCTCGCGTTCCGGCAGCTCGCCGGCGCGGATCATCGTCTTCGCGAAGCCGCCGATCGTCGCGAGCGGCGTCCGCAGGTCATGGCAGGCGAGGCTGACGGCACTCGTGAAGCGGGCCCCCGACTCGGCGGCCACTCAGGTGACTCGGGCCGGGCGGCGCAAGCGGAAGCGGTTCTCCGTGCCGGCACGGAGCCGCCGGAGGTTCGTGCGATGCAGGAAGACAATCGCCGCCCCGGCGAGCGCGCAGAAGACGATCACGGCGACCGAGTAGCCGATCGCGATCGCGATCAGCGGCAGCGCGAACGCGGAGACTATCGAGGCGAGCGAGGTGTAGCGCGAGAGGGCGAAGGTCGCAAACCAGACGCCACCGACCGCGAGCGCGACCCACGGGCACACGGCGAACAGGACGCCGCCGGCGGTCGCGACCATCTTCCCGCCTTTCTCGAATCGGAGGTAGATCGGCCGTGCGTGCCCGGCCATCGCGGCAGCGCCGGCGAGGATCCCGCAAAGGGGAGAGGCGGCGAGCACGCCGACAAGCGCAGGCGCGAAGCCCTTGAGCGCGTCGAGAGCGACGACCGGGATACCGAGCCGGCGGCCGTAGGCACGCCAGACGTTGGAGGCACCGATCGAACCGCTCCCCTTGGAGCGCACGTCCTCGCCGCGGAAGATCCGCACGAGCCAGTAGCCCCACGGGCAGGAGCCGAGCAGGTAGCCGGAGGCGACGATCACCGCGAACGTCATTGGCCTTCAACCACGTCGTCTCGCGATGATTTATGCGTGCGCGCCACGTGCAACCCCTCCGGCTGGAACGCCGATGAGCATATCCTCACGCAGACGGCGACACGAAGGAGAGACGAATGGCATTCGAGCTTCCCCCGCTTCCCTACGACTACGACGCACTCGAGCCCACGATCGACGCGAAGACGATGGAGATCCATCACGGCAAGCACCACCAGGCGTACGTGACGAACCTGAACGCGGCCCTTGAGGGCACCGAGTGGGCGGATCGGTCGATCGAGGAGGTCTTGCAGAACCTCGACGCGATCCCTGAAGCCAAGCGAGCGGCCGTCCGCAACAACGGCGGCGGGCATTTCAACCATTCGCTCTTCTGGACGATCATGCAGCCACGCGGCGGCGGTGACCCGTCCGGGGCGCTCGAAGCATCGATCAACAGCGCCTTCGGGGATCCCGATCAGCTGAAGGCGCAGATCAACGACGCGGGCGTCAAGCGCTTCGGCTCGGGCTGGACGTGGCTCGTGGCCGACGGCGGCGAGCTCTCCGTGGTCTCCACGCCGAACCAGGACAACCCGCTGATCGATGGGAAGACGCCGATCCTCGGGATCGACGTGTGGGAGCACGCCTACTACCTCAAGTATCAGAACAGGCGGCCCGACTACCTCGCAGCCTGGTGGGACGTCGTGAACTGGGACGAGGTCGGACGACGCTTCGAGGCTGCTGGAGGGTAAGGGCCGAAACGCGCACCTTCTCTCGGCCGAAAAACCGACAACGGTTCGTAGACCGAAGGAAGGGAGATGGCGTTTGCCCTCCAGACCCCTAGGATTGCGTTCGTGTGCTCGGATGGGGAGCTCATTGAGCGGACCGGTGCAGGCGACCGGTCGGCGTTCGACAAGCTCTACCGGCGCTATTCGCGACCGGTGTTCGGGCTTGCTCTGAGGCGCCTCGGCGACCGCGGCCGCGCCGAAGACGCGGTCCAGGAGACGTTCGTATCGATCTGGCGTTCTGCGAGCACCTACAAGCCCGAGCGCGGCCCCGGAGCGCCCTGGCTCTATGGTGTCGCGCGGAACGCGATCGTGGACCGCAGCCGTGCGCGCAACGAGCCGGCCGCCGAGGCGCCCGACCAGGCCTCGGCGGAGATCGGCCCGGACGAGCGGGCGGAACAGTCATGGACGGCGTGGCAGCTGCACGGCGCCCTTGAGCGGCTCCCCGAGCGGGAACGCGAGGTGGTCACGCTTGCCTACTGGAGCGATCTCTCGCAGAGCGAAGTCGCCGCACAACTCGGGATTCCGCTTGGTACGGTGAAGACAAGAACGCGAAGCGCACTGATGCACCTCGCCGAGATCCTGGAGGGTGAGCTCGAGTGACGGCCGATTTCGACCAGCTGGTCGACCTCACGGGCCTTGGCCCGGCGGATCAGGCTCGGCTGCTTCGTGTGCACGACATGCTCGTCGCAGCGGGCCCGCCGGCTGAGCTTCCGTCTGCGCTCTCGGCCCCACCCGCCGAGATGATCGCTCCCGTCGGCGGGACGGTGATTCGATTCCCCACGCGTCGCCGGACAGGCGCCGCGATGCTGATCGCCGCGACGGTGGCGGCCGCATGCTTCGGCGGTGGCTACGTGCTCGCAAACCAGGCGCACTCGAGCGCGACGCATGTCTTCCGCGTCGTGCAGCTCCAGGGGCAGCAGAACTCCGAGGCGGCGCTTCGGGTCGGATCGGCGGACGGGAACGGCAACTGGCCGATCCAGCTGACGGTGAACGGCTTGAAGCCGCTCGCGAGCACCGAGCGCTACTACCTGATGGTCTGGCAGAGCGGCAGGCCGGTCGCCTTGTGCGGCGGGTTCGAGGTCGGCGGCAAGGGCGCGACCACGGTGAGCTTCAACGTCGCCTACAAGATCACGGAGTCGACCCGCTGGGTCGTGACCGAGATGGCCCCCGGCTTCAAGTACCCGGGCCATGTCGTCATGACCACCTCCTAGACCCGCCGGCTCGTTCGACCCGAGTCCCGAGGTCTGTCAAGGGCGGGGCCGCGCTCCTGCTCGACGTTTCGACCTGCCGCCCTCGAAGACCTCTCGCTCAGCCGCACGCTGCCCGGCCGACCCTCGCTTGCAGTACGCCCTTCAAAGCTCGGTCGGGGGTAGTGCGATCGTCACCAACCGACCTGGCTCTCCCCGCTTCGAGGTGGCCGGTCGGGGAGAGTCGTGCATCGACCTCCAAGGGCACGGCACGCAGCTTGCAACCTGCCCGCGCTCCGAGGAAGTCGCCCGGCGCTCCGAGAGCAGGGGGTTGCCCGTGCTCTCGGAGCTCTGAGTGCGCTCGGACTGCTAGGCCGCGTCGGCGATGTTGTCGTCGACGGCGAGGCGGCGCAGGGCGTCTGCCTCGATCTGGCGTACGCGCTCGCGGGTGATGCCGAGCTGCTTGCCGATCTGCTCGAGCGAGTTGGGGCCGTCGCCGACGAGGCCGAAGCGGAGCGAGATCACGTCGCGCTGCCGATCGGGCAGCTTCGCGACCGCACGGCGGACTGCGTCTCCCCGGATCGTGGCGTCGACTTCGTCCTCGGTCGTCGGGCCGCTTGCGGCGAACAGGTCGCCGAAACTCGAGTCGCCGTCGGCACCGATCGGCGCGTCGGTCGACGCGACCGCCCGGGCCGCCTCGTGCACCTCGCGCACCTGCACGATCGGCAGCTTGGCGTGCTGGGCGATCTCCTCGTCGCTCGGCGCGCGGCCGAGCTTGGCCGAGAGCTCACGCTCTGTGCGGGCGACCTTCTGCTCGCGCTCGACGACGTGAACCGGGATGCGGATCGTGCGCGCCTTGTTGGCGACGCCGCGCTGCACAGCCTGGCGGATCCACCAGGTCGCGTAGGTCGAGAACTTGAAGCCCTTGCGCCAGTCGAACTTCTCGGTCGCGCGGATCAGCCCGATCACGCCCTCCTGGATCAGGTCGCCGAGTGTGATCCCCTGGGTCTGGTAGCGGCGCGCGATCGAGACGACAAGCCGGAGGTTAGAGGTGATCATCCGCTCCTTGGCGGCCAGGTCGCCGCGCTCGATCCGCTTCGCGAGCTCGACCTCTTCCGCCGCGGTGAGCAGCGGGTAACGGCCGGCCTCGTTCAGGAACTGTTGCAGTGAGTCGGTAGTAAGTGGCGCCTCGGCGTTGAGGTCGAGCTCGAAGTCGTCGTCCTCGTCGGCCACGTCGAGCGTGTCGTCGATCTCGTCGAGAACGTAGGCCGGAGCCACGCTCTCGGTCCCCTCGGCGCCGTAGCCATTCTGGCCCTCGTCGAGGGAGACCAGATCGTCGGCGGCCTCAGGGACGTGCAGTGTGACGGTGTCGTCTGTCATGTGCTCCTCTATTCGCAACTTCACGGGCGCGCGGTTTTCTTGAAATGCCTTGCGCGTCTTTCCGTACACCTCGTTAAACGTTGGAAGCACTGCAATATTCGTCCCGGGGACGAAGTTCTTAAGTGCTTCTTAGGTTTTTGGCGGCGTTACGGGGCGGTTCGGCCGTTGGCGACGAACGCAGCGTGAGTCACGGGCATCGTGCGCTCGAGGAAACTCTCGGCGGCGCGCGCGTACTCGCGAATCTCGAACTGCGCTTGCTCGGAGTTCCGCAGCGAGCAGAAGTGCATCAGCGAGCGCGGGTTGCAGCTCCAGTAGTACTTCGTGTAGAGCGAAAGAGGCAGAACGGTTCGAGCGACCTCCTTCGCGACCCCTCGCTCCAGCATCCGCTCGTAGGCCTCGAATGCCTGCTCCGCCGCCTGCGCAATCTCCGACCGGGCAAGCTCGCGGACCTCTGGAGCGGCCGGGTCGAACGTATAGGCGCCTGGCTTTCCGACCTGGGTCCTGACGAAGTCTGGAACGTAGAACTCCGCCTCCATCTTCGAATACCGCCCAGACCACTCGTTGTAGCTGTGACCCGCTCTGTGACGGTGATGCTCCCGGACAACGAAGATCGGAGCCTTGACGACGAATCGGAAGTACCCGTGCTCGAAGGGGGAGCCGTGACGATCACGCATCAAGAAACGAATCAGCCCGGCATCGCGCTCGCTCATCGTCTCCGACGAGACGTTGAAGGAGACCCGAGCCCCGTTGACGACCGCGAGGTCGGAGGCAAATACCCCGTCGAGGGCGAGAAAACCGTGGTCGAGCACCTCGACCGTGTTCTCGTGGATCGCGTCGTCCTGGGTCATGTCGGTGGCCGTGGCCAAGGGTGGGAAACCGTAGTACCCGGCCCGGACGTACCGTATCGCCGTGGAGATCCGCGTCGGAAGCTCGGGTTGGTCGTACCCGTCGTGGCGGCCCGGCTTCTATCCGCAAGGCACGCTGCCCGCTGAGTTCCTGCGCCTCTACGCGAGCCGCTTCGACACGGTCGAGCTGAACTCGACCGGCTACCGGCTCCCGGCGGCGGCACAGTTCGAGCGGTGGGCCGACGCGGTGCCCGAGGACTTCCGCTTCGCGCCGAAGCTCGCGCTCACGACGCCGGAGCGCGCCGGACTCTACTTCGCGCGGGTCGCGAAGCTCGGCAACCGGCTCGGCCCGGTGCGGGTCGTCGTCGAGCAGCCACGCGACGACGATCTGCTTGCCCTCCTCGCGGAGGCGGCACAGGGCGCAGAGCTCGCGTTCGACCTCCGCCACGAATCCTGGGCCGGCATCGACGGGATCGTGCGTGTGAACGACTTCGCCGCGGAGCCTTTCCGCTATATCCGGCGCCGCGAGCCCCCCTACTCCGACGCCGACCTCAGAGCCCTCGCGGCCCGCCTCGAAGGGCCCGCGTACGTCTACTTCCGGCACGAGGACGCGCCCACTGCGCCCGCCTATGCCGAACGGCTGCTCCAGCTCCTCAGCGGTGAGCGACCGCCCGGCTGACGGGCCCCGACGAAGGCCGCGGCGGCGGCTTCGAGTCGACGAGGATCGCCGCCGCGAGCAGCACCGCGATGCCGACGAGGCTCTCACCCACGAGGCTGCGGCCCACGCGCCCGAGCGTGCGCGGGCTCGCAGCGGCGAGCCGCGGCCGCACGAGGAACTGGTGCACGGCCCCCCAGGCGACCGCCGCGGCCACGAGGCAGATCTTTACGAGCAAGACGACGCCGTAGCGCTGCGTCCAGAGATCCCGGAGGTGCGGCACCCGAACGACTGCGAGGTAGGTTCCGGCTGCGAGCACGAGCGCGACGAGCCCGGTCGCGAGCCGCGAGAAGCGCACGAACACCTTCCGGCGCAACTCCGGCCACGCGCCCCAGCTCACGGCGAGCGAGAGCAACCCGCCGAGCCAGAGTGACGCCGCTGAGATATGCACCCAGTCGGCGATCTCGGTCGCCATCCCCGAACCGGGGTCGACCGCGTCGTGCCCTGAGAGCGAGAGCCCGGAGAGCAGCCCCAGCGAGAGCAGGAGCGCAGGCACAAGCAGCACCGAGCGCTCGACGAGCCACGCCAGGTAGACGAGCGCCGAAACGAACGCGAACCCGAGCGTCATCACGATGAACGCCTTCCCGAAGCGGGTTCCCTGCGCGATCGGGGTCAGGTCGCCGTAGAGGTAGGTTGCGAACGGCAGCTGCAGCACGTCCTCGCAGCGCAGGCAGAAGGCGGCGATCCCCACCTGGATCGAGCCGATCGCGCCGAGACCGGCGAGCCAGAAGAGCCGCCGCTCGACCGCAGGAGGGACGGCCAGCCCGTGCAGGCAGAGCAGGCGGAACCCGAGCGACCCGATCAGCACCGCGAAGGAGAGGAAATACAGCCAGCGGACGGCGTGCTCGGTCGCGGTCGGCCCGCTCGCCCCGTAGGCCTCGGTCGGCAGCGGCGCGCGCACGCGAACACCGAACGTCCAGACGCCGGAGACGACGTGGCCGTCGGCGGAAAGCACGTGCCAGCGGACCGTGTAGGCGCCGGTCGGAAGCTTCTGCACGGGAGCGGCGACCGACAGACCGTATGCCGCCGCAACGCCTGCGTAGGTGTGCCCGGCCGAGTCGTATACCTGCACGGACGGGAACTTGACGAACTGGTCGAAGTGAAGCCTGATTTCCGGCGGCGAGACTGCCAGCTCCTCCTGGAAACCAGGCGTTTCGGCCTTTAGGGAGGCGTGGGCCCACGCGGCCGCCGGAACGAGTAGCGCGCAAACCGCGAGCCAGGCGAGCAGCCGTTTCATCGATGCGGCGGCCCGGCGAATGGTGAGAGGTGCCCGAACACGGCCGCCACGTCGCGGTCGCAGTAGAGCATCACGGCCAGCGCCAGCACAAGCAGCCCGTATCCTGACCGGAACACCACCGACCGCGGCCGGAAGGCGAGCCCGAGCGGGAAGAACGCGCCGACGATCAACGTCCACCCGATCAGGTGGTGCAGGAATGCCGCCCGCGCAAAGAACCACGGACTCTGCTCGTGCACGAGGAACGCGAGCCCGGAGACCGCGAGCGCGACCGGGGTCGCGAGCCTCCACCAGCGGCTCTCGAGCTTCCCTTTCGCGAGCCCGAGTTCGGCGCCGCCCATCACCATCAGCGACTGTGCCCAGGTGCCGTGTGCCACCATGTGGATCGCCGAGCTGGTGTAGAAGGACATGACCGGCCAGAGAAGGACGCCGAGGCCGAACGCGATCGACGGCCACAGATAGACGCGCCACGGCCGTGTCCGCCACACCTCCTCGCCGACGATCGCCTCGGCGACCAGGATCAGGCCGAGCGTGAGGATGCCCGTGGCGAACAGCCAGTGGACGAACTCAGCCCGAGGCTCCACCACCGTCTCCCTCGAGGTCGGCGATCAGCGGCCGCGCGACCGCGAGCGCGAACAAGAGCCCCGCTGCGGCGACGAGCAGCGGCGGCTCGACGACCAGCCACCAGAAGCCCTGATGGTGCGGGTGGAGCAGGGTGAGCCGGTAGGGCTGCATGACCGCCCAGGCGAGGCCCGCAGTGACCGTCAGCGGCCCGAGGAGCGAGATCGCCCGCGCGCGCAGGCTGCGCACGCGCAGGACGGGGTCGGCCAGAGTGGCCGAGATACGGCTTTCCAGTTGTGTTTCCACCTTCTCCCCTTCGAGACGTGGTTGTCACGACGCCCACGGCGCCCCCAGCGCTGCGGGTCAGACGGGGAGTGGAGGCGGGCGTGACTCGAAGGCGGCGCCGAAGAGCTGGCGCGGGGCGCGTTGGTCGCAGAAGCGTCGGCGCCTGGGAGGAGCGGCGGTGGGACGAAGGGCGCGGCACACGCGCGCGACGATCGCGGCGGCGTACGCTTCGACCTCGTCGAGCCAGTCGCGGCCCATGCTCCAGCCGAGCGCGAGCAGCAGTGAGAGGACGGCGAACACCCCGAGCGCGTAGGTGTGGAGCCAGGGGGCGAGCAGCGGCCAGCGCCCCTCGGAGACCTGCTCGGCGTCGTTTTGGATCAGGAACCAGAGCGCCGTCGCCCCGAACGACGCGAGCCAGAGCTGCGGAGTCAGCCGGACCCGGAGCCGCGGTGCGCCCACCCGCCGCTGCCCGACCGCCCGCATAAGCGCCTCGCCCACGGTCGCGGTTCCGTGCGCCCGCAGCAGCCGCCACGCAACGCCTGCCAGGGCGAACGCAGCAACGACACGGATCGCCGCAAGCAGGAGCGGGTAGTAGGAGCTCATCGGCGCCGCGAGCGGTGTGACGTGGAACAACCGGTCTAGGCGCACTGTGACGCTCCGGCCGGTGAGCTCGCAGACGAGTGCGAGCAAAGCGAACACCGCCCTCTGTGTGGATGAACGACGAGCCCCTCCCACGCGCCAAGCATACTCCGGGGAGGCCGGCTCACCGTCGGCGAATATTGGGCTCGCAAGCGAATCGGCCCGGTCCGCCCGTGCTCATGGCTCTGGCAGAGAGCCGCCTCAGACGCCGGGCAGCTCCACGCCTCCCCCGAGCGTCCAGCGCACCCGACACGATCGAGTAGCCCGACGCAATCCGCCCGGAGATCGCCCCCCGACCGACCCGCGACCGGCCGGCGAGCACCGGATTCGCCGCTCGACGAACCCCTAGCTTTTTACTTACAGAACCGACGTAGGCTGACTCGTAGGCACGTGGTTGCGCTGGCCCTTTCGCTGTTTCTCGCACTGAGCTCGCACGGCACCGCGAGCCAGTCGCGGGCGGCCGGGTTCCCGATCAGGGGAGTCGTCGTGCCTGGGAAGTCGATCGGCACGATCTCGGTCGGCCTGACGGAAACCCAGGTTCGAGCCCACTGGGGGCGCAACTACGCGGTCTGCACGTCGTGCCCGCTCACCACCTGGCTTTACACCTACAGGGGCGGCGAGCCGCTCGGCGCGGCCGTCAAGTTCGCAAACAACCGCGTGGTCGCGGCGTTCACGCTCGGCTCTCCGGCCGGATGGGGCCTCAAGGGGCTGATGATGGGCGACCGCTCTCGAACGTCTACAACCTCTTCGGCAGCACCGGCGACGCGCAGTGCATCGGCTACGACGCCCTCACCGTCAGGATCGGCCAGAACACGATGTCGTTCTACGACGCCGCCGGCGTGATCTACGGCTACGCGCTCACCGGGCCCTCGCAGCCCGTCTGCCAGTAGATCGCGCCCGATCCGGCAGCGCAGACCTGGAGGTCAGGAAGCGCCTCGGTCGGCAGCGAGACGGTCAAACCGAGCGTCTGGCCACGACTGATAATCGCGATTTTGTGGACGGGGTCGGTGCTCGAGGGAAATGGCCGACAAGCGCATGACCCGTCTCGTCGTCGATGGCGGTCCCGCGCTCCAGCTCCGAGAAGGCATGAGTCTTCTTCTCGGGGCCGGCGGTCGCGCGCATGACTCCCTCCTCCAGCTCGGTCTGGCCGTCGTCGAGCGGTCGTGGCGAGCGGGGAGTAGCGCGGCATCGTTGATCAAGCCGGCGAGCTCATCGCGCGATTCGTGCTGTCCATTCTGCGACGCTTGCGATCTCTGCCTGGCGCGGGAAGACTTTCTCGATCAGAACACGGTGGACTTCGGGGTCCCGGTCGGCGCACCCATCGGTGAGCACGAGGAGTCGGTAGTCGCGGTCTGCCGCTTCGCGCAGGGTGGAGAGGACGACGCCGCTCGTCGAGATCCCGGTGAGGACGAGCGAGGTGACGTGCTTGGCGCGAAGGACGAGCTCGAGATCGCTCCCCGAGAAGGCGCTGACACGCTTCTTGACGACGACGGTCTCGCCCGGCCTCGGCGCGATCGCGGGGTGGATCTGGGTCGCGGGGTCGTCGTCTGTGAAGCCGCCGTTCTCCGAGAGGGCCGCGAAGCTGCGATTGGCGCTGCTGATCTCCGGATATCCGGAGCGGAACGCGAGGCGAACGTAAATCACCATAACGCCGGCCGCGCGCGCCGCCTCGAGGGCCGAGCCGAGCCGTTCAAGCAGTCCGCCGTCCTCGTCGCCGAAGCGCTCGACGATCCCTTGTTGAACGTCCATGACCAGCAGGGCCAGCGTCTCTGCCTCCTTGCTTGTCAGCCGCGCGTCAGCCAAATGCGTTGCCGAGGGTCGTGCCGGTAAGGGCTACCGGGTCGAGGGACTCGGCATCTTGCATGTTAACCACGAGTCCGTCGAGCCCGGCGTCGAGGTGGGCGCCGACCTGATCGCAGACAGTGTCTGGATCGCCGACGACGACAGAGCCGCGAACGCGTTTGTCTCAGTTGCGGCTCGACTCGGCCCAGAGGTTAATTCCGCTCTCGACCGCGTGGCGGTCGATCTCGGCGAGCTCGACCGGTGAGAAGTCCAGCCGTTCGAGGGCCGCCACCGATGCTTCGAGCTGCTCGAGGCTGCTAGCGCCGAAGAGCGTCGAGGTTACCCGCGGGTCTCGCAGCGTCCAGGCGAGTGCCATCTGCGCCAACGTCTGCCCGCGGCCGGCCGCGATTTCGTTCAACGCCCGGATTCGCTCGAGCGCTTCGGCGCCGAGCAGGTCGCGTGAGAGCGACTCGTTGCGGCTCGCCCTTGATCCCTCGGGGACCTCGCGAAGGTATTTGTCTGTCAGCATCCCCTGGGCGAGCGGCGAGAAGCCTATGCAGCCGACTCCGAGTTCATCGAGGGTGTCGAGAAGCTCGGGTTCGATCCAGCGATTCAACATCGAGTAGGAGGGCTGGTGGATCAGGAGCGGTGTTCCGAGCCGGTTCAGGATCGCCGCCGCTTCGCGCGTCTTCTCGGGCGAGTAGGAGGAGATCCCGACGTACAGCGCCTTTCCCTGGACGACCGCCGTGTTGAGCGCCCCCATCGTCTCCTCGAGCGGGGTTGCCGGGTCGAAACGGTGGGAGTAGAAGATGTCGACGTAGTCGAGACCCATCCGCCACAGGCTCTGATCGAGGCTCGCGAGCAGGTACTTCCGAGACCCCCATTCGCCGTACGGGCCCGGCCACATGTCGTATCCGGCCTTGGTCGAGATCACGA
>DATKRX010000101.1:0-2320 GCA_035531915.1 Gaiellaceae bacterium | reverse complement strand
ACGGACGCTCGAGCCCACCCACGCCTGCGTCTGGATGCGAGCAGACGCCAGCCGTTCGTAGCGCACCGCAGGCCCGACTTCGCTACTTCTGCTTCAGCTTCGCCTGCAGCGACTCGACGACGCCCTGGATCGCGCTCGCCTTCGGGTCGGTCGGGTCAAGCCTCAGGTAGGTCGTCAGGAGCGAGACGATCTTGCCCGGGTCGCCGCCGTGGGCGTGGAGCAGCAATCCCAGGTTCTTGTAGGCCTGCGCCGAGTTCGGCTCGAGCAGGATCGCGATCCCGTACATCCTCTCGGCAAGCGACACCTGAGCCGGAGTGCCGTAGGCGTCGAGCGCATACCCGAGCGCGAACGCCGTCTCCCCGTAGGCCGGCTCGATCGCGAAACCCTCCCACGTCGAAGACGGGTAGCGGCGGGTCGGATAGCGCAGGGAGGCATACCGGCTCGGATCCGCCAGCAGCAACGAGTACGTATTCGGCTCGGATCCCTTCGCGACGAGTTGCCGCGCGAGCCCGGTGTCGAGCGACTCGAACGGCTGGCCGAAGTCCTGCTCCTCCTGAACGCCGATCACGTAGACGCGATGGAGCGGCAGGTTGGCGCTGACGAGGGTATTGAGCGAGGTGTGCACGCCACCGTCGTAGGAGCTCCACGGAACCGCGAGGTCAGGGTGCCGCCGGCGCTGCTGGCTGACGTAGCTCGGCAGCTTGAGCAGCTCGGTGTCGAGCGCGATCACGTCGGTGCGGTAGTGGAGCACGTTCTGGATGTAGGCGACACTCGTCTCGTTCTGGTCGCCGCGCATCAACAGCATCGAGTCCGGGGCGAGCGGCGCGAGCAGGTCTTCCGCATAGGCCTGAGCGACGTAATTGCCGTTCTCGTTGTCGGCCGAATAGTGGGCGACGGCAGAGGTGACGGGGGCCGCGAGCAGGGCTGCGCCAGCGCCGAGGGCGACGAGCCGCGGACGGAGCACCGGCGAGCGGATTACCTGGGCGTGCTCCAGGACCCACCACGCGCCGAGCCCGGCGAGGATCGCCAGCGGGATGCTCGGAAGGATGTAGAAGCGAGCGATGATGCTCTTCGCCAGCTCGTCCGGATAGGCCGTGTCGGTCGCCACCATCAACACCGGCCCCGCCGCGAGGAATGCAATCAGCAGCGCGAGCCCCTCCGCACGGCGGTTGCGCGACCCCCACCAGAGGCCCGCCACCGCCAGCACCACACCGACATAGACGAACCCGTACGTCAGGTCGCCGAAGATCAGGTTCAGGTTCTCGAGGATCGACCCGCGCTTGCTCCCGAGGACGAGCGAGAACGACCCATAGTCCTGCCGGTCGACGACGGCGACGAAACGGCGGAAGCTGTCCGGGTTGCCCCAATCCATCGCGGGGCTACCGAGCGCGGCGAGGGGGAGGTAGAGGAAGGGCAGCAGTCCGGCGACAAACGCCGCGAGCGACAACGCGAGCTCCCGCAGCGAGAGCCGGACGCCTCGGCCCGCGCTCAGTCGAAGGCCCTTCCAGAGGAGCACACCGAACCCCGGGAGGAGCAGCGCGATCGTCTGTTGGTCGCAGAGCGCGAGCCCGAACACGAACATCCAGAGCCACAGCAGCCTGACGCGGTCGGGGCGCCGGCACCATTCGAGCCCGATCAGGAACAGCAGGGCCGCTAGCAGGTTGTTGAGGGCGAATACCTCGGAGACAACCGAGTACGCCCAGAAGAGGGTGGAGAACGCCAGCAGCAGCGCCGCGGATGCTGCCGCGATGTACGGCGGCCACCGCTTCGCGGTGACCCGCTCGCCGTTCGGGCCGACCGTGATCAGGCGGTAGACGACGAGGAACACGAGGCTCACGGCAATGGCATCCAGGAACCCCGAGAGGAGGTTCATCTGCAACGCCGGGGAGCCTCCCGGGAGCAACATCGCGAGGTAGCCGAGCAGCATGTAGAGCGGGTAGCCGGGCGGGTGCGGGACACCGAGCACGTAGGCGGAGGAGATCAGGTCGCCGCTGTCACCCGTGGGCACGCCGGGCTCGACCGTGAGCGCGTAGGTCACGAAGGCGACGGCGCCGACGAGGCCGGCTACGACGAGCGCCTCGCGCTCGAGCGGAAACCCGAGGACGGCAGGCGCGTTCGCGTTCCTGCCCCGCGCCGGCGCCGCAGGACGGGCAGGCGGTGGTTGCACCGCGGCGGTCTCGACCGTGACGGTCTGCGCGGGGGCCCGGCGCTGCCTCGTTCGCTTCCGTTTGCTGGCCATAGGCTTGGCGGCCTAGCTTAGGGCCTATCCCGGAAGGATTCTGTAGGGCGGTTTTGAACTTCTGATCGGACAGTCATCTGC
>DATKRX010000100.1:0-3345 GCA_035531915.1 Gaiellaceae bacterium | reverse complement strand
ATTCTGTGGTGCCGTGGCCGTTGACGCGCACGAACCGCAGGCACGGCGCCTTCGCATCCTCCTCGAGCAACGACACGACGCGCGCCCGCGCCGACCGCTTCTCGCTCGCTGCAACCGCATCCTCGAGATCCCAGATCACCGCGTCCGCACCGGCGTTGAGCCCCCGGCGGAGCTTGCCTTCGTCCGCAGCCGGGGTGAACAGGAGCGAGCGAACCTGATCGAAAGGCATGCTGCTGTTATAAGTCAGACATAAGATGAGTGTCAAATGAGAGGGCTCCAGAGGACCGCATTTGCCACCCCTCCGGCCTCGAGCAGTGATCCAAACGCCCTACACCAGGAGCGTTTGTAGCGAATGCTTGACATTGGCCTTACCGCGTTATTCGGGCTGCACCCGCGGATCACCGGAAACCCGGAGCGCTCGGATGCGCTGGCCCGTTTCATCGAGTACGGCCAGTCGCTTGGCGACGTCTGGTTCGCGCGGCGGAGCGACATCCCGAACCGGTTCGTCGAGCAAGAGCCTGCCGAGAAGTGGCTCTAGCGGGGAAGTGGCGGAGGATCGGGAACTCGCGGTCGTCCGCGGCCGCCTCCTCGGTCTCGTCGGGGAGGAGCGGATCGCCCGCGCCGCGGTTGCGCGGCCGGATGCGGCGGTCGTCGCGGGCCTCCTCGCGCTGGGCGATCTGTGCCCGACGGTGTCCGAGGCCCTCGACGGGCTCGGGGCCGGAGGAGGAATCGGCTCGTCGGAGCTGCGACCGCTCGCGGCCCACCCTCTCTGCGGCCCGGCGATCACGATCCGCTATGGGGCGGAAGGCGGCAGCGTGGGGGCGCTCGCTGCGCGGGGTGAGGACGCATTCGACGGTGGCGCCGAGCCCGCTGAGATCGCGCGCAGGCTCAAGCCGGATCGCTGGTGAGCGCCGGCTCGCCGAAGGCACCGGCGGCGGCGAGCTCGGCGAGCCGCTCGGGCGAGTAGCCGCACAGCTCGGCCAGGACCTGCTCGGTGTGCTCGCCCCGCCGCGGTGCGCGCTCGGGCACGCGTCTCTCCGGGCCGACGCGAAGCGGCGATGCGAGGGTGCGCACGGTGCCGAACCGCTCGTGCTCGGCCTCGATGACTGCGCCGCGCGCGACGGCTTGGGGGTCGGCGAGCGCCGCCGCGACGTCGTTCACCGGGGCAGACGGCACGCCGGCGGCGCCGAGCTCTGCGAGCCACGCATCAGTTGTCCGGGTGGCGAAGGCTGCGTCGAGCTCGGCGAGCAGTTCGTCTCGGTGCTGGTCGCGGCTGCCGAAGTCGGCGAAGCGCGCGTCCGCTGCGAGCTCGGGGCGGCCGATCGCCTCGCAGAGCCGCCGCCAGAACGTCTCTTTCGGGCAGGCGACGACGATCCAGCTGTCGGCGGTCGCGAAGTTCTGGAACGGGACGATTGAGAGATGGGCGGAGTTGTGGCGCCGCGGCGGCTCGTAGCCCGCCGTCGCCGCCCATGTACCGACGTACATCAGCTCGGCGAGGGCCGTGTCGAAGAGCGAGATGTCGCAATCGCAGCCGATCCCCTCCCTGCGCGCCCGCCACAGGCCGGCCATGACGGCGAGCGCCGAGACGTAGCCGCCGGAGAGGTCGACGAGCGAAAGGCCGCTCTTCGCCGGTGGCCCGCCGGGCTCGCCGGTTAGGCTCATCCAGCCCGCGAGGCCCTGCATCACGTAGTCGTAGCCGCCCTCGGCCGCCCGGGGGCCGGTCATCCCGAAGCCGGAGAGGGAGCAGCAGACGACGCGCGGGTTGAGCTCGCGGAGATCGTCGTAGCGGAGCCGGAGCCTGGCCGGCTGGTCGCCGCGGAGGTTCGAGTGGACGACGTCGGCGGCGCGAACGAGGTCCTCGAACGCCGCGCGCCCCTGCGGGTGGCGCAGGTCGAGCGAGACGCTCCGCTTGCCACGGTTGAACGTCTCGAAGAAGAGTGAATCCTCACCCTCCTGGAAAGGCGGTACGTAGCGACCGACGTCGCCGCCGGCCGACGGGTCCTCGATCTTGATCACGTCGGCCCCGAGGTCGGCGAGCTGCAGCGTCGCCCACGGCCCCGCGCCGAACTGCTCGACGGAGAGGACGCGGACGTCAGCGAGCGGCAGCGTCATCGGCGCGGTTGTGTGAATGTCTGACACATGACGACCCGGCGGT
This sequence comes from Gaiellaceae bacterium, assembly GCA_035531915.1. GTDB lineage: Bacteria > Actinomycetota > Thermoleophilia > Gaiellales > Gaiellaceae > PALSA-600. Next base: position 1,190 of record DATKRX010000100.1, on the reverse strand, counting down.
TCTAGCCAGCCTGGGAGGCTTTGTCAAATGGTGGTGTCAGCCAAGGCGGCCGGTGCGGAGGGTCCGCTTCCACACCTTGTCGTACTCGGGCTGCAGCTCCTCCAGGTGAGTCCGCATCTGGTCGCCTGCACGGTCGGGATCGCCCGCCGCGATCGCAGCGGTGATCTTCCGGTGATGATCGTTGATGCCGCGGTGGAACGCGTTGCTGAGGTTCGAGCGCGAGAGTGCGCGCTGGAGCACCGAGAAGACGGGCTGCGCCGAGACGTAGAGGAGCTTGTTGCCGCACGCCTCGAGCACGATCGTGTGGAAGCTCTCGTTGAAGACGAACTGGTCCTGCGTGGTCAGCTTCAAGGGCTCGTCGGGGATCGTGGCCGCGAGTCGCTCGAGCGCCGACTCGTCGCGGCGGATCGCAGCGAGCCGCGCGGCCGGCACCTCGAGCAGCATCCGGACCTCGAGGAAGTCTTCGAGCGAGACGTCCTTCGATGCGGTCAGGAGGTCGAAGTTGGAGCGGATGAATTTGGACAGGTGGTCGATCGTCGGCAGCGTCACGTAGCTGCCGCCGCCGGATCCCTTCGCCGTCCGGATCAGGTTCTGGGCCGACAGGACGCGCAGCGACTCGCGAACCGTCGCCCGGCTGACGCCGAACTGGCGCGCGAGGGTCGCCTCGTTCGGGAGCCGCTCGCCGGGCGCCAACGCGCCGCCCATGATCAGCTCGCGGAGCTGCTCGGCGATCTGCTCGTATGCCTTCAGGACTCGCCGAACCGACACGCCGCGGGCGGGCGCTTTGTCACTCGGCGGGGCGGCGATCTCCTCGGCCACGGTCTGTTTCGGCAGCATCCCGCATTCCCTCTCAATGTCGAGCTTGGACTGATGCCTAACCTACCACCGCCCGCCGGTCGTGAAGGCCGTCTGCGGGCCTCGCTCCAGTGGTCGGCGGCCGGTTGACGGACAAATGCCTGACATATACCCTTCGGTTCCGAGTGTCGGTACTGAGCCCACCGGTGAGAGGGCCGACGGCATGAGCGTCTCGTCGGCCGTCGGCAGCAGCCTCGAGACCCATCTCCTGTACATCGGCGGCGAGTATGTCGCCGCGTCTTCGGGTGTCGTGTTCGCCTCGGTCAACCCGGCGACGGGCGAGCCCTGGGCGACCTTCGCGCAGGCAGACGCGGCAGACGTCGCGCGCGCGGTCG
>DATKRX010000099.1:0-2642 GCA_035531915.1 Gaiellaceae bacterium | reverse complement strand
GGGCCGAGCTCCGGCACGCCGACCTCGAGCGGACGAAGGAGCTGCGGGAGGCGCTGGCACGCATTCAGGACGCCGTCGTGAGCCTCGGGGAAAGCACGACGGCGCCGGGGTGAGCCGGCGCCGTCGAGCGCGCTTGCGGGAGAGGCGGTGCTGCGACCGCTCTTCCGGCATCCGTCGGACGAACCGAGCCGCGGGAGCGAACGCGGCGTGCTCCACCGCGCGCCTCACTCACCCGCGTTCAGTGGGGTCCGTCGAAGAAACCTGCACACGTCAGCGCCGCGACAACGGTCAATCCAACGACGAGGGCGCGAGTGCCCTGGATTCTGATCAACATCTTCGCCACAGTCGATTCACCCCCTTTCCGAAACCTCGAAGCTCGAGGCGATCACTCCTGCCGCACCACGCGAGTGCTCGGAAAATCGCTTGCTTCGTGTTCTTGTCGGCAGAAGCCGCCGCGACTTGAGCCCGATCACCCGGGCGCGGACGGTCCCGCCTTGAGGGGAGGGCGTCTTCGGCTGCCGCCGGCCTGTCCGAGCGCGGCTGCTCCTCGCTTCGACCTGCGACTCGTCACGCGACGCCGGTACCCGATCCGGTCCCTCGCGAGGGATGCGGTAGAGGCGGCCGGCTCAGCCTGGATCCAGGCTCTCTATGAAGAAGGGCCGATTGTCAAGTAGACGGTCGTCGTGAGGGCGTTTGCCTTTCGTTGTTTGGGAGCGGAGCTCATCTCTCTATTGCGCCCTGACCGTGACCGGTCGGGTGACGAGGTTGGATGGGAGCTCCGGCGGCGCATCTCAGCCGAGGGCCGTCATGCGGCCAGAACCTGGGTGGCGCCTGTCGGAGCGAACGGCTCGCCTTTGCTCAGCATCCACCAGGATGCCTCGGCGAGCTTGCGTGCGACGGTGATCGTCGCGACCTTCGCGCCCCGGTTGCGGCCGAGGCGTTGCTTGGTCTGCTGGTAGGGGTCGCGGTAGGGGTGGTAGCGGCAAGCGTGGGTCGCCGCTTCGATGTAGGCCCAGCGCAGGTACTTGGGGCCGTTCTTGGCCAGCGGGCCGCGGCGGTCCTGCCCGCCGGACTGGATCACCTTCGGGCACAGCCCGGTGTAGCCGACCAGCTTCTTGGGGGCGCTGAACCGTTCGATCTCGCCGATCTCGGCGGCGATCGTGTAGCCGAGGATCCAGGCGATCCCGGGGATCGTCATCAGCAGCGGCACGTAACGGTGCTCGCTCCCGAGGCTGCGCAGCTCCCGCTCGATCGCGGCGATCTCACGGTCGACCTGATCGATCAGACGCAGGCTCGCGTCGACGTCTCCGCGCCACGGCTCCGGCAGCGCGAGCTGCTCGAGCAGCGCCCGGCCGCGGACACCGAACAGGTCGGAGACCGGGCAGGGGTGCCCGAACGCGAGCAGGGTCGCGTGAATCCGGCTCTTCAACCGCGTCCGCTGCCTGACCAGATGCAACCGAAACCGTGCCCGCTCGCGCTCGCCACGCACCTCCGGGGTCGGCAGCCAGATCGCAGGCACCAGATCCCGCCGGCACAACTCGGCCAGCACGTGGCTATCGATCTTGTCGGTCTTGCACGCCAACGGCGCCAACCCCTTCACCTTCAACGCGTCCGCGATCTCGACCCGCCAACCGAGCAACTCGAGCTGATCGTGGACAAACCGGGCACCGTTCATCGACTCGACCGCCGCCCGCACCGGCTCCCCGAAGCCCGACACCCGCCCAGCCAGCCCACGCAGCCCATCCGCATCAGGCGGCACGGCGCCGGCCAACACCCGCTCGCCGGAATCGGCGAGCAACTCGAAATCCAACCGCTTGCGACTCAGATCCAATCCCGCGTACAACATCCCCTGGGCCTCCTTCCGGTAGCTCTTCGATGACACGCAGAGCGTGCCACCGAAGGAGGCCCTCCTTCATGACATTCAGCCCTCGAAGACGTCGAGCGGGAGCAGCGCCGAGACGAGCGCGTTCGGGGCGTCGACCACCTCCGAGATCCGCAGGTCGGCCGCGACGCTGCAGAGGACGTACGCGGCGGCACGGTCGAGACCCCGTTCCTCGACGAGGTAGTCGATCAGCTCGACGAGCGCGCGGCGGGCGGCCAGGCCGATGTCGAGCGAGGCGTTCGAGCCGTCGTCGGCGAGCGGGATGCCGGTCGTCGCGAAGGACGCCCGTCCCGGCGAGGCGGGGGTCTCGAACGCGGGGAAGCGGGGCAGCCAGCGGGGCTGCTTCCGCAACCCGAAGCGGACGGTCACGGCGCCGGCGATCTCGATCGCGCTGCCGCAGACCTCTCCGTCTCCCTGGGCGAAATGGAGGTCGCCCGCGGAGAAGAGCGCTCCCTCGACCTCGACGGGCAGGAGGAGCTTCGAGCCGGCGACGAGCTGGCGCACGTCGAGGTTGCCGCCGGTCTCGCGCGGCGGGATCGTCCGGATCCCGGCCGCCGCCTCCGGCGGCCAGGCGTGCTCGGGCTCGGACCCGGCGACGACGCCGCCGCGGGCGGCGAGCTCCGCCTCGCGGCGGCGGGCCCGCTCGAGGCTCGACGCGGAGGGAGCGAGGCCGAGCACCCCGGCGAACGGGTCGGCGGGGATCGCGACGCCGGGGAGCGCGGGCGTGCGCGCACGGCCGCCGTCGAGCTCCCAGAAGACG
>DATKRX010000098.1:0-7945 GCA_035531915.1 Gaiellaceae bacterium | reverse complement strand
ACGACCTCGTCCACGATGATCACGTCGCGGCCGCCGATCTCCAGGTCGAGGTCCTTGATGAACCGGATCCGCTCGTGACCGCCGAGCTCGCTCGAGCCGTACCCGGCGAGCTCCACGAAGTCGAGCGCGTGCGCGACCGGGATCGCCTGGGAGAGGTCGGTCACAAACGGGACGCATGCCTTGAGCGCGCCGACGAGCACCGGCTCGCGGTCCGCGTAGTCCCGCGCGATCTCGGCGCCGAGCTCTCCTACCCGGGCTGCGATCTCGCTCGCGCCGAGATACACCTCCCCGATGCGCTCGTCGAGGGTCAGGACGCCTTCTTCAGGCCGTATCGCGATGCGATCCGGTCGAAGTCCCGCTCGTAGAAGAGCTTGATCCGAACGTCGGGGTAGAGCTTGCGCAACTTCCGGAGCTTGCGGTTCTTGCGCGTCACGAGCGACTGCTTCATCACGGTCACCTCGAGAAAGAGATCCTGCTCGGGGAGGTAGAAGTCGGGCGTGAACGCCTCGATCACACGGCCCTGCTCGTCGCGCTCCAGAACGAAGGTGTGCGGCTCGTAGAGCCACGGGATTCCATAGTAATCGAGGATCTTCGCGTACTCCAACTCGGCTTCGTTGACGAAGCGTGGAGTCCCTTGACCTCGATATGCCTGGAAATGAGGCGTTTCCAGTGCCACCTGGCTTCAACCTACCAGCGGGGTCGGATGTCCCGGCGGTTACGGCGACCCCGGTGGCGCTCGTTCTAGACTCTTGGGGCATGGAGCCGACATTCACGATCGCCCACCTGTCGGACATCCATTGCGGCGATCCGCATTTTGTGCCCGACCTGATGGAGCGCGCAATTACGGACATCAACGCTCTCGGGCCGGACATCGTCGTCTGCTCGGGCGACCTCACCACGTACGGGTTCAAGGAGGAGTACGCACAGGCGAAGCGCTACCTCGACCGCCTCGACTGCGAGTCGTTCGTGGTCATTCCCGGGAACCACGACTCGCGCAACGTCGGCTACATCCACTTCGAGCATCTCTTCGGCGAGCGGAACTCGGTGCTGCGAAAGGACGGCGTCACGGTCGTCGCGGTCGACTCGACCGAGCCCGACCTCGACCACGGTCAAATCGGCCGAGGCCGCTACCGCTGGATCGAGCAGGAGTTCGCCGGGCCCGCGTGGCTGCGCGTGTTCGTCCTCCACCACCATTTGCTGCCGGTACCCGGCACCGGCCGGGAACGCAACATCGTCTACGACGCCGGCGATGCGATCGAATGCCTCCAGCGGTCAGGTGTGAATCTCGTCCTTTCCGGGCACAAGCACGTGCCCTATGCGTGGAAGCTGGAGAATCTGTTCGTGGTCAACACCGGGACCGTCGCCTCGCTTCGCCTCCGGGGCAACACGCGGCCCTGTTACAACGTGGTCGAGGCGAACGGCTCCCACGTCGATGTGTGGCGGCGCTACCCGTTCCATGGGCAGGAGCGGATCATCCAGTTCGACCTCGAGACGCTCGAATACGAGAAGTACACCTCGCGGATCGAGCACGAGGTGACGCTCGGATCAGAATGAGAGCCGTAGCCCTGATCGACGGTGAGCACGCGCCCGACGTTGTCCGCCAGGCGCTTGGAGAGCTGCCGTACGAGTGGGTGGGCGCGATCCTCGTCGGCGGGACGGAGAAGCTGCGCGAGGGAGAGGGCTACGGTGTCCCGCTGCTCGACGGGTTCGGCGGCGCCGAGGTCGTCGTCGATCTCTCGGACGCGCCGGTGCTCGGGCCCGCCGAGCGCTTCGGCTGGGCCTCGCGCGCGCTTGCGGCCGGGCTGCCCTACCTCGGCGCCGGCTTCCGCTTCGACCCCCCCTTGTACGAGGAGCTCGGGGTGCCGTCGATCGCCGTGATCGGTACCGGCAAGCGTGTCGGCAAGACCGCCGTTTCGGCGCATCTGGCGCGCCTGCTCGCCCGCGACCGCGACGTCGTCGTCGTCACGATGGGCCGGGGTGGGCCGGCGGAGCCCGAGGTGCTGGAGAGCCCGCCCGGAATCGAGGCGCTGCTCGCGCTCTCGCGGGAGGGTCGCCACGCCGCCTCGGACCACTTCGAGATCGCGGTGGTCAGTGGAGTTCCGACGATCGGCTGCCGCCGCGCCGGCGGAGGCCTCGCCGGGCAGCCGTTTCTCTCGAACGTGGGCGAGGGCGCCCGCATCGCTGCCGAGCGACGGCCCGACCTCGTCATCTTCGACGGAAGCGGCTCGGCGATCCCGCCCGTCGCCGCCGACCGGCGCATCCTCGTGACCGGGCCCGGCCATCATCTCGGGGAGCACTTCGATGCCTACCGCGAGCTCGTGTCCGACCTCGTGCTCGCCGTCGGCTACGAGGCAGACGGCGCCATCTCCGCCACGCTCCGCTTGCGTCCGCTGGCGCCGCTCGAGGGCCGCGTCGCCGTCTTCACGGCCGGGCCGGCCGACCTCACCCATCTCGACGCCGACCTCGTATACGTCTCCCGGAGCCTCGGCGACCGCGACGCGCTGCGGAGGGAGCTGCTCGACCTCGACGCCGACACCTACCTCACAGAGATCAAGGGCGCGGCGATCGACCTCGTCGCCGAGCACGGGCTCGAGCGCGGCCGCCGTGTAGTGCTCGCCGGCAACGAGGTGGTCGCGCCGGGTCTCGACCAGGCGTTGCTCGCGCTCGCCCCCGACGCGGTGAGCGCCTGATGCATCCGCACTATCCCGACCCGCTTCCCCTCGGCGACCCCGACGGGCTTCCGTACTCGAAGGGGATGATGGCGCGTGCCCTCCTTGCCGCGGGCGTCGGGATCGAACAGGCCTACATGCTGGCCGTGCGCCTCGACGGTTACCTGGCGGCGGACGGATCGCCGGTGCTCGACCTCGAGCGGCTCGAAGAGGTGGCGGCGGAGGTGCTCGGCGAGACGGAGGGGGCGCAGGTGATCATCCGGATGCGCCGCCTCGCGTCGCTACGCGCCCTCGACATGCCGATCGTGCTGCTCGTCGGCGGCGCCACCGGCACGGGCAAGTCGACCGTCGCGACCGAGGCCGCACACCGGCTCGGGATCACGCGCGTGACCTCGACCGACTTCATCCGGCAGACGATCCGCGCCTTCTTCACCGAGTCGAGCATGCCCTACGTGCACGTCTCGAGCTTCGAGGCCGGCGGCCCGGGCGACGATGCCGAGGCGGGCTTCCTCGAGCAGACGAGGCAGGTGCTGGTCGGCGTCGAGGCATCGATCGACCGCGCGATGCGCGAGGGATGGTCGATGGCGATCGAGGGCGTGCACCTCGTCCCGGGCATGGTCCCGACCGAGATCGACGGCGCACTGCTTGTGCACGCGGTGCTCCGGGTGGACAGCCCCGAGATACACCGCGGCCGCTTCATGGTCCGGGACTCCGCGACCGGCGGTCTCCGTGCGATGGACAAGTACCTCGATCAGCTGAGCGAGATCCGGCTGCTCCAGGACTGCATCGTCGAGCGCGCCGAGCGCCACCGCGTCCCGGTGATCGAGAGCACGAGCGTCGAGCACGCGACCGCGGCACTGCTCGACCTCGTTCTGTCGCACGCCGAGCCGCTCGTGCGCGCCGGCTGACCGGTACCCTCGGGGTATGCCAACCCGCGAAGAAGTCCTGGATGCGCTCCATCAGGTCGAGGATCCCGAGCTCGGGATGGACATCGTCGACCTCGGTCTGCTCTACGACGTCGAAGTCGACGGGTCGAACGTGAAGGTCAGCTACACGCTCACCTCGATGGGCTGCCCCGCCGGCGCGATGATCCAGGAGGACATCGACCGCGTCGTGCGAGAGCTTCCCGGAGTCGAGGACGTCCAGTCCGAGCTCACCTTCGAGCCGCCCTGGAACCCGGACAAAATGTCCGAAGACGCCAAGTTCATCCTGGGTTTCTAAGCTCAGCGAAGCCCCGACCGCCTCTCACAGGCACCCATGGCCGCTCTGGGTGGTGGACGAGATTCGCGATGTCGATGGCTTGAGGGTGGCGAGGTCATCCGAGTGGCGGAAAGGCCTGCCGCGGGGTAATTGGCGTCCCTCTTTCCGGCAGTACGGATGGGTTGGGTATCTGTTCGCGACGGGGTTGCTCGGCCTTGCGTACCTCTTCCTCAAGGGAACAGTGGCCCACTCGGGCCGGCTTTCAACCTGATCGGGTTCTCAAGCGTCGCAGCGATACTCGCGGCGACCTGGGCCCATCGGCTCGCGCGTGTTTCTTGGGGGCTGATCGCAGCTGGCCTCGCCACCTTCGTGACCGGCGACGTGCTGGCATACAACTACACGCGCTTTTTCGGGGTGGCGCTCCCGTTCCCGTCGGTTGCCGACGGTTTCTACCTCGCGACCGGTCCACTCCTGATCGCCGGCCTGATCTCGCTGATCCGGAAGCGAAACCCGGCGCACGATCGCGCCGCGTTGATCGACGTTCTGATCCTGACGACGTCGGCCGGGACGATCTCATGGACGTTCTTGATCGCGCCGTATGCGCACAACGCGACCCTCTCTCTGGCGACGAAGCTCACGTCGATGGCGTACCCGTTGATGGACATCGGGATCGCCGCGTGCGTCGCTCGGCTCGCCCTCGGTCAGGGACGCCGCTCACCCTCGCTCGCCTTCCTGACCGCCGGCGTTATCTGTCTGCTCGGGACGGACTCGATCTACGGGTGGAAGCTCCTACACGGCGGCTACGCAACCGGCGGGATCCTCGACGGAGGCTGGATCGCCTTTTACCTGCTGATCGGCACGGCCGCTCTCCACCCGAGTTCGCGAGCGCTGGTCGAGAAGGCGCCGGACACACAGTTCCGGCTGACACGGCGGCGGATCGCCGGGCTCGCGTGCTGCGTGATCATCACGCCCGCGAGCCTGGCGGTCGCGGGGATGCGGTCGAGCTCGGGGCTCGACGTGACCTTGCTCGCGGCATGCTCGGCATTCGTCTTCTTGCTGGTCTTCCTGCGTTTTCTCGATCTCGGCAGCCGTTACGAGGCGGGCCTCCGCAGAGCAACGGTGCTCGCCGAGGCGGGCGTGCGCCTCGTCGCAGCTCACACCGAGGCCGAGGTCAACAAGGTCGCCTCGACGGCCGGCCGCGCAATGCTCGGAGGCGAACGCGACGTCAGCTTCGTGGAGAGACAAGCTGCCGAAGCGGATCCGGTCGTACCGCCGCCCGAAACGCGGGCCGACCACGAACTGCTCGTAGCGACGATAGACGAACCGGTCGACCCAGACACCCTCGAGGGGATGCGCGCGCTCGCAAGCGCGGCCTCCCTGGCGCTCGACCGCATCGAGATGGCAGACCGGCTCCTCCGCAAGAGAGCCGAGGCGCGCTTCCAAACGCTCGTGCAACATTCCTCCGACGCGATCCTGGTCGTCGACGCAAGCGGCCGGATCGATTACGCAAGCCCGTCGACGACTCGCGTCCTCGGTGAGCAGGGCAACCTCGAGCAACGTCTCTTCGCCGATCTCGTCGCTGAGACCGACCGGCCGCGGATCGCCCAGCTTCTGCTCGGTAGCGATGGCGCAAGGTCGACGCAGACGCTCGAGTTCGCGCTCACGTCAGCTCGCGGTGACCTCGAAGTCGAGGCCGCCTGCACGAACCTTCTCGGCAACGAGGACATTCGCGGCATCGTCTTCAACATTCGCGACATCAGCGAGCGCAAGCGCTTCGAGCGCGACCTCGCACACCAGGCATTCCACGACAGGCTGACCGGATTGGCGAACCGCGCATTGTTCCAAGACCGCGTCGCGCATGCGCTCGAGCGTGTGCGCCGCGGCTCGTCGATCGCCGTGCTCTTCGTCGACGTCGACGACTTCAAGAGCATCAACGACACGCTCGGCCACCAGATAGGAGACCGGCTCATCAGCATCGTCGCAGAGCGAATCACAAGCAACGCGCGCTCCATCGATACGGCGGCCCGTCTCGGCGGCGACGAGTTCGCGATGCTGATCGAAGACGACGACGACATCGATCCCGTCCAGGTCGGCGAGCGCCTCCTGGAGGCTATCGGCGCGCCCATCTCGATCGACGGCAACGAGCTCAGAGTCACCGCCAGCATCGGGGTCGCGCAGACCAGTGCGGGCGATGCCGTCTCAGTCGATGACCTGCTACGAAACGCCGACCTCGCAATGTATTCAGCGAAGGCGAACAGCAAAGGCACATGTCGAGTCTTCGAGCCGGAGATGCATCTCGCTCTACTCGGCCGCCTCGAAGAGAAACGAGAGCTCCAGCTCGCAATCGAGCGCGGTGAGTTCGAGCTCTACTACCAACCGATCGTCGACCTCTCGAGCGGAGCCTTCGTCTCGATCGAGGCGCTGATCCGCTGGAGGCACCCGACCCGCGGCTTGGTGGCGCCAGACGAGTTCATCCCGCTGGCAGAAGAGACGGGAGCGATTGTCTCGATCGGGAGGTGGGTGCTAGGAGAGGCGTGCGCCGAGGCGGCAAAGCTCGAGCGTCTCGCCGGCACCGCCGCGCCGACCATCTCGGTGAACATCTCGGGTCGCCAACTCCAGGAGCCGGGACTCGTGGGAGACATCCTCAAGGCGCTCCGCGAAGCAGATCCTGCACCGGAAAGGCTCATCCTCGAGATCACCGAGACCGTGATGATCTCAGACATCGATCTCTCGCTCGGCAGGCTTCACGCACTCGCCGAGCATGGCATCCAACTTGCGGTCGACGACTTCGGCTCCGGCTACTCGTCCCTCAACTACATCCGTCGCTTCCCGATCGACATCCTCAAGATCGATCGTGCGTTCACCGCCGATCTGAGTGAATCGGCTGAGGTTGCGGCGCTCACAAAAACGATCCTCGACCTCGCTCGGATCCTGGGCGTGACGGCGGTGGCCGAGGGAGTCGAGCGGCCCGAACAGCTCGAGAAGCTCAGAGAGCTCGGCTGTGAGCTCGGCCAGGGATACCTCTTCATGAAGCCCCGAGCGGCAGCTGAGATCGAGCGCGAGATCCTCAGCCGCCTCACGCTTGGCAGAGCCGCCTGAGGGCCGGAAACGCGACTGAGATTGAGAGTCGCACAGGAATCACGTTGCAGAGGATCGCGAGCGCGGAGAGTGGCTACCCAGGGCGGGTCGGCGATCAAGCATGTTTGGCGAGCTGCCGGCCTCGCGGCGCCGGGCTCTGCCCCGGGGAGGCGAGCTGCGTCTCGGAGGCTTGTCGGTTTTCCACCTCCGTTCAGTCGGGTATTCGCAGCACGATCTTGCCGAGCTGTTCGCCTCGCTCCAACCGCTCGTGGGCGGCAGCGGCCTCCGCTAGGGGGAACACCTCGTCGACGACCGGCCTCGCCTCGCCGGCGGCGATCAGGTCGTAGGCGCCCTGGAAGTCGTCTGGCGTCCCCATCGTTGAGCCGAAGATCGCGAGTTCTCGCCACCAGATGCGGTGGAGCGCGGCGGGCGGGTTCGGGCCGGTGGTGGCGCCGCAAACGACGATGCGACCCTCACGGGCGGCGGAGGCGAGCGAGCGCGCCCACGTCGCCTCGCCGACGTGCTCGACCACGACGTCGGCGCCGCCACCGGTGAGCTCGCGCACGCGCCCGGGAACGTCGTCGGAGTCGTGGTTCAGGGTCTCGTCGGCGCCGAGCTCGCGCGCCCGCGCAAGCTTCGCCTCGCTCGAGGAGGTCACGATCGCCCGCCCCCCGAGCGCTTTCGTGAGCGCGAGCGCCGCGGTTGCGACGCCGCTTCCGATCCCCCAGATCAGCACCCATTCACCGGCCTCGAGCCTCGCCTTGGTCACGAGCATCCGGTAGGCGGTCTCGAAGACGAGCGGGAACGCCGCCGCCTCCTCGAACGACAGCCCTCCCGGGATCGGATGGAGGGCGGTGCGTGGCAGCGCGACGAGCTCGGCGTGCGTACCGTCCCGGTGCTCGCCGAGCACGTGGATGGCGCCGGCGTGCGCGAGGCCCGGGTTGATCACCACGCGCTCGTCCGTGCCCGCGATCACACCTGCGCCGTCGGCGCCGAGG
>DATKRX010000097.1:0-5572 GCA_035531915.1 Gaiellaceae bacterium | reverse complement strand
GCAACGGGTTCTCCTACCGCTTCAACCAGCTTCGCATCGCGAACTCACACGGGGGATGGGTGCCGCTCACGAACACCTCGACTCTCGCCGATAGCGGGTATCACGTCATCGACCGCACCAAGGCGGGCTTTACTGCCCTCAGCGCATGAGCGTCACCGACCTCACCTCGAAGACCGGCAGCCCGATCCAGATCGAGTGCCTCGCCTGCAGTGCCGTCCGCGTCGTCTCGGGGATCGGGCACATGGAGACCGGCGAGTGTCCGCGCTGCCACTACCTCGGCTGGACGTACTCGGACGAGCTCGACGGCTCGACCCGGCGTCTGATCATGAACGGCGGCCTCGCTGCTGCGCCGTCGGCGCGCCGGCACCATGAGCCGCGCCCGCGCCGTTAGCAGTTCACCCCGCCCGCGGGCATCCCACGAGCTCCCTCGCTCGGAGGTGAGGTCGGCGGTTTTGGCGCGAGCATCGAGAGAGCCCGAGCCCGGCCAGGGTCTCGCGTCCTCCGATTGATCGCCTCACGCCGTCCGAGACGAGGCTCGAGGTGACTCACGCGGGCCTGATCGATTGGGCGAAGTGGAAGAGCTCGCCCGGGTCGACGTCTTTCTTGACCCGCTGCAGGCGCGGGTAGTTGTCGCCGTAGTAGGCGTGCTCCCAGTCGACGAGGTCGTGGTCGATGTAGTTCTGGTAGGCGAAGCCCGAGACGTAGGGCCGCATCGCCGCGTGTGATTCGCGCAGCCAGCGAACCGCCGCCCGCTCACCCGCGGGGCTGCTCCAGTAGGCGAGGTACTGGGCCGAGGCGAGCGCGTCCCGGTGGACGAACGCCGTCTCGTCGGCCGCCCGCCGGTTGATCGCGCCGCCATAGGAGTCGAGCAGGATCGTGCCCACCCCCTGCTCGACAAAACCGAGCAAGGTCGCGCGGCCGGCCGCCGAGAGGGGCGCGTTCAGGTAGTCGGACTTGGCCGCGAATGCTGCGCGCCCGAGTATGCCCTGCGGCGTCTCGCCGACGAGGTGGCATTGCGAGGTCGTCTTGCCGAGGCAGCCGGCCCAGCGGAGCTGGGCGTCGAGGTAGCTCGAGCTCCCGGTCGTGAGTCGCGACCCGGGAACGCGCAGCAGCCGCGCTAGCACACGCCCGAGCGAGCTCTCGGGGCCGAGGTACTGGCCAAAGACCTGCACCGAGGGGCTGACGCCGCCAGCCAGCGAGCAGATCGTGAAGAGCTCGTCGGCAGCGTGTGACGCCCACGCCTGCCAAGCTTCGATCACCTCGGAGGCCTGCGACCAGCTCCAGTCAGCGAAGAAGTAGGAGACATTCGAGACGGGGTGCGTCCGCAACGTGAAGTGGGTGACGATCCCGAAGTTGCCGCCGCCACCGCCGCGACAGGCCCAGTAGAGGTCCTCATCGGCGCTCGAGTCGCAGACGCGATGAACTCCGTCGGCGGTCACGATCCCGAGCGAGAGGACGTTGTCGCTCGTCGTTCCGAACATCCGGGAGGCGAGCCCGACGCCGCCGCCCTGCGCGAGCCCGCCGATGCCGACGGTCGCGCAGGAGCCGCTCGGGATCGCGCGGCCGTGAGCAGCAAGCGCGGTCTCGACGTCGATCAGCCGTGCTCCGGCGCCGACCGTCGCGACGCCGCTCGAGCGGTCGTACGCGACCCCGCCGAGGCTGCGTAGGTCGACGACGAGGCCCGAGCCGGTCGAATAACCTGCGTAGCTATGGCCGCCCGAGCGCGGGATCGGCCGTACGCCCTCCGCCGCCGCCCAGGCGACGATCCTTCGCACATCTTCGAGAGACACGGGCCGGGCGACCGCGAGCGGACGGACGGCGTCGAAGCGCTCGTTGTAGACGACCCTGGCGGCGTTGTAGGCGCTGTCTGCCGGCGTGATCACGGGCCCGCTCAACCTGGCGGCGAGCGTGCGCAGCCTGGCGTCTGGCCGTGGCAGCGACGCGCGGGTGAGGCTCCCGCCTGAATACGCGGTTGCGGCGAGGCCGCTCGCGCCGAGCAGGAACGCCCTGCGGTCCATATCCGCCGATCCTAGGGCGCGCAGCCGCCGCGGCGGAGGGGAGCCGCGCGTCCCTCGACCGCGCAGGTTCGCGCGGTCGAGCACCTCAGCGGGCGGGATGGCTCAGGAGACGATTCCGAAGGCGAGGCCCTGAGGGCAGCCGTGGGCGAGCAGGTCGCAGGCGGTATGCAGATCGACCCGGGGGTCGAGCGCAAGCGCGTCCGCGAGGACGCGCGCGTAGCCGGCCCGCAGCAGCTGCTCCATCCGCCAGCAGTAGACGTCGATCGTTTCCTCGCTCTCGTGCTCGAGCTCGACGCCCGCGCGCAGGTCGTGCACGATCGCCTGTCCGTTCATCTCCCCACACCCTTTCGATCTCGTCGCCGAGCCTGATTGCCCGTCACGAACAGGATCGGCGTGTGGAGCCCCGGCGAGATACTCGATTTCGGATCGAGCGGATCATCGTTTTCGAGGATGGCGCAACAGTCCGGGTTGACCGACAGATCGGCCGCTGAGGCCGCTCCCGGTGACGGTGGTTGTCTCGGTGGTACTCGTGTGCGCCGCCGCCCCGCACTCGGCGACCGTCAAGGAGCGGTCGCGAAAATCGCCTTCGCAGTGCGCTACTTTCCGACGATCGGACGCCAGAGCGCCGTGAGGGCGACCTCGGTGCGCGTGTCGAGCGCGCCCCCGCCTGGAACCCCGGTCTCCTTCAGGGCGTTCCCGCTCAGGTTTGCACTCGATGCGCGCGCAGATCGCGCCGACCTGCTGCCCCGCTCCGCGCCCGCGTGGTCGGTCAGGCGCCTACGCGGCGACGGTGACGAGCGTGCCGATGTTGACATACGGGAAGATCCTCCCGGCGGTCGGGATCGGCGCCTCGACGCAGCCGAGGCTCTGAGGCCAGCCGTAGCCGTAACGCGGGAAGCCGTGCACGGCGTCGCCGCCGTTGAAATAGTTCACCCACGGCACGCCCGGATCGTCGTAGTGCGACCCATCCGGGTTCGTCCCCTGCATCGTCGTCGCGACGAGATGGGCATAGACGGGATAGGTGCCGAGCGCGGTCGGGCGTGACGAGATGCCCGTGTTGACGGGTGTGCGCAGGATCACCTGCCCGGCGTGCCAGAGCGTGAGCGTCTGGGGGAGCGACTCGCTGACGAAGACGTAGCTGTAGCCGCGCCTGGCCTGGCGGCCCGCGAGCTCGTCGCGCACCAGGGCGCGGAAGACGGTCAGGCTCGGGTAGCCGTCGACTGGCATGCCGTGCATGTCCTGGAAGGCCATGATCGCGCCGCGGATGAGCGTCGGGCGCCCGCTCGCCGACGACCAGAGGCCCTTGAGTGCGACCGGGGTCTGCGGGTAGCGCCAGCCGAAGGTGCCGTTGGGCGGGGCGACGGCCGCACGCGCCTGCGCTCCCGGCGTGAGCCGCACCGCGTGGCCGGCGGGCGTCCACTCGACCGGGAGGTAGCCCAGCTCGGCGAGCAGCTCCTTCGTCCGCAGCGGCGAAGGTCGCGGCACCTGCCAGGTGAGCGTCCGGAAGGGTGACGGGTCGGCGCCCGAGATCACGTCGATCGGTTCGGGCAGCCTCAGGTGGATGCGCCTGCCGAGCGGGAAGCCGAGCCCGCTCGGCGTGAACACGAGCGTGTGGTCGTTCGGCAGTGTCCAGCTGCCCTTCACCCTCGGCTTCAGGGTCGGGCGCACCCGGCCGAGGAGCTCGCCGACCGGGCGCGAGAAGGTGAGCACGATCGGCGCCGACGGAACGATCTTCGAGCTGGGGGCGGGCCGGACGAGCACCTGCGGCGTGGGGCCGGGTGGGAACCAGTCGACTCGAACGGGGTCGGGCAAGGACTCCCAGCTCCGCGGAGCGCCGGCGACGAGCGCCGTCCCGCCGGAGTCGGCGCCCGAGGCGAGGATCCCGATCGAGACGACCCGCCGCGGGTGCCGGAAGGTCAGTTGCGTGCTGGTTCCGTCCGGCCGCCGTACCGAGACGACCTTGACCCGGGAGCTGAACCGCACCTGCACGGGCTTTCCTGGGTTCGGATAGACGATCTGGTCGGCGAGGTAGGTGGCGGGCGTCCGCACAATCGTCTGCACCTGCTCGGTGGCTCCCACGAGCCATCCGACCCACTGCGAGCGCCGTACCGTGACCGTCACGGTTACCTTGGTCGCTCCCGGCAGGCTCTGGTCGGGCTCGATCTGGCCGCCGCGCAGGGTCACGCGCACGGGGCGGCCCTTGCTGTCCACCGCCGAAACGGCGGCGACGTACTCGCCGTATCGCGCGATCTGCACGCGAGCGAGCGCCGAGGAGCCGAGCTCGATCCGCGCCGGCGGCCAGTAGTGCCGTACCGCAGCGAGGCCGCCGACGAGCAGGGAGGCGAGCACACCAAGAAACACCGCCGCGAGCAGCAGCTTGTTGCTGCGCTTTCGCGGTGTTGCGGCGGCGCTGCGGTCCGGAAACAGCGGTACGAGCTTCATGTCTGGAAGTTACGGAACGGAGCGGTCGCGTTCAAGCCCGTTCTACGCAGAGTTTGCCGTAAATTCAGGTAATCCTGCGTGCACCGGAGTAGTGCGACAGCGCCCAGCCCGAGCTGAGGCTGTCGACCCTGACCACGGCCCCCGTGTAGGGCGCGTTCACGAACTCGCCGCCGCCGATGTAGAGGCCGACGTGGCCGAGCGAGTCGAAGAAGACGATGTCGCCCGGCTGGAGCTGGTCGTAGGGGACGGGGGTGCCGTAGTTCCACTGCGCGTAGGAGGAGTGGGGGAGCGAGATGCCGAGCTGCGCGAACGAGTACATCACGAGGCCCGAGCAGTCGAACCCGCTCGGCGTCGCACCGCCCCAGACGTAGGGCACCCCGAGGTAGGACATCGCGATCGAGACGACCTGGCTCCCGACGGAGGAGCTCGGTACCACGGTCGCGCCCTCGGGAGTCGAGGCGACCGCACCGACGACGGTGGCCTGCGCCGCCTGCACCTGCGCGGCCTGCGCCGCGGCGACCTGGGCCTGTGCTGCCTGCACTGCTTGAAGGCGACGGGCCGCCTCCTGGGCCTGAAGGGTCGAGATCTCGCCCTTGATCTGAGAGAGCAGCCGCTGCCGCTCGGCGAGCTGGCTCGAGATGTCGTTGCTCGCCGCCTGGCGCTCGGCGAGCAGGCGGTTCGCGTAACTATGGTCGCGCACGAGCTGACGCGCGTGCCGCTGCACCGACGACTTGAACTGGACGACCTCGCGAACCACGGTCGAGTCGAGCACGGAGAGCCGGTTCGAGTTGTCGATCCGGGTGATCAGGTTGCCGAGGCTCGTCGCGCCGAGGATCACGTCGAGCGTCGAGCTCTGCGGAGAGCCGTACAGCGAGAGGAGGCGATCCACGATCATCTTCTGACTCTGCGCCAGGTTCGCCTTCGCGACCACGAGCTCACGGCGGTTGACCTTCTGTTGGTACTCGACCTGCTGGAGCTGCAGGTTGGCGTACCTGATCTTCTCGTCGGCGGCACTGAGGCTCGCATTCAGCGACTGGATGTCGTTGTACACCTGCTGGGCCTCGGCCTGCTTCTGCTGGATCGGCCCGGTGCTCAACGCGGGAGCAGCCGCA
>DATKRX010000096.1:0-7498 GCA_035531915.1 Gaiellaceae bacterium | reverse complement strand
CGTTGCGGCGCTCCCACTCGATCTCATCGAACGGGTCGCGGCCAGGGATCGTGAAATACCGGCGAACCGCGAGGCTGGCGTCCTCCTTCACAACGGTGTTGACGAGTTGCTCGGGCTCGATCTGCACCTTGCTCTCCACCTTGCTCTCCTCGGCTGCGGACGGTTTTTCCTGCTCTACAGACGCCATTTTCGCTCTCCCCTTCTCCGATCGGCTGGCACGGACGCGGTGTTCACCCGGTTTATGGGCGAACCGCGCATCGTAGGCAGCCCGTCGGATGGAGCAAACGGACCGTCCAATGAAGTAAGTGTACCTTCGGCGGAGTAGTAAAAGTCCTGGAAAAGCGGACTTTCCGGGTTTTCCCGGTCGAAGGCGTCTCCGCCGGGGGTGGCCGCTACGCGGGCGGAGGCTCGTCGCGCGGATGTGAGCGCTGCCAGAGCATCCCGACGCCGCCCGCGGCGACGAGCAGGATCGCGAGCGCACCGAGAATCAGAAGCGGCAGCGGGAAGGCTTGCGAGTCGCCCGGCGTGAGCTTGGCGAGGAACAAGCTGATGCCGGTCTTCTTGGGCGTGGTCGGCGTGGTCGTCGTGCCCGGACCGGCCCCGCTGGTCGTCGTTGTCGCCGACGTCGTCGTCGAGGGCGGCCTACTCGACTCGGGCGGGATCGGCTTTCCCGCGAGCCTCGCCTGCAAAGCGCGCTGGATGTCCTCCTTCGCGCTCGAGTAGATCTTCAGATCGGTCGGCATGTTTTTGATCGCCTCGGTGTAACAGGCGACTGGGTACACGTGCTTGATCGTGCCGGTGTACCAGTCGTTCATGAGCCGTTTCCAGCACGGCACGGCGCTCTTGTTCGCTGAGACGGCTCCGAGTGCCGGCAGGGGCGCAAGGGCGGCGGCCGCGCAGCAGAGCAGCGCAAAGCGGAGGACAGGTTTGAAGGAGGGGCTCAAGAAGGTCGGACGGGGCAGCGGGATACGCGTATGTTGACGAGTCTTCCGGACGAGCATATGCGGTCGATTGTGGCCGTGTAAGGCGATTGTTAGTCCTGACCTTGGCGATCAGGTCCGGATGCTAGCGTCGAGCGACATGCGGCTGGCACGCGAACTCCGGTCGCCGCTCGCGCCAGCCCTCGCCCTCTCGGCGGCGGCGCTCTTCTTCTCACGTGATCCCGGGGACGCCTCGCTGCCCTGGCTCGGCCTCGCGGCGCTTGCTCTTGTCGGCGTGCTCTTCGCGACGCAGAGCCCTCCGGGTGGTGCGATCGCCCTCCTGCCGCTCGGGGCGCTCGCGGTCTGGTGCGCGGTCTCGATCGCCTGGTCGATCGAGCCCGACCGCAGTTGGAGCTACTCGAACCGGACGTTCGTCTACGTGGCGTTCGCGCTCGTCGGCGCCTTGCTCGGCGCGGAGCCGGGGAAGCTGCTCTACGGTTTCGCCGCGCTGCTCGGCGCCGTCGCCGTCTGGGCGCTCGCGGGGAAGGTCCTGCCGTGGCTGTACGAGGGTTACGGGAGCATCTCGCGCCTCAGCGAGCCGGTGGGCTACTGGAACGTGCTCGCCCTGCTCGGCGACATCGCGCTTCCGATCGGTCTCTGCCTCGCGACTCGTCGGCGTGTCTCTGGGACACTGCTCGTCTTCGCCTGGCTCGTCGCCATCGGCCTGACCTTCTCGCGCGGCGGCGTCGTCGTCGGAGTGATCGTCGTCGGCCTGTGGATGATGCTCTCGAAAGCGTGGATCGAGGCGCTCTCTACGCTGTTTGCGGCCGGCGTCCCCGCCGCGGGCGCCCTCGCGGTTGCCTTCTCGCTCTCCGGGCTGACGAGCGACGGCCAGACTCACCCGACCCGCGTGCGCGACGGCCTCGTCTTCGGGGCGGTGCTCGTACTCGACGCTGCAATCGCGGTCGCCTTGAGCCGTTTCTCCTTCCCCGCCACCGATACGATGCGCCGCCTCGCGCTCGGGATGCTCGCGGTCGCGGTCGCGGCGGCGCTGGCTTTCGGCGGCCTCCACGCCCGCGCTTGGTGGAACGATCTGGCGCACCCGGCCGGCGCCGAGGTTTCGAACGGGGCGGGCCGCCTCCTCTCGCCCGGGTCGAATCTCCGTTCGGCGTGGTGGCGGGAGGCCTGGCACGGGTTTGAGGCCGCGCCGTTGAACGGAACCGGCGCCGGCTCGTTCCTATTCACGAACCTGCGCTACCGCAAGTCGAACGCCGACCAGTCGACCGAGCCGCACGACCTACCCGTGCAGTTCCTGAGCGAGACCGGGGTGGTGGGGCTCGTTCTCTTCCTCGGCTCGATCGGCTGGCTCGTCGCGTCGGGACGGCGCCGGCCCGGGCCGCAGCTCGCGCTCGCACTCGCGCTGCCCGCCTATTTTCTACACGGTCTGGTCGACATCGACTGGGACTTCGTCTCGGTCTCGGGGCCGGTGTTCCTGATCGCCGGCGCGCTCGCGGTGCGTCGCACCGAGCGCCGGCGGCCGCGCAGGTTCACGCTGCTCACCGCGGGCGGGCTCCTCGTCACCGTTGCGTTCTCGCTCTTCGCGGTCTGGCTCGGGAACAGGTGGCAGGCACAGGCCGACTCGGCGCTGGGGGTGAACAACGCGCAGGCGGTCGCGCTCGCTCACAAGGTGCAAACGATCAACCCCCTCACCGTCGACCCCCTCTACACCGCATATCTCGCCGAGCTCGAGATCGGCAACACCATCAGGACGAAGCATGCGAAGGGCTGGCACGTCCCATACGTGCATGCGAACTCACTCGCGCTCGGCTTCCTGGAGAAGATGACCGAGGTTCAGCCCGATGACGCTGACGCGTGGTTCCATCTCGGTTTCCAGGAGCTCTACCCGGAAGCGAACATCAGACCGTGCCCGCAGAAGGCCTACTACGCGTTCAACCGCTACAACGTGCTCGACCCTCAGAGCGCCGACGCTTCCGCGGCGGCCTACTTCAGGAAAGCGCTGACGATCGTGAACTCGGGCAAGGCGAAATGCTGACCGCGCGCTACCCGCCCACGATCACGGTGAGCTCGCCGCCGTGCAACGCGCTGGTCTTGAGGCCGTCGAGCGGCCCGACCACCTTGACGTGCAGGTCCCTCGCGAGCCGCATCCCCTCGGCGCGGAAGCCCGGCTTGTACATGACGATACTTGTCGCGTAATCCTGCCGTTTTGCGTTGGCGGTGCCGGCGATCTTGTAGCCGAGGCCGTGGAGCCTTGCCGCGGCGGTGCCCGCGGCACCGGCGAGGCCGTTCCCGTTGAAGACCATGATCGCGACTCGGCGGCGCGGCCGCGCCTTTCCGGGCGGGGCACTGATTTGCTTGATCGCCTTCGCGAGTTGCTTGGACGGGGCGATCGTCGCGGCCGCGCCGGCCTGGCGCTCGATGATGCGCGAGACGGGCTTTGCTAGGAGGAGAGCGCCGGCGACGAGGAGCAGGACGAGCTCCGCGGCGGCGATCGTGCCGGCGGCGATCGTGGCGCGGCGCCACGGGCGGATCAGATCGTGCGGGGCGAGAAGCGGTGCGTCCATGAGGCCTCCGTTCGCCGAAGGCCCGTCGACTCCTCCGCTATCGAACCGTCCACGCCCAGGTGCGGGCGAGCCCGTCGGCGAGCGTCGTCCGCGCCCGGAAGCCGAGCTCGGCCTCGGCCAGGGAGACGTCGAGCACCGAGCGGCTCAGATCACCGAGCCGCGCCGGCTCGAGTGCGGCCTCGGCGGAACTGCCCGCCGCCTGTGCACAGGCAGCGTGCAGCCCGAGCACCGTTGTCTCGTTCCCGGTGCCGATGTTGAAGACTCCGCCGCCGTCGTTGGTGGCGGCTGCGAGCAGGCCCTCGACGACGTCGCCGACGTACACGAAGTCCCGGGTCTGGAGGCCGTCGCCGAAGATCACCGTCGGCTCGCGGCGGGCCATCCGGTCGAGGAACACTGCGACTACGCCGCCCTCGAGGCTCGACGCCTGCCGCGGCCCGTAGACGTTCGCGAGGCGGACCACGACATGCGCCGTGCCGTAGATACGGTTCCAACCGGCGAGATACTCCTCGCCGCAGAGCTTGCCGATGCCGTACGGCGACAGGGGGCGGCGCGGGCTTTCCTCGAGCGCCGGGCCGTCGCATTCACCGTAGATCGCCCCGCCCGTCGAGGTGAAGACGACGCGTGCGCCTGCGCGCCGCGCCGCCTCGGCGACGAGCACCGTACCGACGACGTTCACGCCCGCGTCCTCCGCGGGACGGGTCACAGAGGTCTGGACGTCGGTCTGCGCGGCGAGGTGGAAGACGACGTCGACGCCCTCGAGGTCGAGCCCCTCGCGGATGTCGCGCTCGACGAACTCCGCGTTCGCGTTCAGGTGCTCGCGTTTCCCGAACGCGAGGCTGTCGATCGCCACCACCGAGTCGCCCCGCTCCACCAGGGCATCCACGAGGTTGGAACCGATGAAACCAGCTCCTCCGGTTACGGCTACGCGCACACGCCGTATCGTAACCGCTGGTGTTCATCAGCTTCGAGGGACACGACGGATCCGGGAAGACCACGCAGGCGTCGCTGCTCGCCGGCTGGCTTCGCGCCGAGGGGCACGAGGTCGTCTCGACGCGCGAGCCCGGCGGCACCCCGCTCGGCGAGGCGATCCGCGATGTCGTCCTCCACGGTCGCGAGATGTCGCCCTGGGCCGAGGCGACGCTCTTCGCCTCGGCGCGGGCCGAGCACGTGCACGAGGTGATCCGGCCGGCGCTCGAGCGCGGGGCGTGGGTCGTGTGCGACCGCTACGTCGACTCCTCGATCGTCTATCAGGGGATCGCCCGCGCGCTCGGCGTCGAGCCGGTGCTCGAGCTGAACCGGGCGGTGACGGGTGGCCTGATGCCGGCGCGGACCTTCGTGCTCGCGCTCGAGGCGACCGCCGCACGCGACCGCCAGGGGAGCGGCTACCTCGACCGGATCGAGCGCGAGGGCGAAGACTTCCGCCGCGTCGTCGCCGATGGCTACCGCGAGCTCGCGCTTCTCTTCCCGAAGCGGGTCACCGTCCTCGACGCATCCCTTCCGGCCGAAGCAATAGCCGAGCAGGTCCGTGAGCAGGTTCGAGCGGGTTAGCGAGCAGAAGGAGGCAAAGCGCCTCCTCGATGCGGCGCTCGTCGAGGGGCCCGCGCACGCCTACCTCTTCCACGGCCCATCCGGCGTCGGCAAGCGGCAGCTCGCGCGGGCGTTCGGGCAGGAGCTGCTCGGCACGACGCGAGCGATCCACCCCGACCTGTACGAGCTCGACGCGCTCGGCGAAATGATCAGGATCGACGCGATCCGCGAGCTGCGGCGCGACCTCCACATGCGGCCGTTCGAGGCTGACCGGCGCGTCTACCTAGTGCTCAGCGCGCACTTGATGAACGAGGACGCGGCGGACGCGCTGCTCAAGGATCTCGAGGAACCGCCTTCCTACGCGGTGATCGTCCTCGTCGCCGACGAGCTCGGCTCGATCCCGGAGACGATCCGCTCCCGCTGCCAGCTCGTGCCGTTTACGCGCCTCTCGGAGCGAGCGATCCGCGAGGCGATCGACGCACGCGCACCAGGCCTCGCCGAGGAGCGGCGCGTGGCGCTCGCGAGGGTCGCGGGCGGCCGGCTCGACCGGCTCTCACGGTTGCTCGACCCCAATGCGGCCCGCCGCCGCGAGACGCTGCTCGCCCAGGCGCGCGCGGTCTATCGCGAGCCTGGTTTCGAGCCGACCGATGCTGCGGCAGCGCTGCTCGAGTGCACCCGCGAGCGCGGCGCCGAGGCGAAGGAGCTCGAGGATGTGAAGGTGCGCGGGCTCGAGCTGCCGGCGCGGGAGGCTGAGCAGCGCGTCAAGCGAGCCCAGCGCGGGGCCGAGCGCGAGGAGCTTCTGGCCCAACTCGAGGAGCTCGCCGGGTGGTACCGAGACCTCGTCGTCGTCGGGGTCGGTGCCGAGCGAGCGGCGATGCACGCCGACATGCTCAAGGAACTTCGACTCGACGCCACCCGCGAGCGAGTCCTCGGAGCCGAGCGCGCGGCCGAGGCGGTTCGCGAGACCTGGCGGCGGGTCGAGGAGCTCAACCTCGCCCCCCAGCTCGCACTTGAGGCGCTATTCGTCCAAGTGGCACGCGAGCTGCATGGGTAAAGGTTGACCGTACGCTGCCGATACGCTGAGGCGTCTTGGCCCTCCTGTTTCTCAAGCTGACGATCACGCCCGCCGTGATCACCTTGGCGACGCTCGTCGCCCGCCGGTACGGCCCGGCCGTCGGCGGCTGGCTGATCGGGCTGCCGCTGACGAACGGTCCGGTCGCCCTCCTCCTGACGCTCGAGCACGGCCCCGAGTTCACGGCCCGTGTCGCGAAGGGATTCGTCGCCGGCATCTCCGGCGAGG
Source organism: Gaiellaceae bacterium (assembly GCA_035531915.1). Lineage (GTDB taxonomy): Bacteria > Actinomycetota > Thermoleophilia > Gaiellales > Gaiellaceae > PALSA-600. The sequence goes on along the minus strand of DATKRX010000096.1, from coordinate 1,169 downwards.
TCGCGTTCGTGCTCGCCTACTTCGCCTCGGTCCGCCGCGGACGAGGATGGGCGTCGTGCGTCGCGATCGCCTCAGTGGCCTACATCGTCATCGGTCTCGCTCTTGACGCGGCCACGCGGTCGTTCGCGCTGCTGCTCACGGTCGCCATCTGCGCGCTTTTCACGGGCCTCCGGATTCTGCCGCGGCGCGCTGTTGCGACCCGGCCCGCCGGTCGGTTCGAGCTTCCCGCGCGGATAGTGCTCGCGACGAGCCTCGTGGTCGCCGTCACGGCTCTCGCCTCGACGTTCGGCGCCGGCCCGAGCGGCGTTGCGACCACTTTCCCGTTGATGTCGTCGTTGCTCGCGGTCTGCGTGCATCGAGCCGACGGCCCGGATGCCGCGGTCGCCGTCTACCGCGGCCTGCTCGCAGGCCTGTTCGCGCTGATGGCTTTCGCCTCGACTCTGGTCATCGTCCTCTCGCGCCTGCCGGTCGCCGCCGCGTTCGGGCTCGCGGCCGTCCTCACGCTGTCGATCCAGCTCGGCTCGTTGCGGGCCGTACGCCGGACGGCGGTGGCGGCATGACCGACGTCGTCTTCGTCGAGATCCCCGGCGGGTCGCGGAACAAGTACGAGTGGGACGACGAGGTCGGAGGGATCGTGCTCGACCGCCGCCTGTTCACCTCGATGAGCTACCCGTCCGACTACGGCTACATCGAGGGCACGCTCGCAGCGGACGGCGACCCGCTCGACGCGCTCGTGCTGGTCAGCGACCCGACCTTCCCGGGTTGCCGGATCCGCGTGCGGCCGATCGGCATCTTCCACATGTCCGACGAGAAGGGCCCCGACGAGAAGGTGATCTGCGTACCGCTGAACGACCCCACCTGGGGCCGCCTGGCCGACCTCCACGACATCCCCTCGGGCCTCCGCGACGAGATCGAGCACTTCTTCCAGGTCTACAAGGATCTCGACCACAGGGGGTCGGTCGTGACGAACGGGTTCGGCAACCGGAGCGAGGCGGAGGAGATGGTCGCCGCCGCGCGCAAACGCGTCACCTAGATGATTGATTCGTGTGCCCACCCGTTCGGAGGTGATGCCTTTCGTCATCTGATCCGGACATAAGCTCGCATCGGCCGTGCCGGTGGAAGTCCGGTCTCGGTAAGCGCCAGGGCGCCGAGTAGCAGACTGGCGGCGT
>DATKRX010000095.1:0-11816 GCA_035531915.1 Gaiellaceae bacterium | reverse complement strand
CATTGGCTGCTGCGAGTCCCAGCAACAGCATCTGCCAGCGCTCCAAGCGTCGCAGGGCGCGAAACGTCATGCGCTCGGGGCCACGATCGCGCGAGTGTATCCCCAGCCGAGCCGCCGTTCGTCGGGGGCGTCCGCTGCCGGGGAGGGGTTCACCGCCTGCGCTTGCGGAGCCGATCGACGGAGGCCGCGTCCGCGAAGCGCTGGGTTCGCGGAAAGGGCCTTCAGACGCGACTGCGTTGACTTCGAGGGTTCAGCATCGAGCTCGTCTTCGCTGACCCGATCGAAGCCCTGCCTTCCTCCGGCCCTCCCCCGGGGATCGAGCTCGTGTTCGCTCCGCTCTGGCCGCTGGCGATCCGCGACAACCCTCGCCTGGCCTGAGCCACGCACTCGGGCCCGGCCGCGCGCGGAAACGAGAGAGGGCGCTCAGCCCTCGCCGGGAGGACGCCAGGTAAGCAGGCTTCCCGGCTCGAGCCCGACGCGCCGGGCCTCGCCGGCAGGGAGCTCGAGGACGTTGCGCGCGCCGAGGCTCGCAGCGGCCCGGTTTCGGGCGAGCTCGCGCACGATCTTCTTTACGCGCATCTTCCGGTCGAGGAAGACGGCGTCGATCGGGAAGCGCATGAAGAACGTGTGAATCGAACCCGTCCGCCGGATCAGCATCCCATGGCTCGGCTCGAGGCTGCGGCGGCCCATAAGCCCTCGCATCCGGGTGAGCGTTCGCGTCGCGTCCTCGCAGTGCTCGCAGACGACGCGGCCCTGCTCGTCGAGAAGCGCGCCGCTGGCGGAGGGCCTAGACAAGCGGCGGTGGGTGGAGGGCGAAGATCGCGATCGCGCCGCCGAGAGCGAGGTAGGGCCCGTAGGCGATCGACGAGCGCAGGGTGGCCCGTGAGCTGAGAATCAGCACCACCCCGGCGATCCCGCCCGCGATCACGCCCAGCGCGAGTGCTCCCGCGACCGGCCAGCCGAGCAGGAAGCCGAGCATCGCCGCGAGCTTCACGTCGCCCATCCCGAGCCCGCCGCGGGCGAGGAGCGCGAGCACGAAGAAGGCGGCGAACGCGATCACGCCGGCGAGCGCCACCTCCACCAGGTGCGACCGTTCGAAGGCGACGCGAAGCAGGAGCGCCGCGACCGCGGTCGGGATCGTGATCACGTTCGGGAGCCGCCGCTCGGCAAAATCGGTCGCGGCGAGCGCGACGAGGACGATCTGGGTGGCGGCGAAGAGCGCCGCGTCGGCGCCGTGCCCGAGGTGGACGAAGGTCGCGACCGCGAGCGCGACCGCGAGCGGGCCTGCCCACCACGTCCTGGCGTCTCGTCCGAGGCGGGTCGCCTGCTCGGCCTCCATGGGCGGAGGGTACTGCTAGGCGTCGGCCGGCGGGCGCCAGGTCTCGAGCGTCGCCGTGATCTTCGTCGGGCCGCCGGGACGGCTTGTGACCCGGAGCTCGCCCCCGAGGAACTCGACGCGGTCCTTCATCCCGGCGAGCCCGAAGCGATCCGCTTTGGAGGAACCGACACGGAAACCGCAGCCGTTGTCCTCGATCTCGATCCTGATCGTCTCGGGCGTGCCGGAGAGGCGGATCTCGACCTTGCTGGCCTGCGCGTGCTTGGCGACGTTCGCGAGCGCCGCGCGGGTCACCGACTGGAGGGCGATCCGCTGCGAGTCGGTCTCCGCGCGGGCCTGCCCGTCGAACTGGAGCTCGACCTTGAGGCCGGAGCGCTCCTCGAAGGCGCGGATCTCGAGCTCGACCGCGTCGAGCAGCGGGATCGTCTTGATCGCGCCGTACTCGAGCGCCGTGATCAACTCGCGGAGCTCGCTCTCGACGCGACCGAGCTCGGCGCTGATCTGCTCCATCCCGTCGTCGATCTTGGTGTGATGCTCCTCCGGGAGGAGCGCCCGCATGCGGCGGCGCATATCGCCGAGGCTGAAGCCGATCACGGCCAGGTTCTGCATCGGGCCGTCGTGCACGTCGAGCGCAAGGCGCGAGAGGCGGCGCTTGACCGCCTCGACACTGCTCTCGCCGGCGGCGGCAGCGGGCTTCTTCTTCGCCTTGGGGAGACCGGCATCCGGGACAACCGGCGGAGCCGCCGTATCCCACCGCTTGCCTGTCCCTCTACGCACAGTTGCGCTCATAGCCCCAGCCCCTATCGATCAAACTCGCCACTGCCGTCCCCCGGCAGGCGAGCAAACACCTGATTTGGACACACGTATACAGCAAATCCGAGGCAAACCATAGGGCGGGCGAAACTCATCTGCCTTTCATTGTGGACCATAGAGGCGATCATGGCGTCTCTCGTTCGAGGGATACGCGCTCAATCCGCCGAGCAAGCTCGAGCACCCGATCGACCTCCGAAAGCGCCATCGTAGGGCGCGGAAGTTACGGAGGAAGGGCGGCGGGCCCAGAGCCCGCGCTGGTGCCCGACAACCCCGGGGGGAAGCCAAGCAGTGGGCCCAGTCCTTGACTCGAGTCGCGCCTCTCCATCCCTGGAGGAGCTTTTCGACCCGAAGGTGTGACCTCTCTCTGAGGTGTTGATGCCAACGTGGTGACGGTCTTGTCCGCTGCAGGGAACCGGCGCGCGGCTCAGCGCCTCGGATCGCCCTCGACCATCCCGTGTGGCTCCCCGTAGGCGGCGAGCAGGTCGAGGAACGGGAGCGGCGGGAACCCCTGGGGGCCGAGGACGCCGGCTCCCTGGCACTGGCCGCTTGCGAGCAGCTCGAGCGCGACGACCGGGTTGAGCGCGGTCTGCAGAAACGACCGCCTGGCGCCCGTAGCGCTGCATCGCGTGCTCGTGGTCGGTCACGTGGTAGAGGTAGACCGAGCGCGGCGCCCCATCCTTACCCGTGCCGGTGACGAGGGTGCCGGCGCAGGTCTTGCCGCTCATCCGCTCGCCCAGGGTGGCCGGATCGGGGAGCACGGCCGCGACCAGGTCGCGCGGCGCGACTTCGACCCCGCGGACAGTCAGCTTCTCGGTCGAGTCGAGCCCGTGCTTGTGCAGTGTCTTCAAGACGTTGATGAACTCGTCGCCGAGCCCGTAATTGAAGGTGACGCGGCGGCAGTCGATCCGCCGCGGGACGAGCACAACCTCCTCGTGCTCGACGTACACGCATTCGACCACGCCGATCCCTCCGGGAACTCGAAGAGCTCCGGCTCGCTGAACGGCTCGGTGGTGTAGAAGCCGCGGCCCGCTCCCAGATCAGTGGTGGGTTCAGGCACTCCTCGATCGCCGTCCAGATCGAGAAGGTGGGCGCGAACTGGTAGCCCTCGACGACGAGGTTCGCGCCATCGCGCACACCGATCTCGTCGATCTCCGAGATCAGCCTCGGCATTGCCACAACATCGTGATATCAACGAGCTGCCTGCTCGCCGATCCGGCTACGGGGGCGGCGGAGTCGGCCCGCGAACGCATAGGGCGGCTGTTGCTCGAGCTCGAGCCGCACGCCTCCGAGCTCGGCTGCCTGGACGAGCTCGCTCATGCCTGGCGGCTGCTCGCCGCAAATGGCGCCTGCCGCCAGCGCGCGGTCGTGGCGCGGCGGGGCGTTCGCGGCCTGCTCGAGTGGCTCGCAGACGAAACCGAGCGACCGAACATCTAGGAGCAGACATCGATCGGCGAGCTCGACGGAGCCTCCGTCGGAGGCGCCGAGAACAGGGAGAGTTCGGCCTAATCCTTCGCACTCGCGGGCTTCGCAGGCCTGACTTCACGCCGACCTCGTGATGCTTTGCTCGGCTCTCGCAGGCTGTCAGCCGAGTCGCGGATCGCCCGCTCGTGACCTAGTTCGGCCGCTACGTTTCGCCAATCCCTCCTCAGATCTTAGAGCCGACGAGGCGGCGCGAGCGCGAGCAGCCAGTACCCGACGAGGTCGTGGATAGACCAACCGGCGGCCTTGAACTTGGCCGCCACCGCCTGCTGGGGCGGCTGGTCGATGATCACCACGTACCTGAGCCGCAGGCGCGCGGCCTCCGGCTGCGCGCCGGCGAGCGGGAGATAGGTGACCCGACGACCGAGCTCGGGCCCGCCGAGGAGATAGGAAGGGTCTCCTTCGGAGAGCAACGCACCGACCTCCGCATGGGCAGGGACGGCCGCGTCGTAGAGCGCGAGTGCCCGCGCCGTCTCGCCCTGGCCCGACTCGGCGAGCGCGGCGGCCTGCGTGAGCTGCCAGGGGACCCCGAAGCTGCTCACGAGCCGCTTTGTGTGCAGCCGCGTGATCCCGAGCGCGATCACGAAGAGGCTGACGACGAGGTAGGCGGCGCTGATCGCCCGACCGCGGAAAAGACGCGCGAGGAGCGGCGCGGTCACCGCCGCGGGGACGATCAGGAAGCGCGAGAGCCACGGGTTGAAGTTGCTCCCGAGCGCGAGCAGGATCAGGAAGCTCGGGAGCGCCGCGGCGAGCACGAGCAGCCGCCGGTCGCCTTTCCGCACGATGGTCGCGATTGCCGTCAGCACGGGGACGCCGACAAGGACGGCTCCCCCCAGCGGGCCGAAGGCCGAGGCGTTCTCGTCGGCCGTGTTGTTGAGCCCGCCGAAGAACCCGAGCGTGCTGTAGCTACCGTGGGGGCCGCGCAACGGGTGCCCCAGAGCACCGGTCGCGTAGGCGAGAGCCGCCGCGCCGAGCAGGACGAGCACGGGCGCGGCGAACGGCACCGCGATCTCGGCCGCCTCCAGCGCGGCTGTGCGGAGATCTCCTCCGCGAAACGGACGCCAGCCGCGGGCGACCGCCACCCCGACTCCCACGACCGCGAGGCCGACGATCGCAGCCGGCCACAGCACCGAGAGGTCCATCGTCGCGTAGAGGATCGAGAGGAGCGTCACGAGCGAACCGGGATAGGAGGGCGAGGTGGTATCCGCGAGCCGGCCGCCGCCGGCACCGAGTAGCTGGCCGGTGTGCGCGAGGTTGAGCACGAAGCTCCAGGAGCCGATCGCGAGCAACCCGAGCGTCGCGCCGATTGCAGCGAGCAGCAGCGCTTTTCGCCCACGGAGGAGAGCGAGGGCGAGCAGGACCGGCCAGATCAGGACCGTGGTCAGCTTGACGCCGAGGCCGATACCGGCGGCGAGGCCGGCGAGCAACACCTCGACCCTGCCGCCGCCGAGCAGCAGGCAGGCGGCCGCCGCGGGCAGGGAGGCGGCGACGAGATCGTTCTGGGCGGTCGTCGCCTCGTAGGCGACGAGGCCGAAGGTGGCAAAGAGGCAGGCGCTGCAGGCCGCCGGCCGGGCTCCGTAGCCGAGGCGGCGGGCGGCTCCGAAGACGGCGGCGAGGATCGCGAGCTGGGCGAGGTACTGCGGCAGGGCATAGAGCAGCGCGCTGCCGGTGGCGACAAACAGGAAGTAGATCTGCTGCTCGGCGAGCGGCTGGAACTCGTTGATCCGGGCGGTCGAGGGGTTCGCCACCCAGTAGATGCCGCCGTGGTGGTACCAGGCGGCGACGCGCGCGAGGTGGTAGGAGAGCGAGTCGAGGTTGTCGGGCGGGACGCTCAGCGCGAGCAGGAGCTCGTAGCCGAGCAGCACCGCGAGCGCCGCGAGATAGAGAAGCGTCACGCGATCCGACGCGACTTCCGCGAGCGCCCTGCGCGCCGCCCCAAGCGGCGGACGCGGCCGGCCGAGAAGCCAGAAGGCCGCTGCCGCGGCGGCGAGCAGAGCGAGCTCCGAGAGAGCGAGGAAACCCCGCGTCACCTCGCGAAACGGCGAGAGGACCTGCGTGACGAGCGCGAGATTCGCCACGAAAGCGACGTAGGAGGCAAGCGCCGTCGCGACGAGGCTCTTGAGGCGCAGCGATACCCCTACGAGGAGCGAGCTCAGGACCGGCATCAGAATCAGACCGAGCCCGATCACCAGCGCATCCTCTCAGACTGAATCCGCGCCCGACCGCGGGGTCAGGCGTCGATGCCGAGCTCATCGAGTGATTCGTGCAGCTCTGCCGCGTCGTCGTAGACGCGGAAGGCGCCCGCGGTGACGAGCTCGTCGGCGCCGTAGCCTCCGCTCAGGAGGCCGATGCTCAGCATCCCCGCCCGGCGGGCGGCGAGCAGGTCCCAGACCGCGTCGCCGACGACGTAGCACTCCTCCGGCTCGACTCCAAGAGCGGCGGCGCAGGCGAGGAAGAGGTCGGGCTCCGGCTTCGCGCGGGCGACATCGCCGCGCTCGATCACAACCATCCCGGGCGGGATCGCGAGCGCGTCGAGTGAGCGGTCGATCGATGGACGCTGGCCGGAGGTCGCGATCCCGTGCACCACAGCGCGCGCCCGCAGCTCGGCGAGCAACCTGACCGCGCCCGGGAGCGGCCGCCGCTCGGGCAGGAGCTCCTCGTAGAGCAGCGCATGCCGGGCCTGGATCGCCTTCGTCTCGGCCTCGGAGAGCTCGCGCCCCACCTCACGGGCGACCGCCCGGGTGAAGAGGCCGCCGCTCATCCCGATCCGCCGGTGGATCCGCCAGGCGTCGATCGGCATCCCCTCCTCGGCGAGCGCCCGCTGCCAGGCGAACACGTGCGCGTAGACCGTGTCGACGAGCGTCCCGTCGAGATCGAAGATCAGCGCCCGGGCCACGCGCCTAGCCGAGGGAAGCCATCACGTGCTTGATCTGGGTGTAGTCCTCGAGCGAGTACATGGAGAGATCCTTGCCGTAGCCGGACTGCTTGTAGCCGCCGTGGGGCATCTCGGAGACGAGCGGGATGTGGTCGTTGATCCAGACCGTCCCGAACTGGAGCGCCCGCGCCGCCCGGAACGCCCGCCCGACATCGCGCGTCCACACCGAGGCCGCGAGCCCGTAGGGGACGTCGTTTGCCCAGGCGATCGCCTCGGCGTCGTCGGCGAACCGCTGCACCGTCACGACCGGCCCGAACACCTCGCGCTGAACGATCTCGTCGCGCTGACCGACTCCGGTGACGACCGTCGGGGAGACGAAGAAGCCGCGCCCGGGCGGCGATCCGCCGCCGGTCAGCACCGAGGCGCCCTTGGCGCGGTCGAGGAACCCGAGCACGCGCTCCTGCTGGGCGCGCGAGATCACGGGGCCCATCTCGATCTCCGCTCCGCCGGCGGGATCGCCCACCGTGAGCGACTCGACCGCCGGCACGAGCTCCTCGAGCAGCCGGTCGTAGATCTTCGGCCCCGCAACAACGCGCGAGGCGGCGGTGCAGTCCTGCCCCGAGTTCCAGTAGCCGCCGATCTTGATCGCCTCGGCGACCGCAGCCGGGTCGGCGTCGTCGAAGACGACCACCGGCGCCTTCCCGCCCAGCTCGAGGTGCACGCGCTTGAGCGTCTCCGCGGCGGTGCGCGCGATCGTCTTTCCCGTCTCGACATCGCCGGTCAGCGACACGAGCCGCACGTCGGGATGGGTCACGATCCGCTCCCCGACCGGGACGCCGTCGCCGGTCACGACGTTGAGCACACCCGCCGGCAGCAGCTCGCTCGCGAGCTCCGCGAAGCGCAGCAGCGAGAGCGGCGTCTGCTCCGACGGCTTCAACACCTGCGTGTTCCCGGCCGCGAGCGCCGGCGCGAGCTTCCACACCGCCATCATCAGCGGGTAGTTCCAGGGCGCGATCCCGCCCACGACCCCGAGCGGCTCGCGCCGGATCATCGAGGTGTGCCCGCGCCTGTACTCGCCCGTGCTCTTCCCCTCGAGCAGGCGCGCCGCGCCGGCGAAGAAGCGCATGTGGTCGGCCATGATCGGAAGCTCCTCGCGCGCGTAGGCAAGCGGCTTGCCGACGTTCGCCGACTCGATCGCCGCCAGCTCGTCGGCGTGCTCCTCGAGCAGCCCGGCGAGCGCGAGCAGGAGCCCGGAGCGCTCACCCGGGGTCGTGTCGAGCCAGGCCGGAAGCGCTGCCTTGGCGGCGGCGACCGCCGAGTCGACGTCCTCGGCCCCGCAGCGCGCGACGACCGCGATCGTCTCCTCGGTCGCCGGGTTGATCACCTCCATCGTCTCGGCGGAGGCAGCCTGCGTCCAGCTACCTCCGACCAGGATCCCCTTGGCCGCGCTCACAGCTCGACTCTACAACGAGCTATGGAAGTCGGTGTCGACCGGCCCGAACTCAGTCAGGCGAGCCTTCCTCTGCGAAGGGCTCTCTGATCGCATCTTCAAGCTGATCGCATCTTCAAGCTGCCCGCCTGGCTGCCCTCCGCAGCTGTCACTGGCTTTGGTATTCGTCGTGGCGGTGCCACCAGAAGCCGTTCTCGTTGCGGCCGAGTGGGGCGCGGTCGAGCCACTGGTACATGCCCCAGAGCCCGTCGATGCCGCGCGCGTATGCGGAGTAGGTGTGGTGGACGACGCCATCCTCGAGCGCGAACGCGCTCACGCCTGGCCCTTCTCGTCTGAACGTCTCCCAGTCGGTTCCGACGATGCTCGATGCGAACTCGTCGAGACCGGAGCTCTCTTCACCGGCCGGACGAAGGTCGGTCGTGCGGAAGTTGTACTCGACGGCTCCCGACTCCCACTCCTCCTTGGTGTGTGCCGCCTGGTAGTCGTGGTTGAAGTCGCTCTCGAACGAAGAGGCCCAGGGGAAGCTCCAGCCCATCCGCTGCTTGTAGGCCTTCAGTTTCGTGAACGGTGCCCGCGAGACGGCGCAGAGCGTGACGTCGTGATTGGCGAGGTGAACGGCGGAGCCGTTGAAGCCGTCAGCGATCGCCGAGCAGGATGGACACCCGGCCGTGTACTCGGGCCCGAACATGAAGTGATAGACGAGGAGCTGGGAGCGTCCTTTGAAGAGATCGGCGAGAGAGGCCGTGCCCTCGTCGGTCTCGAAGCGGTACTCCTTCTCGACTCGAACCCAGGGCAGCTCCTGCCGCAACTGCGCGAGCTCGTCGCTTCGCCGCGTCAGTGCCTTCTCGGCCTCGAGCAGCTCCAGCCGGGCTGCAAGCCACTCCTCACGTGTTCCGGTCTTGTGGTCGGTCATGGTTTCTCTCCTTCGTTGTCGTTACAAAACGGCTTGGCGTCGCCTGCGCTCTCACATCGGCGGCGTGAGCCCGGGAACGGCCGAGGGCGCGATCACGATCAGGATTCCAAGCCCGACGATCGCGAGCCCGAGCGGCAGATCGATCGCGGCTTTCGCGGGCAAGAGCTTCTGGGCGATGATCGGGACGGCGATCACCGACATCCAGGCGACGCTCATCAGGCCGAGCGCGACGAGCATCAGCATCAGGCCGATGCTCGAGCCGACGCAGTAGAGCCCGAACTCGAATCCGGAGCGGACGCTCTCGCGGCAGCGTCGGCGGAAGCGCTGCTTGAGCGGCGTGAACTCGTAGACACCGGCCGCGATCACAACCGCGCCGGCCGCGAGCGACCCGTGCGGCCGGTAGAGCGCGAACACGATGACGCCCACGAGTGTCCAGACGGCGAGATACGACCCGACAAAGAGCGGCACGGCGCGGACACCTCCGCTCGCCTGAGCGCTTCTCGAGACTGCCGGAGCTGCGCCCGGCAGCATCATCGCCGCCATCATCGAGACCCAGAGGGCGAGGAAGAACGCGAACGAGCCGAGCCTCGTCGCAACGCCCATCTCCATCCCCTTCATCTGCCTGACCGCGACAACCCAAGCTGCAACGGCGAGTCCGAGCGTCGCTGTCAGCGCGGCCTGCCGAACTCTCACCGTCTCCCTGCGATCTCTCATGACCCCTCCCTGCAATCGACGCGCAACCATCGGTTTCGTATTGGAGTGATAGCATGCGCAACCATAAGTTGCAAATCGAGCGAGGAGCGAGATGGCCGCCGACCGCATAGAGCGTGAAATCGAGATCGACGCCCCGATCGACGTCGTCTGGGCCGTGATCAGCGAGCCCGAGCACATCACCGGCTGGTTCACCGACTCGGCCGAGCTCGAGGCCCGCCCGGGCGGCGAGGGCCGCTTCGGCTGGGAGGTGAAAGCGACCAACCGCAAGCGGGTCGTCAACCTGCGAGTCGAACGGCTGGATCCGCCCCACTTCTTCTCCTTCCGCTGGGACTACCCCGACGGCGACGACCCCACCGAGAAAAACGCGCCACTCGTCGAGTTCAGCCTCGAGGAGCGAGGCGGCTCGACACGCCTGCGTCTCGTCGAGAGCGGTCTGGAAAAGATCGCTCGCTCCGAGGAGGCCAAGGAGACCTACTTTGCCGAGCACACGCGGGGCTGGGCGACGATCGTCGAGCGTCTCCGCGACTACGCCCCGACACAGCGGAGCATCCTCGCCGGCTAATGCCCCGCGGCGCAGTCGAAACCGACGCGCTGCTCGCGGCGGTAACCGAACCGACGCGACGCCAGATGCTCGACCTGCTGCTCGAGCGCGGAGAATCGACCGCGACAGTTCTCGCTGAGAGCCTGCCGATCAGCCGGCAGGCCGTCAGCAAACACCTCGCGGTCCTCACCCGTGTCGGCCTCGTCGACGGCGAGAAGAGCGGACGCGAAATGCGCTACCGCCTGAACGTCGAGAGACTCGACGAGGCGACACGCTCACTCGGCGAGCTCGCCGCGATCTGGGATCGGCGGCTCGTGCGGATCAAGCAGATCGCCGAGCGTGCAGCCGCCAAAGATCCGAAGAAATAGGCGCCGGAACTGGTTGGGGCGGCTGGTTGGGGCGGCCTCCTTATCCCCCGCACCCGGTTCGGCGCTCGCCTTCAGGTCTCGTCGTCCGGAGACGAGGTGTGGGTCGCGATCGCGACTCAGTCGGCTGACGGAGGCGTCGTTGACGAGCGGCTCCGCGACGTGCTCGTCCGTCTCGTCTTCGATGCGGCAGGGGCGGAGGTGTGGGAGCCACGCGCGGTCTGCGGATACGGCGAGCTCGCCCAAGCCGCTTGGCACGAACGATCCTGATACTGGCGTTTTGTCCGTCCGCGCCGGCGCCGTTCGTCATTAAGGTGAAGGCGCGCATGGGGCGCTCCGGTTCTCGAAAGGATGATCGACATGGCGAAGTTCATCTACCTCTACCGTGGCCCGGCCACTCCGATCTCTGACTCCACGCCGGAGCAGGACGCCGAGCGGATGGCCGCGTTTAGCGCCTGGATGGAGAAGGTCGGCGCGGCGCTCGTCGACGTCGGCAGCCCGTTCGGGACGAGCGCGTCGGTTCGCGATGACGGCACTGAAGGAACAGCCGGCGACCTGATCGGCTACACGATCGTCGAGGCCGACGATCTCGCTGCGGCGAAGGCGTTCACCGAGGGCCTCCCGTTCCTGTCCAACAGTGACGGGAAGTTCGCGGTGGAGATCTTCGAGCTGCTGCAGATGTAGCAGGAACGGTCCGCCGCGCCTACGACGGAGCTACGGCGGACGGTTGGCGCTCAGCGCTCGCCGGCCAGCCTGCGCCCGCCGGATCAGCGAGCACAAATCTGAATGAGTCACTGAACGACGCCGCCCGATCGCCGGTCGTCGAGTGAGGAGGCCGACGTGATCGTGCGTATCTCGAAAGGCACGTTCGCTCAGCGGAGGCCGCTGGAAGCCGAGCAGCTGCTTGCCCGCAGCCAAGCGGCCCTCCGGGGGCCGCTGGAATCACTCGCGTCTCTCCTGGACCACGTCGTCGCCATCGACCGGGAGAAGGGCTAGCTCACGAACACGAACACGAACATTTGGCACAGCCTCGAGCACGCCGAGCAGATGGGCACCTTTCGGCCGCTGCTCGCTCAGCGGCCTCTCCTCGAGGCGGCCGGCGTTCGTTTTGAACCGATCACAAACCGCGAGGTGATCTCGACGATCCGACTCTGAGCCGTCGGCCTCGGGGCCTCACGGCAACGGTTTGCCTTGCTGAAGCACTCGTTGTTGCCCGCTCGGTTTCGCCGGCACCCGGCGGCGTCCGGCTGCTCTCTCGATCAGTGGCTCCGAACGTCTTACCGGTAGGCCGCCGCTCGCGGTTTGTTTGTCGCGCTGGCTTGGGCGATCG
>DATKRX010000094.1:0-7858 GCA_035531915.1 Gaiellaceae bacterium | reverse complement strand
CTCCCGCAGATGATCCCGGTGGCGCCGCGGGCGAGCAGCCGCCCGGCCGCCGCGTGCCCGCCCTCGATCGAGAACCTCGTGCGCTCGACGAGCTCGGCAGGCAGCGGGCCGCCGTTCGCGCCGGTAGCGACGCGCTGGAAGGCCGCGAGCTTGCGGGCCGAGGGAACGTGATCGGGTGGACCGAGAATCAGCCCGAGCCGCTCGTGGCCTAGAGAGGCGAGGTGTGCGTAGGCCTGCTCCATCGCGACTGCGTCGTCGGTCGAGACGCGCGGGAAATCGAGGTGCTCGGCGGCAGCGTTGACGAGCACGACCGGCAGGCGGAGTTGGAGCAGTCGCAGGTAGTGATCGTGCGGCGCGTCGGCCTCGGCGTACTGGCCACCGGCGAAGATCATTCCCGACACCTGCCGTTCGAGCAGCATCTCGACGTACTCGGCCTCCGACATGCTTCCGGTCCGCGTGCAGAGCACCGCGTTGAAGCCTCGCTGGGCGAGCGCCCCGGCGACGACCTCCGCGAGCGCCGGGAAGATCGGGTTCTGAAGCTCGGGCACGATCAGCCCGACCATGCGCGCCCGGCGAACCCGCAGATGGGTCGGCCGCTCGTAGCCGATCACGTCGAGCGCGGTTAGCACGGCCGCGCGGGTCGCATCCGAGATCCCGGGCTTGCCGTTGAGGACACGGCTCACGGTCGCCTCGCTGACGCCGGCCTGCTTCGCCACGTCTGCAAGCCTTCTTGCCATCGCGCAAGTCTACGCAAAGCCAACGCAAAGCCTGCAAAAAGCCGACCTCCGCCGGTTGCGCTCGCGACCGTTCAGGCCCGAATCGCCTCGGTGGGCTGGGCCCGGCATCCCTGCCCGGCAACAGGCGCTCGTGAGCGGATCGGCTCGTAACGTTCTCGAGGCGTCCTGCGATCAGGATTGCTCGTGCGAGCCCGAACCGCCTGCCGTGCGCCTGCAGCTCGAGCGGCGATTCCGATCCTCGCGCCGGCCATTCTCGAGCGGCGAGAGCCGGGCCTGCCAGTAGACGATCGCAAGCCGGTTTGCCTCGAGCGCCGCCTGCTCGTCGGGACGGCGCTCGAGTGCTACACGCTCGAGCAGCAGGCTCGCGAGGATCTCGGAGGCGCGCGCGGTCGTGCTCGCCTTCGGCACGGCGGCTCAGACCCGCCAGTATCCGGCTGCCGCTGCGAGCAGACAGAGGCCAACCGAAGCGGCCAAGACCCGACGCAGTACCTTCTCTACCCCCATCCTCGACCTCCTGTTGGAGAGCCGTCAATCACGGCCGGCTCCTACCCGCACTCTCGCTCGGAACGACGCTGGCCGCGTTGGACGAAAGGCTGGGAGTGCCCCTGTCTTCCTGGCTGGTGGTTCGGAGCCGGCCACACGCGGGCGCCTTCGCCCACGGATGCGCCTCTCGCTGGCGGCTGAGCTCCGGCCGGGAGGAGCCGGTCGCGCTTCGAGCGGCTACCGTTGCCGGCGTGGCAGAGATGGCGCTCCGACGCCGCGCGTGAGCGTCGTCCTGCCCGTCTTCAACGGCGGGGCCCACCTGGTCGAGGCGGTCGAAAGCGTGCTCGCGCAAACGCTCGAGGAGCTGGAGCTCGTGGTGGTGGACGATGGCTCGCAGGACGACTCGGGCGCCATCGTCGAGCGATTCGTGGCCGCGGATCCGCGCGTCAGGCTGCTGATCCACGAGCGGAATCTCGGGATCTCGGCCGCGCTCAATCATGGTTGCCGTCTGGCGCGGAGCCCGCATATCGCCCGTCTCGACGCGGATGACATCGCTCTTCCAGACCGTCTCTCGCGCCAGCTCGAGTTTCTGGAGGCTCACCCGACCGTGGCTTGCGTCGGAGCAGCGGTCATCGTCATCGACGCGAGCGGCAGGCGGCTTTCGATCATGCAGTTTCCGACCGCGAGCCGTGTCATTCATTCGAGGCTCCCTCGCGGCAACTGCTTCGCCCATCCGTCGGTGATGCTGCGACGCAGCGCGCTCGAGGATGTCGGCGGCTACCGCTTCGATCAGATCGAGGACTACGATCTCTTGGCTGCGGCTCTCCGAGCGTTTCGCGCTCGCCAACCTCCCGGAACCGGTGATCCTCTACCGGCTCAACCCTCGCCCGAGCTCGCTCCTCGGGCTCGAAGAACAGATCAAGCGAGGGCTCGCCGTGCGCGCCGCCGCCCATGCCCGCCGTGGCGAGCGTGTCGACCCTCTCGCCGGGGTCGCCGAGCTGACGCCCGCGGTCATCGATCAGCTGAAGATCGCCAAGGAGAAGGTCGCCCGCTCACTCGAGCGCGCGTTGATCGGCCGTGCAACGGTGCTCACCGAGCTCGGTCGCGACCAGGAAGCAGCCGAACTGCTCGAGCAGGCCACGCAAACCCTCGGCCCCCGCGCCTCGCGGGCGTTCGCGGCCGCCAGAGAGCTCCACGAAAGCGCGAGGCTCTTCGGCGCCCGCCGACCGGCTGCGGGGGCAGCGCACGTGCTGGCCGCCTTCGGGCGCGAGCCGAGGTATGCGTTCGCGCGACTTCTAGAGTGGCTTGGCGACCACACCGACGGTCTGAGGCCGGTCTAGAGACGCGGCTCGACCCGGCGCAAGCCGGCCGGGATCCCCGAGCCTTGGCGGGTCGGCGGCGAGCGAAACCGTCGCTCGCCACAGCACTCGGCAGCTCGGGCGGGACCGGCGTCCCCCGTCCGGGGGAATGTTGGGGTGTGGTTTTGGTCGATACAGCTACCTATATATGTCTGTCGACGTCCGTCCCCCGGGCAACCTCCAAACGCTGCCGCTCGTGCTGCCGGCCCCCGCCTTCGAGGCCAACGAGATGCTTCGGGCGCTGACCTCGCACACGCCCTACGGGATCTTCCGGTCGGACGCCGAGGGGAAGTGCGTCTATGTCAACGAGCGCTGGTGCGAGCTGTCGGGCCTGAGCGTGGATCAGGCGTTGGGAGAGGGGTGGATGGCCGCCTTGCATCCCGACGACCTCGAGAGGGTGCTCGCCGAGTGGAGTGCTGCCTCGCGGGCGGGGCGAGACTCGATCGTCGAGTATCGCTTCCTGCGCGGTCACGGCGACGTCGTCTGGATCGAGGGCTTCGCGACGGCGCTCCGGGACGAGCAGGGGGTGGCTGCCGGCTGGGTCGGTACCTGCCTCGACCTGACCTCGAAGAAGCAGGCCGAAGATGCGCTTCTGCGCGCCAGCGAGCGCTTTCGCGCGGCGTTCGACAACGCCCCGATCGGCGTCGCGCTCGTCGGCCTCGACGGCCGCTGGCTGCAGGTCAATCAAGCTCTCTGCGATCTGCTCGGCTACGACGCGGACTCCCTCCTTCGCTTGACCGTGCTCGACGTCACCCATCCGGAGGACCTGGCGGCGAGCGCGGAGCACTGGCGCAGCCAGCTGGAGCTCTTGCGCGATCCCCAGCGGACGGAGAAGCGCTACGTCCGTGCCGACGGACGGGTTGTATTCGTCTCGGTCAGCAGCACGCTTGTGCGCGAGGCTTCGGGCAACCCTCTCTACGCGGTGGCGCAGATCGAGGACATCACGACGCGGCGCAAGACCCAGCAAGCGCTCGAAGCGGCAGAGGAGCGGTTCCGGCGAGCCTTCGACGACGCGCCGATCGGGCTCGCGCTCGTCGGCCTCGACGGACGCTGGCTTCGTGTCAACCACATGCTGTGCGAGATCACCGGCTACGCCGAGTCGGAGCTGCTCGAGTCGGGGTTCCAGGAGATCACCCACCCCGACGACCTCGCCGAGGATCTCGAACAGGTGGAGCGAATGCTCGCCGGCGACCTTCGCGTCTACCAGATCGAGAAACGGTATCTCCGGCCCGACGGCGAGCCCGTATGGGTGCTGCTGTCGGTCTCGCTCGTGCGCGATCCGGACGGCGATCCGCTCTACTTCGTCTCGCAGGTGCAGGACATCGGCGAGCGCAGACAGGCCCAGCGCGAGCTCGAGCGGCTCGCCAACTACGACTCGCTGACCGGCCTTCGAAACCGGAGGAAGCTGACGACCGACCTCGAGCGTACGCTCGCCTCCACCTGCGCCGGGAGCTCCCATCTGCTCGCGATCTTCGACCTCAACGGCTTCAAGTACTACAACGACAGCTTCGGGCACCCAGCCGGCGACGCGCTGCTCGCGCGGCTCGGCGAGAAGCTCGCCACGGCCGTCGGGTCGTACGGCGATGCCTACCGTCTCGGTGGAGACGAGTTCTGCGTGCTCGCCGAGGTGCGCCCAGCCGAGGCCCGCTCGATCCTGGAGGCAGCCGTCGCCGCGCTGAGCGAGACGGGCGAGGGGTTCGAGGTCTCGAGCTCGTTCGGCACGGTGTTCCTTCCAGCGGAGGCCGGTGACGCCGACAGCGCGCTGCGCCTTGCCGACGAGCGCCTCTATGCCCAGAAGCACGAGTTCCAGTCGGCGCGCGGGGACTCGCCCGAGGTGCTGCGGCGGATGCTGTCCGAGCTCGAGCCGGGCCTTCAAGCGCACATCGACGCGGTCGCGGAACTCTCCACACGGGTCGGCGCACGGCTCGGTCTGACGGGCGAGGCGCTCGAGGAGCTTCGGCTCGCCGCCGAGCTCCACGACATCGGGAAACTCGCGATCCCCGACGCCGTGCTCCAGAAGCCAGGCCCCTTGAGCGAGGAGGAGTGGGTTGTCGTCCGCAGCCACACGCTGATCGCGCAACGCATCCTCGCGGGCGCCCCGACGATGCGAACGGTGGGCGAGATCGTGCGGGCAACCCACGAGCGCTGGGACGGCACCGGCTACGTCGACGCGCTCGCGACCCGCGAGATCCCGCTCGCGGCCCGCATCATCGCCGTCTGCGACGCCTACACCGCGATGATCTCCGATCGCCCCTACCGCGAAGCCCTCTCTCACGCCGAGGCACTCGCCGAGCTCCGGCGCTGCGCATTCACCCAGTTCGACCCCGAGATCGTCCAGGTCTTCTGCGCCGAGCTCGACTCACAGCGCTCTGCCCAGGCGACCGGCAGGCGCCGGGCATCCGGCTCCTAACCGGCCCGGAAGCAGAAGACGCTCCCCGGATCGGGCCAACTCGCCCGCACGAGGGCGCGGGCCCCGTTTACAGGCAGAACGGGCGCACCGGCAAACCAGCAGGAGGCGGCGGCGAGTCGTTGAACGCCGGTCGAGGTCTGCGGGATCTCTCGCCGCCGCCGACTCGAGCACCTGGAAGCGGTGTCGATCACCGTCGTCACTCTCGCCTGATCGGTGAGGCCAGATCGAGCGCGAAGTCCTTCGTCTCCTCGGGGCCGGCTGATACCGAGCTCCTCCGAGTCGATGAAGAGATGGTCGAGCACGCACCACGAGCAGTGTGAAGGCAATGATCGATATCCGGTTACTGCTCCAGAACGGCACGGAGCGAGGCGCGTTCTTTGTCCTCGCTCGGTGCAAGCGATCAGGCAAAACTCCCGAAGGAGAGGAGACCTCTGGAGCCATCATTTGGTTGGCGAGGCTGCGTGGCCACTGCGCGCGTCTGTCCGGGCTGCACCCTGCCGACGATCGCGCGAGGAGCGCCGTGCCGAGCGTACTCGAGGGGCCGCGTCGGCTCGGGAGTCGGTGCTGACCGGGGAGGCCACGGCCGCGACGCGACAGTTTCAGCTACTCTAAGGGTTCGGCGGCTCGACGAAGGGTCGGCTAGGTGAGGAAGCCTGACTGGGCGATGAGGCCTTCGGAGAAGTTCTCCGGGGCCTTTTTTTATGTTTGAACCGATTCCCCTGGAGGGATGACATGAGTATCTCAGCGACTCCGATAGCCCCTGCCCACGGTTTTCACACGCGGCTCCGGCTGCCGCGCCCTGTAAGCGCACTCGAAGGTTCGGTCGGTTTCGTCAGCACGTTCCCACCCACCAAGTGCGGCCTCGCCACGTTCACGGCCTCGCTCGCGGGCGCCCTCGGCGCGACCGGCCCGATCGGGGTCGTGAGTTGCGTCGACGAGCGCGGCGAGACGGTCTCCTCCCCCGGCGTGGTCGCCGAGTGGGTGCGTGGCTCCCGCTCCTCGCTCGCTGGAGCTGCCCAGGCGCTCTCGGCCTACGACACGGTGGTCGTCCAGCACGAGTTCGGTCTCTTCGGGGGCGAGGACGGCGCCGACATCCTCGAGCTCGTCTCGCTCCTCGACGCTCCCGTCGTCGTCGTCTTGCACACCGTGCTCGAGTCACCCTCGCCCAACCAGCGCCGCATCGTCGAAGAGCTCGCGCGGGTCGCCTCGCGGATCGTCGTGCAGAGCGAGGTCGCCGGCAGGCGGCTCCTCGGCGCGCACCGGATCGACTCCTCGTCGGTCGTCGTGATCCCGCATGGCGCGCCCGCAAACCTCGCGCCGCTGGCGCTCCGGCCCGACCCGACGCGTCGCCCCTCGATCCTCACCTGGGGGCTGATCGGCCCGGGGAAGGGAATCGAGTTTGCGATCGAGGCGCTCGCGGAGCTCAAAGACCTGACCCCGCTCCCGCGCTACGTCGTGCTCGGGGAGACCCACCCGAACGTCCGCAAGCACTCGGGCGAGGCCTACCGCGAGTCGCTTCAGGCACTCTCGGAGACGCTCGGGGTCGAGCACATGATCGAGTTCCTCGACGGGTACCGCGACACGGCTGCGGTGCTCGCCGAAGTGCGGCGCGCCGATATCGTCCTGCTCCCCTACCGCTCGCGCGACCAGGTCGTCTCCGGGGTGCTCGTGGAGGCGATCGGCTCGGGGAAGCCCGTTGTCTCGACGGCGTTCCCGCACGCGGTCGAGCTGCTCTCGGGCGGGGCCGGCGTCGTCGTCCCGCACGAGGATCCCGCCGCGATCGCCGCCGCCCTGCGGATGCTCCTCACCGACCCGGCGGCTGCGGCGCGCGCCGCCGCCGCCGCTCGCCGGCAGGCCGTCTCCCTCACCTGGGAGAACGTCGGCGTTCGCTACCGGCAGGTCACGCGGGGCCTGCAGCCCGCCGGCGCGGTGAGCGCGCTCTGAATCTCCCGGCTCCGTCGTTCCTGCACCTCGCCTCGCTCACCGACTCGGTCGGGCTCCACGAGCACGCGAGCTTCCGCGCGCCGCGGCCCGAGCACGGCTACTGCACCGACGACGTCGCGCGTGCCCTCGCGGCGGTCGCCCGCGAGCCGGGGGCGCCGCTCGGCCTGATCTACCTCTCGTTTCTCGAGCAGGCGCAGCGCCCCGACGGCCGCTTTCACAACCGGCGCTCGGCCGGAGCTTCGGGCCGCCTCACCGATCGGGTCGGATCGGACGACTCGAACGGCCGCGCGCTCCACGGGCTCGGGGTCGCCGCCTCGTGCGGATCCGGCGAGCTCGCTGCACGGGCACTCCGCTGCTTCGAGTCCGGCGCCGCCGTCTTCTCGTCTCCCTCGCCGCGCGCGAACGCCTACGCCGTCCTCGGTGCCGCCGCGGTCGCCACGCGACATCCGGGCCACAGCGGAGCCGCACTGCTCCTCACCCGGGTCGACGCTCGGCTTCTGCGGCTCACCGACGATCCCGGCTGGCGCTGGCCCGAGCAGCGTCTCGCCTACGACAACGCGCGGCTCGCCGAGGCGCTGATCGCGGCCGGGGCGGCGTTCCACCGGCCACAACTCGTCGAGGAGGGCCTCGCGCTTCTCCGCTGGCTCGTCGATCTCGAGCTCGACGGGGATTGCTTCAGCTTCGCCCCCGCCGGCGGTTGGGGGCCGGGCGAGCCGCGTCCCGGGTTCGACCAGCAGCCGACCGAGGCAGGCGCGATGGCCGAGGCCTGCGCTGCGGCTTTTGCCGCGACCGGCGAGGCCCGTTACGCGGAGCTCGCTGTGCTCGCGGCACGGTGGTTCTTCGGCCTGAACGACACCGGCGTCGAGCTAGCCGACCGCCGCTCCGGCGGCTGCCGGGACGGACTCGAGCGGCGGGGCGCAAACGAG
>DATKRX010000093.1:0-2945 GCA_035531915.1 Gaiellaceae bacterium | reverse complement strand
GCCGCGTGCGACCATGACCGCGTCGGCCTCGTGGACGATCTCATCGAGGGCATCGATCGCCTCGGCCTTCTCGATCTTGGCAATCACGCGCGCGTCCGAGTCGTGGTCGGCGATGATCCCCTTCAGCTCGCGGATGTCGGCAGCGCCGCGGACGAACGAGAGAGCGACGTAGTCGACGCCGAGTCCGAGCGCGAAGTCGAGGTCGACGAGATCCTTCTCGGAGAGCGACGGCACCGGAATCGCGACCCGCGGCGGCAGGTTGACACCCTTGTTCGGCTTCACCGCGCCGCCGACGAGCACCGTCGCACGGGCACGTCCGGCCTCGACCTCGTCGATGATCAGCCGAATCAGCCCGTCGTCGATCAGGACGTGATGGCCGGGCTCGAGTGCTTCGGCGATCGCTGCCGGGGCGACGACCAGGTCGCCCTCAAGCGCCGTCTCGTCGCCGGCGATGAAAACGGTGGCGCCGTCGGCGAGCAGGCGCGGCTCGGTCAGCCCGGCGACGCGAAGCTTCGGGCCCTGCAGATCGGCGATCAGCGCGAGCGGCCGGCCGAGCTCTTGCTGGACCGCGCGGGTGAGCTTGGCGCGGCTCGCATGCTCGTCGTGAGAGCCGTGTGAGAAGTTGAGGCGGGCGGCGTCCATCCCGGCCTGGGCGAGCGAGCGCAGCATCTCGTGCGACCCTGAGCTCGGCCCGATCGTGGCGACGATCTTCGTCCGCCTGATTTCAGTCTCCACCCGCCCAGCCTAACCGGGCGCCGGGTTCTAGCGGTGATGCTTCCGGAACGCGGCGAAACCAGGGTACGACGCGGGAGCGCCGAGCTCCTCCTCGATCCGCAGCAAGCGGTTGTATTTGGCGACCCGGTCGGAGCGGGCCGGGGCGCCCGTCTTGATCTGGCCGGCGTTGGTCGCGACTGCGAGGTCGGCGATCGTCGTGTCCTCGGTCTCGCCCGAGCGATGCGAGATCACGGCGGTGTAACCGGCCTCCTGGGCAAGCCGGATCGCAGCGAGGGTCTCGGTCAGCGTCCCGATCTGGTTGACCTTGACGAGGATCGAGTTGGCGACGCCTTCGTCGATGCCCCGCTTCAGCCGCGTGGGGTTGGTGACGAACAGGTCGTCTCCGACGAGCTGGACCTGGTCGCCGAGCTGGCGCGTCAGCTGCCCCCATGCCTCCCAGTCGTCCTCGGCCGCTCCGTCCTCGATCGAAACGAGCGGGTAGCGGTCGACGAGGTCGGCCCAGAACCCGGTGATCTCGCCCGAGCCGAGCGCGCGCCCCTCGAAGCGGTAGACGCCGTCGCGATAGACCTCGCTCGTCGCCGGGTCGAGCGCGATCGCGACCGCGTCGCGGTGCCCGGCGCGCTCGGCCGCCTCGAGTATCGCTTCGATCGCCGCTTCGCTCGAAGGGAGGTCGGGCGCGAACCCGCCCTCGTCGCCGACCGCGGTTGCAAGCCCGCGCTCGTGCAGGACTCCTCGCAGGGCGTGATAGACCTCGGCGCCGATCTGGATCGCCTCGGCGAAGGTGGCGGCGCCGGCTGGGACGATCATGAACTCCTGGAGGTCGATCGAGTTCTGCGCGTGGACGCCGCCGTTGATCACGTTCAGCATCGGGACCGGGAGCGTGCGCGCGCTGGCGCCGCCGAGGTAGCGGTAGAGGGGGACGCCGGCGTCGGCGGCCGCCGCCTTCGCCGTCGCGAGCGAGATGCCGAGGATCGCGTTGGCGCCGAGTCGCCCCTTGTTCGGGCTGCCGTCGCACGCGATCAGCGCGTCGTCGACGGATACCTGGCCGGAAGCGTCGAGCCCGAGCACGGCGTCGCGCAGGACGCCGTTCACGTTGCCGACCGCGGCCGTCACGCCCTTCCCGCCGAAAGCGGCGCCGCCGTCCCGCAGCTCGACCGCCTCGTGCACGCCGGTCGAGGCGCCCGAAGGGACGATCGCCGACCCGCTTGCGCCTGAGTCGAGGACGACGTCGACCTCGACCGTCGGGTTCCCCCGCGAGTCGAGCACCTGCCTCCCATGCACGTCCGAGATCTTGCTCATCGCGGTGCCAGGTTACGCAACGGAGGAGTCAGAGAGCCTCCACAGGCTCATGCGGTTCGCTGCTTCGCCAGATCGAAGTACCGGTCCTGCTCGGCGAGCTCGAGCTGCGACCAGTCGCTGCCCTCTACGGCCGCGAGGCGCTCCGCCTCGACGACCCGCGCCCGGAAGCGGGCGGCGGCAGCGCGGAGCTCGAGCTCCGGGTCGACCTCGAGCCGCCGGGCGACGTTGACGCAGGCGAAGAGGAGATCGCCGAGCTCGGACGCGACACGCGGGTCGGGCTCCCCACCGGTCCGCGCCTCGCCGGGAAGCTCGGCGCGGAGCTCGCGCAGCTCGTCGTCGAGATCCGCCAACGCATCCGCGAGATCCGGATAGTCGAAGCCGGCGGAGGCCGCCCGCCGCTGCACCTTCCGTGCGAGCAAGAGCGCCGGCAGCGTCTCGGGCACGTCGTGGAAAACGCCCTCGCGCGCCTCCTGCTCGACCTTGAGCCGCTCCCAGTTCTCACGCACGCGCGCAGCCGTCGTCGCCTCGACGTCCCCGAAGACGTGCGGGTGGCGGGCGATCAGCTTCTCGGTCACGTTCCTCGCGACCGTTTCGAGATCCCCTGCCCCACGCTCCGACAGCAGGAGCGACAGGAAGTACGACTGGAAGAGCAGGTCGCCGAGCTCGTCGAGGAGCTTCGTATCGTCGCCCGCGAGCGCCGCGTCCGCGACCTCGTAGGCCTCTTCGACCGTGTGCGGGACGATCGTCCGCTCGGTCTGCTCGCGATCCCAGGGGCAGTCGCGGCGGAGCCGCTCGGTCAGCGTCTGGAGCTCGACCAGCGCTTCAGCGAGCGACACGGGGGCGCTTAGGTGGTTGTCGGGTTCGGGGCGGTGAGCGCCGCGCAGGGATCCGGTGAGGGCGCGTAGCCGGTC
>DATKRX010000092.1:0-2090 GCA_035531915.1 Gaiellaceae bacterium | reverse complement strand
GTCGACGTGACGATCGCCTGCTGGGAGTGGGCCGCCTACCTCGGTGAGGAGGGCAAGCGCAACGGCATTCGCGCGAAGGTCTCCTCCTGGAGGCGCATCAGCCCCGACTCGCTGATCCCGCACGCCAAGGCCTCGGGCCAGTACCTCAACAGCGTGCTCGCCAAGATCGAGTCGCTGAAGGCCGGCTACGAGGAGGCGATCCTGCTCGACGACCACGGCCACGTCTGCGAGGGCACCGGGGAGAACCTCTACATAGTCGCCGGCGGCGAGATCGTCACTCCGGGCCATCACAATTCGATCCTCGACGGCATCACGCGCCGTTCGATCATGCAGATCGCCGAAGACCTCGGCTACAAGGTCGTCGAGCGCAACGTCGCGCGCGCGGAGATGTACCTCGCCGAGGAGGTCTTCATGTCCGGCACCGCCGCCGAGCTCGTGCCCGTGGTCGAGGTCGACGACCACAAGATCGGCACGGGCCGCCCCGGCGCGGTCACGCGACTCATGCAGGGCGCCTTCGATGACGCGATCCACGGGCGTTCCGAGCGCTACCGCGAATGGCTCGACGTCGTGAATGCGCCGGCGTCCAGCGCTTCGACTCCGACGGGCGCGTCCTCAACTTCCCCCATGTCGGGGGTCCCCCTTGGGGGATCTCCGAGCGCCTGATGCGCCATATAGAGCTCTACGACGCAACCCTCCGCGATGGCATGGGGGGAGGCGGGATGAGCCTCACCGCCGAGGAGAAGCTGCGCGTCGTGCATGCCCTCGATGCGCTTGGCGTGCACCTGATCGAGGCGGGTTTCCCCTCCTCCAACCCGAAGGAGCTCGAGCTGTTCGACCTCCTTTCGCGCGAGGCTCTCGCTGTCTCCGAGATAGTCGCCTTCGGCATGACCCGTCGGCGTGATGCTTCCGCCGACGCCGATGAGGGCCTGCGCGTGCTCGCCGAGTCGTTTGCGCCCGCCGTCACCCTCGTCGGCAAGAGCTCCGTCCTTCACGTGGAGAAGGTCGTGCGCGTCTCGCGCGAGGACAATCTCGCGATGATCGCGGAGTCGATCGCGTTCCTCGTGTCGCAGGGCAAGCGCGTGCTGTTCGACGCCGAGCACTTCTTCGACGGCTACGCCCTCGACACGGACTACGCCCTCGAGACGGTGCGCGTCGCGGCCGGCGCCGGTGCCGAGCGTGTCGTGCTGTGCGACACCAACGGCGGCTCCCTGCCCTTTCAGGTCCAAGCGATCGTCGAGGCTGTCCGTTCTGAGCTGCCCGACGTCGCGCTCGGGATCCACACGCACGATGACGCCGGCTGCGGGGTCGCCAACACTCTCGCCGCGGTGCACGCCGGCGCGACCCAGGTACAGGGCACGATCAACGGGATCGGCGAGCGCACCGGCAACGCCAATCTCGTCACGATCGCCGCCGACCTGCAGCTCAAGATGGGCCACAGCGTGCTCGACCCCGAGCGCTTGGCGCGTCTCACCAAGACCGCCCATCTCGTCGACGAGCTGCTCAACCGGCTGTCCGATCCCTCCCAGCCCTACGTCGGCAAGCACGCCTTCGCCCACAAGGCGGGCCTTCATGCCGCCGGCGTACGCGCCGATGCGGCCACGTTCGAGCACATCGATCCCGACCTCGTCGGCAACCATCGCGATGTGCTCGTCTCAGAGCTCTCAGGTCGCGCCACCGTCATCGAGAAGGCCGCCGAGGCCGGCATCGAGCTGGACGAGCAGGCCGCCTTGCGTACAGTCGAGCGCGTCAAGGAGCTCGAGCACCAGGGCTTTCAGTTCGAGGCGGCCGACGGCTCGTTCGAGCTGCTCATGCGCCGCGAGAGCGGAGCGTACGAGCCCCTCTTTCGCCTCGAGTCCTGGCGGGTTATCGTCGAGAAGCGCGCCGACGGCCACGTCGAGACCGAGGCGACGATCAAGATCTGGGCGCCTCCCGGGCCGGACGAGCGCCGCTACGTCTCCACCGCCGAGGGCAACGGGCCGGTCAACGCGCTCGACCGCGCCTTGCGCGAGGCGATCGGCGAGACCCATCCACACCTTCGCGACATCGACCTCGTCAACTTCAAGGTGCGCATCCTCGACGAGGCCAAGGGC
>DATKRX010000091.1:0-15252 GCA_035531915.1 Gaiellaceae bacterium | reverse complement strand
CAAGACGGCCGTGAAGGAGCTCGCCGCGCGGCAGGGGATGGTCGCGACGTTCATGGGCAAGCCGTTCAATGACCAGGGCGGCTCGGGATTCCACCTCCACCTCTCGGTCGTAGGCAGCGACGGCGCGAACGTGTTCGCCGACCAGAACATGCCGCACGGGCTCGGCACCGTTCGCAGCCGGTTTCTCGCGGGCGTGCTCGAGCACGGGCCGGCGTTGATGGCGCTGCTCGCACCGACGGTCAACGCCTACAAGCGGCTCGTCCCCGACAGCCTTGCACCAACGCACGTCAACTGGGGCCACGACAACCGGACCGCGTTCGTCCGCGTCCCGAACGAGACGGGCTCACGGAGCCGCATCGAGGTTCGAGCGGGCGACGGCAGCGCCTGCGCGCACCTGCTGATCGCGGCTCTTCTGCTCGCCGGGCTCGACGGGATCGAACGGGAGCTCGACCCGCCCGACCCGGTGGTCGGCGACGCCTACCGGGCTGACGAGGCCCACGCAGGGACGAAGCTCCCGGCGAGCCTCGGCGCCTCGCTCGATGCGCTCGAGGCCGACGAATGGCTGAGCGACGCGCTCGGGGCCGAGCTGCTCGGGACGTTCGTCGTGATGAAGCGGTTCGAGCTCGAGCGGTTCTCGCAGTACGTGACCGACTGGGAGCTGGACGAGTATGCGCGCCATCTCTGAGCGCGCCGTTCGGGTCGAGCTCGACGGCGAGCCGTGCTGGGGGCGCCTCGACGGCGGTGAGATCGCGCTCGACGGCGGTCGGCGCCTCCCCGAAGCGGAGGCGACCTACCTCGCCCCGGTCGAGCCGAGCAAGATCGTCGCCGTCCACCTGACCTATCGCAGCCGCGTCGAGGAGTACGGCGCGCGGACGCCGGGCGCGCCGTCGTACTTCCTCAAGCCGCCCTCGACGCTGAACGGGCACCGCGGCGTGATCCGGCGGCCCACCGGGAGCCGGTTCCTGAACTACGAGGGCGAGCTGGCCGTCGTGATCGGGCGGCAGATGAAGGGTGTAGCCGTTGATCAGGCCCTGTCGTATGTGGCCGGGTATGCCTGCGCAAACGACGTCGGGCTGCACGACTTCCGGCACGCCGACAGGGGCTCGATGCTGCGTGTGAAGGGGCAGGACGGCTTCTTGCCGCTCGGGCCGGAGGTGGTTCCCGCCTCCGAGTTCGACCCGACCTCCTACACCCTGCGCACCTTCCGAAACGGGGAGCTCGTGCAGGAGGCGGGCGCGGGCGACCTGCTGTTCCCGGTCGCCTACCAGCTCGCCGACCTGTGCCGGCTGATCACGCTGGCGCCCGGCGACGTGCTGCTGACGGGGACGCCGGCGAACTCGCGGCCGATGGAGC
Organism: Gaiellaceae bacterium; assembly: GCA_035531915.1. Classification (GTDB taxonomy): domain Bacteria; phylum Actinomycetota; class Thermoleophilia; order Gaiellales; family Gaiellaceae; genus PALSA-600. The sequence continues at coordinate 13,899 of DATKRX010000091.1, read as the reverse complement.
CGGGCGACCTCGTCGAGGTCGAGATCTCGGGTCTCGGGCGGCTCTCGAACTCCGTCGTCGAGTGGGAGGTCGACCTCCGCGAGGCGGGCGAGCAGCCCGAAGTTTCGGCGGACACGATCCATGTGGCGCTGGCGGTGCCCGAGGACGAGGCGGCGCGGCTGGCCGCGCGAGGCGACGCGTGATCGGCCTGCGGGGCATCGACCACGTGTGCTTCACGGTCGGCGACCTCACGGAGGCGCGCGTGCGCTGGTCGCGCGAGTTCGGGCTGATCGACCGTGGGGGCGGGGCTGGCCGCGCCCTGCTCTCGTGTGAGGACGAGCCCTACTCGCTCGAGCTCGTCGAGGGCGAGGCCGGCCACCACCACACGGCGTTCGAGCTCGCGCGCGGGTGTTCGCTCGGCGACGCGAGCTCGGCGCTCTCGGCGGCCGCCGTGGAGTGGGTGCAGCTCGACGGCGCGCTTCACCTCGCGGATCCGGACGGGTTCGGGATCGAGCTCTTGCCCTACCGCGAGCGGGAGCCGTGGGTCGCGCACGCGCGCCGCTCGAGTGAGGTGCGGCCGGGCGCGCCGCGGCGCCTCGGCCATGTCAACTGCCTCTCGGCGCGGCTCGAGCAGGGCGTCCGCTTCTACACCGAGGTGCTGGGGATGAGGGTCAGCGACCGGCTCGGCTCCGAGGGCGTCTGGTTCCACGTCTCGAGCGACCACCATGTGATGGCGCTGATCGGCAAGGGCGTCTCCCATTTCCACCATCTCGCCTTCGACACCGTCGACATCGGCCAGATGCGCGACGTGCTCGACCGGGTCGCCCGCCACGGCCGCTGGCTCGGCTGGGGGCCCGCGCGGCACGGCGTCGGCGGGAACATCGCGAGCTACGTCCGGGTCGTCGAGGAGGAGTGCTTCGTCGAGCTCTACTGCGACATGGAGCAGTTGCAGGAAGGCCACGAGCCGCGCGACTGGCCCGACGACCGCTTCTCGTCGAACACCTGGGGGCCGCTGCCGCCGCGCTCGTACTTCCGCTTCGACTCGGTCGCCGTCGAGTGGGAGCGCGAGAGCCGCGAGATGCTCGGAGTTCCGCTTCCACCCGAGGAGGGGATATGAGCACACCGGGAGCCCCCGGCCTGCCTGGGAGGGGCGTGCAGGAAGTTGACACGGAAGCCCACACCTCCGGCGCTCGGGGTCGCTTCCTAGTGGAGAGCTCCGCGCGGTCGGGATCGGCGGCAGAGGCGAGGTGAGCCGCAGATGAGCCTGCGCGGCTACACGACCCCCCGCTCGCCCGAGGGCCGCGCCTCGCTCGTTCCCTACCCGCCGTGGCACTACGTCGGCGACTTCCTCGTGATCGAGTACTGGGCAGACCCCGCCCAGGTCGCCGCCGTGCTCCCGTCCGGGCTCGACCCGCACCCGGACGCCGGACGCTGCGCGGCGGTCTTCGCGGACTGGCAGTCCTGCTCGGCCGCCGGCGGCGAACTGATCGACCCCTCCCGGTCGCAGTACAAGGAGTTCTTCATCGTCGCGAACGCCCTCCTCGGCGGCGAGGAGGTCACCACCTGCCCCTACATCTGGGTCGACCGGGACTTCGCGCTCGCCCGCGGCTGGCTCCAGGGGTTCCCGAAGAAGCTCGGGTCGATCTGGGTCACGCGCCACCACGGCCTCGAGTGCGCCGCAGACCCCGGCCTGCGCCCCGGCGCGACCTACGGGGGCACCTGCGCGGCCTACGAGCGGCGCCTAGCCGAGGGCACGGTGAGGCTGGAGCGGGTCTCGGAAGCCGGCCCGACCCACAACGCGCCGCCGATCGTCAACGTCCGCCATTTCGCACGCCTCGAAGCGGGCCGCCACGACGACCCGGCCGTGCACGAGCTCACCCGTTCGCGTGGCCACGACCGAGTCGTCTCCGAGACCTGGGAGGGGACGGCGACGCTCGAACTGTTCGGCGCGGCGCACGAGGAGCACACTGCCCTCGCCCCGGTCAGGATCGGGAAGGGCTTCCGCTTCACCTTCGGCTACACGGTCGACGACGCCGAGAACGCCGGCGAGCTGTGACCGCGGTCGCCGGCGTCGAGGTCTCGCCGGATCACTTCATCGGCGGCGAGCGCGTCGCCAGCAGCGATCGGTTCCTCGACAGCTCCCCGATCGACGAGCGGCCGCTGGCCGAGATCGCCCGCGGCAGTGCGGCCGACGCCGCGGCCGCCGTCGCGGCGGCGAGCGACGCGTTCTCGGGATGGGCCGCGCTCGGCCCCGGCGGCCGGGCAGAGCACCTGCACAGGCTCGCCGATCTGGTCGACGCGAACGTCGAGCGGCTCGCGGCGGTCGAGTGCCTCGACATGGCGATGCTCCTCCGCTCGCTGCGCGCGCGCGTGATCGCGCGCGGCGCCCGCAACTTCAGGGCCTACGCCGACCTCGCCGTGGCCTACGAGGAGCGCGTCTGGTCGTCGAACGGCACCGCCAACCGCGTGCTCCGCCACCCGGCCGGGCCGGCGGTGGTCGTCACGCCGTGGAACGCTCCCTTCATGCTCGCGACCTGGAAGATCGCCCCCGCACTCGCCGCGGGCTGCACAGTGGTGCTCAAGCCCGCCGAGTGGTCGCCGCTCTCGGCCTCGCTCCTCGCAGACCTGGCGGCCGAGGCCGGGTTCCCGCCGGGAGTGCTCAACGTCCTACAGGGAATCGGCGCCGAGGTGGGAGCCGCCCTCGTCGCCCACCCAGGCGTGCGCCGTATCTCGCTCACCGGGTCGCCCGGGACGGGCCGTCTGATCGCCGGGGCCGCCGCCCAAAACCTCGTCCCCTTCACGGCCGAGCTCGGAGGCAAGGGGCCTCTACTCGTCTTCGCCGACGCCGATCTCGAGGCGGCAGCGCGCAGGGCGGCGGGTCAGTACGACGACGCCGGCCAGGTCTGCCTCGCCGGCACGCGCCTGCTCGTCGAGGAAACCGTCGCCGAGCCGTTTCTCGAGCTTTTCCACCGCTTCACCGACGAGCACGTCCTCGGTGACCCGCGCGAGGAGGCGACAACCATCTCGCCGCTCATCCACCGCGAGCACCTCGAGCGCGTCGCCGGGTTTGTCGAACGCGCCCGATCTGCGGGTGACGAGGTCGTGCGTGGTGGCCGGATCAGCCGCCTCGGCGGACTCTGGTACGAGCCGACGCTCGTGCGCCCCCGCTCGAACGAGAGCGAGATCGTCCAGTCCGAGGTCTTCGGCCCCGTACTGACCTTCCAAGCCTTCGTCAGCGAAGACGAGGCGATCGCACTCGCGAACTCGACCCGCTACGGCCTTTCGGCGATCCTCTACACCGGCTCGGCCGAGCGGGCCGACCGTGTCGGAGGTGCGCTCCGCGCCGGGACGGTCTGGGTGAACACCTTCCTCGTCCGCGACCTGACCGCGCCCTTCGGCGGCGTCGGCATCTCCGGCATCGGCCGCGAGGGCGGCGAGTACGCACTCGACTTCTACTCCGACCTCGAGACGCTCCAGATCCAGGAGGGCTCCACCGGCTAGCGTTGCCCCATGGCGCGCAGCTGGGCTGAGTTCCTCGGGGACGGCGAGGGGCCGTACGAGACCGAGGTGACCCGCAGGGGTTTCGCCTCCAGGCTGCGCGAATCGCTGTCGCGCTCGAGGCGGGCGCTCACCGAGCAGCTCGCGGTCGCCGCCTTCGACCCCGACGACGCCGCCTCCTGGGAACGGCTTGAGGAGGCGCTTCTCAGCGCCGATGTGGGCGTCCGCGCGACCGCCGAGCTGGTCGAGCGGCTCGAAGCTCGCGGCGAGCTCTCCGACCTGAACGAGGCGCTCGCCGAGGAGATCGCCGCGCTGTTTGGAACCCCGCCGACGCTCGCGCTCGAGGCGAGGCCGGCGGTCATCCTCGTGGTCGGGGTCAACGGGACCGGCAAGACGACGACGATCGGCAAGCTCGCCCAGAAGCTTCGCGAGCACGGCCGCTCGGTCACGGTCGGCGCGGCCGACACGTTCCGCGCCGCGGCTGAAGAGCAGCTCGAGGTCTGGGCACGCCGTGCGGGCGCCCAGTTCGTCGGCGGCGAGCGCGGCTCCGACCCGGCCGCGGTCGCCTACGACGCGGTCGCGGCGGGCGGCGACGTCGTGATCGTCGATACCGCCGGTCGGCTGCACACCCAGACAAACCTGATGGACGAGCTCGCCAAGGTGCGACGGGTGATCGGGGGAAGGCTCGAGGGCGCGCCGCACGAGACGCTGCTCGTCCTTGACGCCACCACCGGCCAAAACGGAATCCAGCAGGCGCGTCTCTTCTCCGAGGCCGTCGGCGTGACCGGGGTCGCGCTGACCAAGCTCGACGGTTCCGCGAAGGGCGGCGTTGCGGTCGCGATCGCGTTCGAGCTCGGGCTGCCCGTGAAGCTGATCGGCGTGGGGGAGGGACTTGACGATCTGCGCCCCTTCGACCCGCTCGACTTCGCACGAGCACTCGTCTCGGGCTGAGCGCGGGCACACAGGGCGCCCGAAGGCCGCTCACAGCCCTCTGCCAGCTTCGCCCTCGATCATCGAGGGAACGAGCGAACGAAAGGAGTGGTGAGGACGATGCAGAGGATGATCACGCGCCGGGAGGCGATCGGGGCCGCCGGGTCGGTCGGGGCGGCCTACCTCCTGGCCGCGAGTGGCCTGCCAGTGGCGCTCGAGCTGCTCGATGCGGCCCCCGCCGCCGCGGCGCCGGCGAGCTCGGTAGTCGTGACCCCGAGCATGACCGAGGGCCCCCTACTGGGTCGACGAGATGTTGCGCCGCTTCGACGTCCGCGGCAATACGTCATCGTCCTCGAGTCGTGCCGGGACGCGCCAGGCCGGAGTGCCGCTCACGCTGAAGATCAACGTGCTCGACTCCTCCGGAGGCGGCGCGATCAACGGCGCACACGTCGACATCTGGCACGCGAACGCCTACGGCCTCTACTCCGATGAAGGCCAGCAGCAGACCGGCGGCGGCACGACCAACGGCAATACGCAGGGGCAGAACTTCCTGCGTGGCTACCAGGTCACGGGCATCGACGCCGGCGTCAACGCGAGCGCGGTCGACGGGCAGGTGAGCTTCAAGACGATCTGGCCGGGTTGGTACCAGGGCCGCGCGATCCACATCCACGTTCGCGTCCGCACCTACGACGCGAGCGGCACCGTCGCGACCAACTACACCACCCAGATCTTCTTCTCCGACAAGGACAACTCGACCGTCCTCACCGGCGCGGCGCCCTACAGCTCCCGCTCACCCCAGGCCGACCCGACGAGCGACGAGAACGACAACGTCCTCACCCACGCCGCCGACGCGACCAACATCGTCCCGGTCGCCGGCAGCCTCGCCGACGGCTTCGCGGCCACCTTCGAGATCGGGCTCAGCGGCGTCGCCTCGAACGTCTCGAGCGGGGCGAGTAACGCGGCTCTCTCGGCGACCCTGCGCTCGGCCACGGTCGTGAAGGCCGCGAACGGCCAGCGGACGCTCGTCCTCTCGCTGCACGCGGGCGAGCCGCTGGCCGCGCACGCGAGCCTCCTGCGCGGGGGCAAGACCCTGGGGAAGGCGACCGGCCAGATCGCCCTCGGGACGCACTCGCTGCGCGTCCTTCTTCCCGGGGCGGTCGCGGGCGGCGCCGCGAGTGCGAAGCTCGCGCTCGCCGATGCAGCCGGGAGGAGCCGGACGCTGACCGCCCACGTGATCGTCCCGGCGTAGCCGCAAAGACCGCCGTCTCGCGCGCGGCACTCCGCCCAGGGGGGATGCCGACGCGCCGCCCCTGGCGAGCCTTGCCGGCTGATCGGCACCGTGTGTCAGTGCCGACTCCCTGACATCTCGCGCGCTGGGCGGCGTGGGACGGCCCGTACACTGGAGCCGATGTTCGATGCCCTCTCCGACCGGCTCGGCGGCGTCCTCGGCGACCTCCGCAAGCGCGGCAAACTCGACGAGGAGGCGATCTCGCGGGCGATGCGCGAGATCCGGCTCGCGCTACTCGACGCCGACGTCAATCTCGAGGTCGTCCGCTCGTTCGTCGAGCGTGTGCGGGAGCGGGCGCTCGGCGAGGAGGTGCTGAAGAGCCTCACGGCGGGCCAGCAGGTCGTGAAGGTCGTCCACGACGAGCTCACCGAGCTGCTCGGCGCCGACACCGCGGAGCTCACGCTCGGCAGGGACTCCGTCATCCTGCTCGCGGGCCTCCAAGGCGCCGGCAAGACGACCGCCGCCGGCAAGCTCGCGCTGCAGCTGCGTGACCAGGGCCGCAAGCCGGGCCTCGTCGCCGCCGACCTCCAGCGCCCGGCCGCGATCGACCAGCTCGAGCAGCTCGGCGCCCAGATCGGCGTCCCCGTCTTCCGCACCGAAACCAACGACCCCGTCGAGGCTGCCCGCTCCGGTCTCGAGCGCGCCCGCGCGGAGGGCCTCGACACGGTGATCATCGACACCGCCGGCCGCCTCCAGGTCGACGCCGAGCTGATGGACGAGCTCGAGCGTGTCCGCGACGCGACCGCGCCGACGAACGCCCTCCTCGTCCTCGACGCGATGACGGGCCAGCAGGCCGCCGAGGTCGCGAAGGCTTTCGAGGAGAAGATCTCCTTCGACGGTGTCATCCTCACCAAGCTCGACGGCGACGCCCGCGGCGGCGCCGCGCTCTCGGTCAAGAGCGTCACCGGCCGCCCGATCATGTTCGGCGGGACCGGTGAGAAGCTCGAGGCGCTCGAGGTCTTCCACCCCGATCGGATGGCCTCGCGGATTCTCGGCATGGGCGACGTCCTAACCCTGATCGAGCGTGCCGAGCAGGCCTCCTCCGAACAGGAGACCGCCGAGATGGAAGCGCGTATGCGCAAGGGGCAGTTCACCTTCGACGACTACCTGCAGGCGCAGAAGATGCTCCGCCGCATGGGCCCGCTGCAGGGGATCCTGAAGATGATGCCGGGCATGGGGCAGATCGCCGATCTCGACATCGACGAGGGCAAGCTCAAACGGGTCGAGGCGATCGTCCTCTCGATGACCCCCCGCGAGCGGGCGATTCCCCACCTGATCGACGGCCACCGCCGCCAGCGCATCGCGATCGGCTCGGGCACCACCGTCCAGGACGTGAGCCAGCTCCTCGAGGCCCGCAAGATGATGGAGAAGATGATGGGCCAGATCGGCAAGGGGAAGATGCCCGCGCTGCCGGGCCTCTCCGACCTGACCGGGATGCCAGGGGCCGGCCCCGGCGGCCCGGCGCCGCTCGTCCGCCGCACGCCGAGCAAGAACGCCAAGAAGAAGCGGAAGTCCGGTCGCAGGTAAGCTCTGCAGATGGCAGTCAAGCTGAGGCTCACCCGGGTGGGCTCCAAGAAGAACCCCATCTATCGCGTCGTCGCGGCCGATTCGCACTCTCCGCGCGACGGCAAGTTCCTCGAGATCGTCGGGCGCTACAACCCGCAGACCAATCCGTCGCTGATCGAGCTCGACGACGACAAGGTCAAAAGGTGGCTCGGAAAGGGCGCCCAGCCCACCGAAGCCGTTGCTCGGCTGATCAAGGTCAAGGGCATCTCCTAAGCGAGCATGGCCGAGCTGCTCGCGTATCTCGCGCGCGCGCTCGTCGACGATCCCGAGGCGGTGCGCGTCGAGAGCGAGGAGCGCGATGGCGCGCTCGTCCTCCTCCTGAGCGTCGCGCCCGACGATGTGGGGAAGGTGATCGGACGCGGCGGCCGCATCGTCCGCGCGCTCCGCACCGTCGTCCGGGCGAGCTCGGCGCGCGACGGACGCCGCGTGCTCGTCGAGATCGCCGCTTGACGGCGCCCGACCGGGTCGCCATCGGTCGTGTCGGGCGCCCGCACGGCCTCGACGGAGCGTTCTTCGTCGAGGAGGCGAGCGAGGATCCCCGCTGGTTCGAGCGAGGTGCGCGCCTGCTCGCGGACGGGCTCGAGGTCGAGGTCGTCGTCGCACGCCACGGCGCCGGCGGGCGCCCCGTGATCCGGCTCGACCAGCCGGTCGCGCGCGGCGCGCGACTCGAGGTGCGAAGCGAAGCGCTCCCCGAGACCGGGGAGGGCGAGTACTACGCCTTCCAGCTCGTCGGCCTCGAGGTGATCGAGGAGGGCGGACGCAGGCTCGGCCAGGTCGAGGCGGTCGTGCCAGGCATCGCCAACGACGCCCTCGACCTCGGAAACGGGTTGCTGCTGCCGCTCGTCGAGGCGTGCGTGCGGGCGATCGACCTCGAGGCGGCGCGTATCCTTGTCGCTCCGGGATTCTCCGAGCCCGACTGACTCCTTTGCGCCTCGATCTCTTCACCCTCGTTCCGCATGCCTATTCGTGGCTGACGGAGCAGCGCCCGGTCGCAGCCGTGCTCGGCGGCGAGCTCGACCTGCGGCTCTTCTCCTACCGAGACACGACTCCGCTCGGCTCGGGCAGCGTCGACGGCCAGCCCTACGGCGGTGGGGCCGGGATGGTGCTGCGGGTCGACGTGGTCGCGGCGGCGCTCGAGGCGGCCTACGGCGGCCCCCCGAGCCACCGGGTGATCGCGCTCACACCGCAGGGACGTCAGCTGACGCAGGAGGTGGTCGAGGCGCTCGCGAAAGAGGAGCACTTGGCGCTCCTCTCCGCCCGCTTCGAAGGGTTCGACGAGCGGATCGTCGAACACCTGTGCAACGACTCGATCTCGGTCGGGCCGTACGTCCTCTCCAACGGGGACCTCCCTGCGATGATCCTGCTCGACGCGATCGCGCGGCGGCTTCCCGGGGCGCTCGCGGCCGGCTCGGGCGAGTTCGAAAGCTTCTCTACCGAGCTCGACGGTAGGCTCGAGTATCCGCACTACACGCGTCCGCCGGAGTTCCGGGGCTGGCGCGTCCCCGATGTCCTGCTTTCGGGCGACCACGGCCGTATCGAGCGCTGGCGGAAGGAGCACGTACGTTGAGAAATCCGATTGACCGCCTGACAGTGGGCTTGCCCAGGCAGCTGCGAGTGACGATCGACTGGCTGGTCACGATCCTCGGCGCGATCCTGATCGTGCTCGCGATCAAGCAGTGGGTGATCAACCCCTACCGCATCCCCTCGAGCTCGATGGAGCCGACGTTGCATTGCGCCCTGCCCGCCGAGGGCTGCCTCGCCTCCGGCGGGCTGCTGAACGGGTCAGACCGGGTACTCGCCTGCCGCATCTGCTACGACATCTGGGCGCCCGCGCGCGGCGATATCGTCGTCTTCAACACCCCGCCGAGCGCGCTCAAGGCCTGCGGGATGGGTGGCGTCTACGTCAAGCGCCTGATCGGCCTGCCGGGCGACACCTGGTCAGAGCGCGACGGCTACGTCTACATCGACGGCCAGAAGCTGAACGAGCCCTACGTGATCGCGAGCGAGCGCGACCACTACACCTACCCGCCGCAGAAGATCCCGCCCGGCCAGTACTTCATGATGGGCGACAACCGAAACGGCTCATGTGACTCGCGCAGGTGGGGGACGGTTCCGCGCAAGAACTTGATCGGGAAGGTCATCGCGACCTACTGGCCGCCGGGCCGGCTCTCGATCCAGTCGATCCTCGCCGGCTTGTAGGAGCGGCCGAGGAGCACCGCGGTGGCAGTCGCCTCCGACGTGCAGCTCGGTCGGGTAGGATTGGTGCGGCCCTCCGGGGCGTCTTGACATGAGCACGATCATCGAGCAACTCGAGCGTGGGCAACTGCGCGAGGTCCCGCGGTTCAAGGCGGGTGACTCGGTGCGCGTCCATTTCCGCGTGATCGAGGGCCAGCGGCAGCGGATTCAGGTGTTCGAGGGGATCGTGATCAAGCGGCAGGGCGCAGGCTCGCGCGAGACCTTCACCGTGCGCAAGAACTCCTTCGGCGTCGGTGTCGAGCGGACCTTTCCGCTCCACTCCCCGAAGATCGACAAGATCGACGTCACCGCGATCGGCGACGTCAACCGCGCGAAGCTCTACTACTTGCGCGGCAAGGTCGGCAAGAAAGCTCGCGTCCGCGAGCTCCGCCAGCGCTAGCCGCGGCACGCTCGTTCCGTCGGGTCGGGAGAGCTCACGACGTCGCCGACCGGCGTAAGCGAGAGGCAGGCGCCGCTGACGACGCTATCCTCGGCGGGTGAGTCAACGGACCGGAAGGAAGCTGCTCACCTTCGACCGGGGGCTCGGCGTCAGGTTCGTCGCAGGGGCCGACGAGGCGGGGCGGGGGCCGCTCGCAGGGCCGCTCGTCGTCGCCGGGGTGCTGCTCGACCTAAGGCGCCTGCGCGATCACCGCGTGCGGCCGCTCGCGTTCCTGAACGACTCCAAGCAGTGCGGGCCCGAACGGCGCGAGCAGCTCTACCGCGCCGTGCTGGCGGCGGCGGAGCGGGTGTCGGTGCACGTATTCCCCCCGGGCGTGATCGACCGCGACGGCCTGCACAAGTCGAACCTGCGCGGCCTGCGCGAGGCGCTCTGGGCCTGCCAGCCCGCGGACGTATGCCTCGTCGACGGCTTCAGGCTGGGGCCGCTCGCGCCGCCGCACCGCGCGGTCGTCGACGGCGACGAGAAAAGCGCCGCCATCGCGGCTGCCTCGATCATCGCCAAGGTCACCCGCGACCGCTACATGCACGCGATCGACGCGCTCTACCCGGGCTACGGCTTTGTCTCGCACGTCGGCTACATCACACCGGCACACAGCGCCGCCGTACGGCGAATCGGCCCGAGCGAGATCCATCGCCGTTCGTTCCAGGCGCTCTGCTACCGAGCCGAGAGTGCCGGCGAAGGCGAGATCGAGCTCCTCGCCGCCAAAGCCTAGGCAGGGAAGCGTTCGCCGCGCGCTGCGCTGGTTTGCTCGGCTACTGGATCCTCGACACCGAACACGCGACTCGCGGGTCGAGCGCCCGGAAAACCGGCACAGAACGGTGACGTTTTGCCGCCGCGGTTGGCTATTATGACAACAGCACTCTGGGCCCACCCGGTAAGAGCGACATCTTCAAGCAACCATCCTCGCACCGACTGCAAGGCGCTTCTTGGGCCGCGGGCCTCTACCTCGAGGCGATCCGGAAGAGATGCATCGCGTAGCGATCGGCCAGACACTTCGGGTCGGTCGAGATCCCGTTCCGCGACGAGGGCGGTGAGGAGACATTGGCAACCAGGAACGCTGCGAGGCCCGCAAGGACACCGACGGCGAGCACTCCTGCAGTTCTCGCGCGACCCATTCTCAGCAACTGCCACTGTACGGCGCCCCGCGCCTCCCGTGCAACCGTGCCTCGCCCGCGTCAATCGCATCTGGTTGCGAGCGATCTCGCCGGCCTCGTCGAGGTCCGGGCAGGGATCTACGGGAGGTGACGGGCTCGCCGTAGGATCGCCGCTTGGTGACGACGACTCCGTACTGGCTTGCCGAGCCTCTCCCGGAGCTGCCGCGCGCCGCCTCCACCGAGGGGATCGACGGTGCGCGCACGGCGCTCGCGGGACACGTCGACGTCGTCGTGGTCGGTGGCGGGGTTACGGGGTGCTCGTGCGCGCTCACGCTCGCCCGGGGCGGGTTGCGGGTGAGGCTGCTCGAGGCCCGCGAGGTCGCGAGCGGCGCGAGCGGGCGAAACGGGGGCTTCGCCCTCCGAGGCGGCTGCCCGAGCTACGACGAGGCCCGAACGAGCCTCGGCCCGCAGTCGGCTCTCGCGCTGTGGGAGCTCACCGAGCGGGCCCTCGACGGGATGGAGGAGCTCGCCGGCAACGCACTCCGACGCGTCGGGAGCCTGCGGCTCGCCGTCGATCAGGCCGAGCGAGAGGGGCTCGAGCGCGAGTACGAGGCGCTTCGCGACGACGGCTTTGCAGCCGAATGGCTCGAGCCGCTCCCCGCGCCACTCGCACGGCTCTTCGCGGGCGGGTTCGTCCACCCGGGGGACGGGGCGCTCGACCCCGCCGTCTGGGTGCGGCGGCTCGCCATCCACGCTGCCCGCGCTGGCGCCGAGATCGTCGAGCAGTCGCCGGTCGCCCGGGAGGAGCTCGACGCGCTCGAGGCCGACGTGGTCGTGGTCGCGGTCGACGGGATGACCGACGCCCTGCTTCCCGAGCTCCGTCCGTGGGTCCGCCCGATGCGCGGCCAGGTGCTCGCCACCGCGCCGCTCGCCGAGCACGTCGCGGACAGGCCCCATTACGCGCGCGGTGGGTACGACTACTGGCAGCAGCTGCCAAACGGCCGCCTGGTCCTCGGCGGGCGCCGCGACACGAGCCTCGAGGCCGAGCAGACGGCGGTCGTGGAGCCGACGCCGTTCATCCAGGATCAACTCGAGTCGTTCGCCGCGGAGCTGATCGGCCGCGTGCCCCTTGTCACTCACCGCTGGGCAGGAATCTGGGGCGAGACACCCGATCGGATCCCGCTTGCGGGACGCGTCCCGCGCAGCGAGCGCCTCTGGGTCGCCGGGGGCTACTCGGGTCACGGCAACGTGCTCGGCTTCGCCTGCGGCGAGCTCGTCGGGCGCTCGATCCTGGGTGAGCTCCCATCCGAGCTCGCCCTCTTCGCCCCGGCGCGCTTCGCCGAGAGTGCCGCCCGGCTCTCGCAGGGCGGCGGTGGCTGAGGAACCGGCTCGGCCGCGACGAACGCAAGAGGCCGAGCTCGCAGGAGGATGGAGCTCCGCCTCTGCGACGCTAGGCGTCCGGAACGTGGCTTCAGCTCGGCTGCGGAACCCACCTCGTGCGGGGCGATCTGCTGCCCGGTCGAGGTCCGGACCCGCTCCGACCACGGAGATGCGCTCGGCCTTCGATGCCGAGTGGAAGAACGCGCCCTTGCGCCGTCTCGAGTGATCGCAGCGCCGCCCGGCGGGGGTGATCCGCTGGCGGCCTTCAGAGCGTCAGGTGTTCGAGATCTGGGAGCTCTCCGATCCGCCGCATGGCCGCGAGCGCAATCGCCAGGTCCTGGATCGCGAGCCCGGTCGAATCGAACGTCGTGATCTCGCCCTCGCCTCGGCGGCGCCTGCAAGGACGGCACCGAGGAGCCCGACGTCCTGCTCGGAGACGAGGCGGGCCTCTACCGCGTGGGCGAGCTCGCCGTCGTGGCTCGCCTGTTCGTTTGCTGAGCGCTTTGAGTGGGTTCCCGAGCCCGGCTCGAAAGCTTCGGTCGATCTTGCAGAGAAGCTATTTGATGAGCGATACAACGACAGCCTCGTCAGTCGCCCTCGTGAGAACGCATCGATGTACCTGACGGGCGGAGCGAATCATCTCGCCGGACTGGCGACTATGTTTCGGCAGCGCGAGCTCTGGTTTGCGCCAGGCCTCCTTGCGCGTGCCGCAGTCGAGCATGGCGCACGCGCGGTCCTCGCTCTTGACCCTCGGCTCAAACTACGCACTCAAGTGGCACGCGCAAGGATCGACGACGCTCTCTCGGTGCATTTCTCGAAGCTCGCCGTGTGCGGGCTGGTGGGGAAGCAAACCGCCGCGTACCAAGCCACCGAGGAGCGGTGGGACACGATTCGGCGTGTGGCGGCTGAGTGTTTCAACCCAGTGAGCTTTGAGGGACGTCCTCACCAGTGGAATGTCGAGGGGCACGCACAACTTGGTTTTCACCGAAGCCGTCGAGTCGTGGTGCGGCTGGCGCGACGATGATCTACCGGGCAGGGGAATCTACGCAGCGCTCTCGCTCCATGCCCACCCACAAACATCAGTTGCACAGGAACAGGTGTCACCCGAACCCTCTCCTGGCGGCTCCCTCATCACCTGGATCGGATCGAACGGTCGTCGACGGTCTCACAACCCAGATCGCGAGGGTTCTCGCCCCTGGTAGGCCTCGGCTTTCATGGATTGACACAGAGCGGGCGATGTTCCTCGGCCTAATGCTGGCATCACGCTCGCAGACGGCTTTCTCATCTTGTTCGTGGTCAAAGGGCACACATCGCACGACGTTCCGATCTGGGCTGTAGCGGCAGCTTTGCCGATCATTCTTGGTGTCACATTCATCTGCCCCTGGCTCGTCCCAAACCTTGAGGTGCTACCACCCAACCGAACGCCTCGTCTGCTTCGCGTCAGAACAGCCGTCGCTGCGGCAGTCGGC
>DATKRX010000090.1:0-9135 GCA_035531915.1 Gaiellaceae bacterium | reverse complement strand
GGCTGCAGCGACTGCGAGGCGATGATGCAGCCCTACCTCGACGGGATGCTCTCGGACTCCGAGGTCGTGGAGGCGCGCGAGCATCTGGAGCGCTGCCCCCCGTGCGAGAAGCGCTTCCGCTTCGAGGAGCGGCTCCGGCATTTCGTTCGCGTCGCCGTCGACGAGCCCATGCCGGCGGGCCTGCGCGACAAGCTCGCCGGGCTGCGCTCGACGGCCCCGCCTGCGTAGCGCCCAGCGCCCCCGTTCGTCCGCGTGAGCTGGCGCGCTGTAGGCCGCGCGGGTCAGTTCTGAGCCGAAACGTCACCCAGGCTCGCGCGGACCGACCGTGTCCCCGCGCTCAGTTGGGCGCGTTCCACGCGCACGCCTTCGGGTGTGGGCCGAGGTTCGGAAGCGCCGCGCTCTGACCCTGCGAGCCGGCGCTCGCGGGGGCGGCGAGCCCCGAGAGGGCGGAGACGAGCACGGCCGAAGCGACGATCGCGCCTGCCACAACCGCACTCCTTCCGAGCATCCGGCGCCGACTCATTCCCCGGCATCGTAATCCTCTCGTGCCCCACAGGCTGGGCGGCGCGCGCGGGGCAGGCGCCGTGCCCCGCGTACGCGCGCGGAGCTCGGCTCAGCCCTCGCCGCCGCGACCGCCGCAGCAGTCGTCGTCGCAACACGTGCTCTGTCTCATCGCTCCTCCTTTCATCGATGGATATCGATACAGAGGGTAGTTGCTATATTGATTGACGTCAATGAATGCGCTCAAGCCGCTCCCCGTGCTCCAGTCGATCTGCTGCGGGGACTCCGGGAATCCGCCGCTGCCCCGCGCCGCGGCCGAGCGCCTCGCCGAGACGTTCAAGGCGCTCTCCGACCCGACGCGCGTCGCGATCGTGAACCGGCTCGCCCGGGTCGCCGAGACCTGCGTCTGCGACCTGACCGCAGCCTTCGAGCTCTCCCAGCCGACGATCTCCCACCATTTGCGGATCCTGCGCGATGCCGGCCTCGTCGAGTCCGAGCGGCACGGCACCTGGGCCTACTACCGGCTCGCGCCCGACGCGATCGAACGCCTCCGCGGCGTGTTCGAGCCGTGAACGAACGACCCGAGGTGCTGTTTGTCTGCGTCCACAACGCGGGCCGCAGTCAGATGGCCGCTGCGCTCGTGAGGCTCCGCTCCGGTGGACGGGTCGAGGTTCGCTCGGCCGGGAGCGCGCCCGCCGACGAGCTCAATCCCGCGGTGGTCGAGGCGATGGCCGAGCTCGGCGTCGACCTGGGCGAGGAGCGCCCGAAGCTTCTGAGCGACGATGCGGTGCGCGCCTCGGACGTCGTGATCACGATGGGCTGCGGCGATCTCTGCCCCGTCTTCCCGGGGAAGCGCTACGAGGACTGGAAGCTGGACGACCCGGCCGGTCAGGGCCTCGCGACCGTGCGCCGGATCCGCGACGAGATCGACGGTCTCGTCCAGAGGCTCGTCTCGACCCTGCTCGGCTGAGGAGCCGTCGGCCCCGCCTCGACGGGCCCTTCACGGAACGTGCGGCCTGGAATCGCGCCTCCGTTCGCGGAGCTACAGATCGCGAGCGAGGTCGGGGGTGTCGATGTCGCCCGGCGGGACCAGATCCTCGCACGCGATCAGCAGCACCGGGAGCCCGCGGCCTCCGTCGTCTGGGATCTCTGCCCATACCGCCCGGGAGAGCACCGCCGGGTGGCTGCGCACACCGTCGTAGGTCGCGGCGACGAAGTCCGACTGGTCGCGATGGGCGAGCACGCGCTCGATCGCTCGCGGGTCGAGATAGGGCCCGTCGGCGAGGACGACGACCGCGGCCTCGACCTCCTCGCCGAGCGCCGCGAGCCCGCAGCGGAGGCTCGCCCCCGGCCCGAGCGCCCACTCGGGGCACGCGACCACGCGCGCCCCGTCCAGTGAGAGCGACTCGCTCTCCTCGATCGGATAGGCGCCCGAGACGATCACCACCTCGTCCACCTGCGCCGCCTGCAACCCCTCGAGGACGTAGGGCAGGAGAAGCAGCTGCTTGGGGGAGCCGAACCGCGTCGCGGCACCGGCGGCGAGGACGACGGCCGAGATCATCGCGCCTTACGACTCGGCGACGGTGACCTTTTCGAGCTCGACCACCATCGTTGGCTGCTGGCTCGGATTGCCGAGCTTCCCGATCCGATCGACGACGTCGAGCCCCTTGGTGACGGTGCCGATGATTGCGTAGTCGGCCGGCAGGCCCGCGTCCGGCGCGGTGACGACGAAGAACTGGCTCCCGGCTGTTCCCGGCGCCTGGAGCTGGGTCTTCGCCATCGCGACGATGCCATGGGTGTAGGCGGCCGATGCGGGCGGCGGGTCGACCGTCTCGTAACCCGGTCCGCCTGTTCCCGTGCCCGTGGGATCGCCGCCCTGGATCACGAACCCGACGGCGATCCGATGGAAGATCGTCCGGTCGAAGAAGCCGGCCTTGACGAGGGCGACAAACGACGCCGACGCATGCGGCGATTGCGCCTGGTCGATCCGGAACGTGAAGCTGCCGCAGTTGGTCTGGATCGTGACGTCGTAGTGTTTCCCTGCCGTGAGCAGGCCGGTCGGCGCCTTCTCGTTGTGCGGCCCCATCTTCGGCGCAGAGGGCAGAACGACACAGCCGTTCTTGACCGGCCCGGTCGGAAAGCCGCCGGTCATCGTGGCCGACTTCGAGGAGCCGCACCCGGCGAGCAGCGCCGCCAGCAGGATCGCCGAAGCGGCGGCGGCAAGGAACCTCGTCGACCTCATGCAGCCGCGATCGTAGCGAGTGCGCGTTTCACGAGCGCCGCGGCGATCTCCACCTTGTAGGCGGTGCCCGGAAGCGGCGTGGCGTCGTCGAGTGCTCCCGCGAGGAGCCACGGGACGGGTGCGACGCCCGCGAGCGCGACCCGCGTCTGGCTGCCGCGCCGTGCGGCTGCCACCCCGACCAGGGGGAAAGCCCAGCGCTTGCGGTCCATCGCCTTCAGGTACACCGACGCCTCGGCGGGTGGCACGTCGAGCTCGAGCAGGACCTCGCCCGGCTCGAGCGCGGTCAGCGAGCGGGAGGCCTTGGTGGGCACCCGGTAGAGCTCGCCGAGCTGGAGCTGGCGCCGGTTCGTCTGCACGGTCGCGCCGAGTGCGAGCAGCGCGGCCGCGAGGTCGGAGGGGTGGGCGGAGGCGCAGAGCTCGTTGGCGAAGATCGCGTGCTCGCGATGCTCGCCTTCGCGGGCGTGGCAGCGGTCGCCGCCGTGCAGGTGGCAGGGATAGGCGAGCCGCCAGTACCAGCAGCGCGTCGACTGGAGCAGGTTCCCGCCGACCGTTCCCATGTTGCGGAGCTGCGGCGAGGCGGCAAGGCGGACCGCTTCGCGGAGCGCCGCTGGGATCTCGGTGCTCCCCTCCAGCTCGGCGAGCGTCGTACCGGCGCCGATCCGCGTGCCGGAGATGCCTTTCGGGACGAGCGCCGCGATGTCGACCAGTGTGTCCGCTTCGAGCAGCCTGTCGCGGAGCTGGGGTACGACCTCGGTGCCGCCGGCGAGCAGCACGGAGCCGGGCGCGAGCTCGAGCTCCGCGAGGCTCGCCGGTCGGACGATCCGGAGCTCACTCATGCCGCCACCTCGAGCCGCCACGTGCCTCGCTCCGCTGTGGCCTGCGGGCCCGGCCCGGCGGGCCACTGCTCGACCGTCATCCGGCGACCGGCTCTTTCGCCCGCTGCGCCTCACGCCGCCGGGCTGCGGCGAGCGCCGCGAGCATCTCCGAGCGGGTGATCGGCAGCGAGCGCAGATCGGCGCCCGTCGCGTCGCGGATCGCGTTTGCGATCGCCGCCGCCACCGGGATGATCGGCGGCTCGCCGAGCCCCTTCGAGCCCAGGTTCGTGAGCTGTGAATCCGGGATGTCCAGCAGCTCGCCCACGATCTCGGGGACGTCCGCGATCGTCGGCATCCGGTAGGAGTCGAGCGTCCTTGTGAGGATCCGCCCCGAGGACGGATCGGTGAGACGTTCTTCCGACAGCGTATGGCCGATCCCCTGGATGATCCCGCCCTCGATCTGGCTCGAGGCCCCGAGCGGGTTGATCACCCGCCCGACATCGTGGATCGCCGCGACCCGCTCGACCGTCACCTCGCCCGTCTCGACGTCGACCGCGACCTCCGCCACCTGCACCCCGAAGGTGTAGACCTGCATCCCGGCCGGGTTCGGGCCTCGGCTGCCCGAGCCGAGGATCTGCCCGTTGCCGAGCGCCCCGACCAGCTCGACGAGCGGGTGGCGGGTCCCGTCCGCGAGCACGATCGCCTCGCCCGCGAGCGCCAGCGTCTCGAGCTCGACCTCGTAGCGCTGCGCCGCGAGGTCGAGGATCTGATCGCGCACGTCGGCTGCGGCCGCGCGCACCGCCGGGCCCATCGAGGGGAGTGTCGAGGATCCGGCCGAGAGGGTCGCGTACGGCCCGCGCTCGGAGTCGCCGACCGCGAAGGTGACGTGCGCGAGCGGGATGCCGAGCTCCTCGGCGGCGATCTGCGCGAGCGCCGTCTTGGTGCCGGTGCCCACATCCTGGCCCGCGGTCACCACCGTCGCGTGCCCGTCCGAGCCGAGGCGAAGCCAGGCATAGCTCGGCGGGCCGCCACCGCCGAACCAGATCTGCGAGGCGAGCCCGACGCCGCGCTTCACCGTCTCGGTCGAGCGGGCACGAACCTCGTGGCGGCGCTCCCAGTGGGGCTCTGCCCTTCGGTAGCACTCGAGCAGGTTCTTGCCCGAGAAGGGGTTCGAGTCGCCCGGGTCCCGCTCGGCGTGGTTTCGGCGGCGCAGCTCGAGCGGGTCGAGGTCGAGCTTGCGCGCCAGCTCGTCGAGCAGGCACTCGAGCCCGAACGTCCCCTCGACGAACCCGGGCGCCCGGAACGCCTTCATCGGCGGCAGGTTGAGCTTCGCGGCGCTCGTCTTGGTGGCCACGTTGGCGCAGTCGTAGAGCTTCTCCATCGGGCCCTCGACCATCGAGTTCCAGCCGGAGTCCCCGACCGCGTTCACGAACTCGCCGCTCAGCGCGACCAGCGTCCCGTCGGCGAGCGCGCCCGCGGCCAGCCGCTGGATGGTGGCGTTGCGGTTGCCGGCGATCACGTTCTCCTCGCGCCGTGTGAGCGCGCAGCGAACCGGCCGGCCCGTGCGCTTGGCGAGCTCCGCGGCGATGAAGGTGTAGTCGTCGGCGTTTGTCTTGGAGCCGAAGCCTCCGCCCATGTACTCGCAGACCACGCGCACCTTGTCGGGCGCCATCCCCAGCCTGCGGGCGAGCTCGGAGCGGACCCCCCAGATGTACTGCGTCGAGGTGTGCACCTCGAGCGTGTCGCCGATCAGGCGGCAGATCGACTGGTGCGTCTCCATCGAGTTGTGCATGACGGTGTGGGTGCGGTAGGTCGCCTCGACGACCGCGTCGGCCTGCGCGAGGCCGTGCGCGAGCTCGCCGCGGCTGCTCGTGCGGATGTCGAGCACCTCGCCACGCTCGACTGCGGTGTCGGCGTCGAGCAGCGGCTCGAGCTCCTCCCATTCGATCGCGATCAGTGCGACGGCCGCGCGTGCCTGCTCGAAGGTATCCGCGCAGACGGCCGCGACCGCACTGCCCTCGTAGCTGCACTCCTCCGAGAGCGCCGAGCAGTCGCCGGGGCCGATTGCGCCCCTGACGCCGGGCGCTTCCAGCGCGCCCGAGAGCTCGACCCTCCGTACCCGCGCCCGCGCATGCGGTGAGCGGAGCACGGCCGTCTGGAGCATCCCCGGGAGCCGGAGGTCGGCCGTGAAGAGCACCTCGCCGCGCGCGCGGCCCAGGCCGTCGGCGCGCGTCGAGGGCCGGCCGACGACCTCGCGCGGCCCGGCGGGCCACTGCTCGAGAGCGTCCTCTTCGACGACGAGCCAGACCTCCTCGAAGCGGCCTTCGACCTCGGTCTCGGTGCGGATCAGTCGCGCCACGTTCGAATCGCCTCCTCGATCTTGGGATAGGTGCCGCAGCGGCAGATGTTCCCGGCCATGCGATGGCGGATCTCCTCGGCGCTCGGCGCGGGCATCTCCTCGACGAGCGCGACCGCGCTCACGATCTGGCCCGGCGTGCAGAAGCCGCACTGGACGGCGTCTGCACGGACGAACGCCTCCACCATCGGGTGGTCGCGCAGCCCCTCGATCGTCGTGACCTCCTCGGCGACGCGATGGGCGAGCGTGATGCAGGAGAGCGTCGGACGCCCGCCGACGAGCACCGTGCAGGCGCCGCAGTGCCCCTCGCCGCAGGCGCTCTTCGTCCCGGTCAGCCCGACCTCGTCGCGCAAGAGCTCGGCCAGCGATGCGCCGGCCGGCAGCTCGAGCTCGTAACGGCCGCCGTTGATCGTCAGCTCAAGCACTCGTCACCGCCTCGACGTCGGCGATGTGGATCAGGCGCATCGTCAGGCGGAGGGCGGTCAAGCGATCGCCCTCGTCGGTCAGGGCCGGGAGGCCGGTCCAGAGCCTCTGCGCCGTGCGCAGGAGCTCGCCGATCCGCTCCACCGCCTCGGCGTGCCCGTCGCGCTCTGCGCAAGCGTTGATCGCGAGCCCGAGCGCGCCGAGTGTGTCCTGCTCGCGCAGCCAGAGCAGCGGCATCGCCATCGAGAGGTACTGGTGGATCCGGGCGAGCTGCATCGGCTGCTCGAGCGTGCCCGAGCCGAGCGGACTCGTCGGCTCGGGAAGCTCGCTGCCGTCGGCGAGGCGGTTGGCGGTGCCGGCGAGCATGTTTCGCAGCTGCTCCTCGCCCAAGCCTGCGAAGTGGGCCGTACGGAGCGCGATGAAGAGCGATCCCGGCTGCTGCCCGTAGGGGAAGTCGGAGGCGTAGACGACCTGCTCGGGGGGGACCTTCCTGTACAGGTCGAGCAGGTCGACCGCGCTCCAGGTCGAGGTGTCGAAGACGACGTTCCTGCGGCCCGCCATCGCCTCGGCGAGGTGCGCGAGGTCGGCGATCCCGCCGTGGGCGATGATCAACGAGGCCTCAGGGTTCTGCTCCACGAGCGCGGCGAGCCCCGCGGCGATCGGCGGCAGGCCGCGCCCCCCGTGGATCAGGATCGGGACGCGCCGCTCCGCCGCGAGCTCGAACACCGGCCGAAGCCGCTCGTCGGCCGAGTCGAACCGCTGCGCGCGCGGGTGCAGCTTGATCCCGCGTGCGCCCGCGTCGAGGCAGCGCCGGGCCTCCTCGAGCGGCGACTCGTTCAGGTCGAGGCGGACGAAGGGGATCAGCCTCCCGTTCGACCGCTCGGCGAAGGCGAGCGTCCGGTCGTTCGCGGCGCGGAAACCGGGATGGCGATCGGGCTCGTCGAGGCAGAACATGAAGGCGCGCGAGATCCCGTAGCGCGCCATCACCTGCTCGAGCTGCTCGTCGTCGCCGACCATGCCGTCGATGTCGTGGCCGAGGTGGAGATGCGCGTCGAAGATGTCGGCGCCCGGCGGTAGGAGCCGGCGCAACTCGGAGTCGTAGAGCCCGCTCAGCTCGAGCGCGCGTTCGATCGCTTCGGACACTTCCGAAAGCTAACCGCAACAGGAGACATGGGCGAGCGATATCGTGGCCCTATGGGCGAGGTGGTGCTGCTCGGAGACACGATCCGCTCGCCCGAGCTCCGGCACGAGGTTCCGCTCGGGATCCCCGACCCGTTTCTCTACCTCGAGCGCGACGGCGCCCGGCATCTGGTGGTGGTCTCGTTCGAGATCCCGCTGCTCGAGGAGATCGGCGGCTTCGTGCTGCATCCGTTCGAGGAGTTCGGCGTGGACGAGTTGCGCCGCACGAGCGGCTCGCAGCTCGAGCTCTTGAACGAGATCGTCCTGCGCGCCGTCAGGTCGTTCGGCGTCGAGAGCGCGCTCGTGCCGCCATCCTTCCCGGTGCTCACGGCCGACTTGCTCCGGGCCGGGGGGATCGAGGTCGTCCCGAGTCCGGACGAGTTCGTCGCTCGCCGGCGGGTGAAGTCGGGCGCCGAGCTCGCCGGCATCCGGCGCGCGCAGGAGGCGGCGCAGGCGGGGATGGAGGTCGCGCGCGACCTGCTTCGCAGCTCCGCTCCCAACGCGGCAGGCGTGCTCGAGCTCGAGGGCGCGCCGCTCAGCTCGGAGCGGATCAAGGCGGCGATCTCGGCGGCGTTTCTCGAGCACGGCAGCTCGGCCGAGCTCTTCGTCGTCTCACATGGCCCGCAGGCGGCGATCGGCCATCACCTGGGGAACGGCGAGATCCGCGCCGGGGAGTCGGTCGTGATCGACCTCTGGCCGCGCGACAACGCTTCCTCGTGCTTCGCGGACATGACCCGCACCTTCGTCGTCGGCGAGCCCCCCGCCGAGATCGCCGAGTGGCACGCGCTCTGCCGGGAGGCGCTCGAGCTCGCGCTCGCCGCCGTGCGTCCGGGGGTGACCGGGAAGGATCTGTACGACACGGTCTGCATTCTCTTCGAGGCCGCGGGGCACCCGACCCAGCGTACGAAGGTGGAAGGCGAGGTCCTCGAGCACGGCTTCCACCACGCGCTCGGGCACGGCGTCGGGCTCGAGGTGCACGAGCCGCCGTTCCTGAACCTGCTCGGGCATCAGCCGCTTGTCGCGGGCGACGTGATCGCGATCGAGCCGGGCCTCTACCGGCCGGGCCTCGGCGGCGTTCGACTCGAGGATCTCGTGCTCGTCACCGAAGAGGGCGGCGAGAACCTGACAAGCTTCCCGTACGATCTCGCGCCGTAGATGTCGCCTGACGAGAAGCGGCACGAGCACTCGATCGAGACGATGCTCCTGGAGGAGCGCCGCTACCCGCCGTCGCCCGAGTTCGCCGCTCAGGCGAACGGACCGAAGACGAGGCGATGGCGGCTGCCTCGAGCTGGTCGGGCTCGAGGAACCATGACGAGTTCCTGATCGATCCGCGCTGCCTCTTGGGGTCTCGGGTCGGGCGATCTCGGGTTGGAGTGTCTTCAGCCATCTAGCCGCGTGAGCCGCTATGCGGGGAGGTCTTCGGGGGGCGAAAGGGTGGCGAGTGCCTGCTGGCCGAGTACACCGCCGCTGGAGCGTGCGTGTGCGGAACCTTCGACACCGACGTTTGGGAGCCAGCGCAGCCAGCTCGGGAGGTACCAGCTCAAGCTGTCGAGGAGGACGAGGGTGCTCGGGAGGACGATCGTGCGGATGAGCGTGGCGTCGAGGAGGAGCGCAACGGC
>DATKRX010000089.1:0-2421 GCA_035531915.1 Gaiellaceae bacterium | reverse complement strand
CGTCTTCGACCCATTATCCCGAGTTTCGAGCATCTGACCTGGTCAGAGGCCATGTTACCTGACCAACTCGCGCAGTTGCACCTGAAGTTTCGACTCGCTCCCGCCGGTGGGTGGTGCTCGGCGCGTCCGTGACGCGCGCCGCCTCCGATCTTCCGGGGTCGTGCTTCACGTCTTCGTCCCGCAGGGCGGAAGTTCTCTCACACGGCCGCCGGCGAGCGTCGAGGGCCGCTGCGAGCCTCCGCCCCGCTCCGGTTCTCGCTCGGGCTCCGCCCGTCCCTTGACCCTCGCCGTCGCCCGTGCGCGCGGCCTCTCAAGCCAGCAAGGCGAGGCCTTGCTGGCGATGGCCAACACACGAGGGAGTTTCTGATGGCGGACCGCGACAAACTCGAAGAGTCACATGACCGTCTCGTGCGGGCGGTGGCATCGATCACGAGCGGCGAGGACTGGCGACGGATGCTCGACGTCGCTCGCCGTTTTCACACCTACAGCCCGAGCAATGTCTTCTTGATCCTCGCCCAGCGTCCCGACGCGACGCATGTCGCCGGCTTCAACACCTGGCGCAAGCTCGGCCGTCGGGTGAAGGCCGGGGAGCACGGCATCGCGATCTTGGCCCCGTGCCTTTATCGTTCACGCCGCGGCGATGGGGAAGTGGCAGAAGATGCCGAAGGGTCGAGGGTGTTGCGGGGATTCCGAGTCGTTCACGTCTTCGATCTCGAGCAAACCGTGGGCCAGCCCTTGGAAGAGGTCGCGCCGGTGCCGCTCGCCGGCGACGCCCCGGCCGAGCTTTGGGAGCGGTTGGCGGCACAGATCTCGGCGGCCGGCTTCCATCTGCTGCGCGGCGACTGCCGTCCGGCAAACGCGACGACGGACTTCCACTCCCGTTCGGTCGTTGTCGAGAAGCGCCTCTCGGCGGCCCAGGCCTGCAAGTCGCTCTGTCACGAGCTCGCCCACGTCCGTCTCCATGACGGCGGTGAGTACGCGCGGGGATGCCGCGGGGTCACCGAGGTCGAGGCGGAGTCCGTCGCGTATCTCGTCTGCAGTGCGGCCGGGCTTTCGACCGAGGAGTACACCTTTCCCTATGTCGCACTGTGGGCCGGCGGCGATGTCGAGGGGGTGCGGCGGACCTCGGCGCGGGTGATCGGTTGCGCCCGGGAGATTCTTCGGGAGAGTGGCCTTGGTTCCGATGAGGGCGGCTGCTCGGCGAGCTGACCCTCACACCGCCTCGAGCGCCTCGGCGACCCCTTCGGTGAGCTCGGACGCCCGTCGCATCGCGCTGGCGATCCGCTCGACCTCGAGCTCGCGTGCCGCGATCTGCCCGGCAGGCTCGCCCTCCTGACGGGCGCGAACGAGCGCTCGCTCATGGCTCCCCAGCATCCTCTTGAACACCGGGAGGGCGCTGCGCTTCGGCTGGGCATGGCCGCAGCCGAGACAGACGAGGCCCCGTGAGCAGTGCTCGCCGGTCGGCAGCGCGCAGATGTGGGTCCCCATGTCGCGAAGCGAGCAGCTCGCCGAGAAGGCCGTCCACTCCTCGACGCTCGGGGCGCGCCGAGCCTCCTGTCCGTAGACGTCGGCATAGAGGCTGCGCATCGCCTGCCGGTAGCCATCGACGAGCGAGCTCGGGTAGAGCTTGGCGTACACCATGACCGTGTCGAGGGTCGCGTGGCCCAACAGAGCGGCGATCACGTGGACGGGCGTGTTGTTGTTCAGCTGTTCGGAGGCAAAGACGCGCCGGCAGTCGTGCGGGCGCAGCACGAGCGGCGAGCCGTCGGTGCGCCGCAGCCCCGCCGCCTCGGAGAGCTTCGCGAGCCGGTAGCGGACGGTGTTCGTCCCGATCGCACTCGGGTGCCCGAAGCCCTGGAGGAGATAGGGGGCGCGTGGGAGCGGCACCTTCTCGTGCTGGTCGCGGCGGTCGCAGAACGGGACAGCGTCGGTGCCGTAGAAGGCCCTCACCTCGCGGATGATCTCGGCGAGCACCCGCCCGAGGACGTCGCCGATCGGGACGAAGCGGGCCTGGCCGAACTTCGAGGGCTTCACGTGCAAGAGGTAGTAGCGCCGGCCGTCCCGCAGCTCGCGACGCAGCACGTCGAAGGTCGTGAGCTCGCAGGCCTCCTCGACGCGAAGGCCGCTCGCGCACAAGAGCTCGAGCAGCGCCCAGTCCCAGAAGGCCCGCCGGTGTTCGTGGCGCTGTGAGAGGGCCTCCTCCTCCGGAGGTTTCGACTCGTGCCACCGTCGGAGCGCGAAGGCGCGCAGCTTCGGCATCTCCCGCTCCAAGTCGAGCACGACCGCCGTCATCCTCGCCGCCGTCGTGCGCTTCGCCTGCAGCAGGCCGCTCTCGGTGAGGTCGTGACGGTCGAGGGGCACCACCAAAGGCACGAAGGCGCCGAGCGGAGACCCGGGCTCCGAACCCCAGCTCGCGAGGTC
>DATKRX010000088.1:0-3431 GCA_035531915.1 Gaiellaceae bacterium | reverse complement strand
TCGCGGCGGCGGCGACCGCGCCGTCGACGTCTGGGTCGTTGTGGCCGAGGAGCGGCGGCCCGAACGCGGCGTGGTAGTCGGTGTAGGTACGGCCGCGGCCGTCGGTGAACGTGGCGCCGCTCGTCGCGGCGATCACGAGCTCTTCGAGGCCGGGCACCCGGCGCTGCCCGCTGTTGACCCCTCCAGGGATCACGCGCGCCGCGCGGGCCGCCAGGTCGCTGCCAACGATGTTCTGTTCGGTCGTGGCCACTTCGGTTCCGCCTCTCTAGTCGACCCGGTAGCGCTCGAGCACGTCGAGGTCGAGCTCGACGCCGAGGCCGGGGCTGGTCGGTACGGTCAGGAATCCCTCCGAGTCGATCGGAAGTCGCTCGCGCGTGAGCAGCGTGTTGATCGGCGTCTCGGCGACGCAGTACTCCTGGAAGAGGGCTTCCGGCAGCACCGCGTTCACGTGCAGGGACGCCGCCTTGATGATGCCGCTCTTCCAGGCGTGCGGCACCGTTTCCACGCCCCGCC
Organism: Gaiellaceae bacterium; assembly: GCA_035531915.1. Classification (GTDB taxonomy): domain Bacteria; phylum Actinomycetota; class Thermoleophilia; order Gaiellales; family Gaiellaceae; genus PALSA-600. The sequence goes on along the minus strand of DATKRX010000088.1, from coordinate 2,918 downwards.
CAGCGGCGAACTCGGCGATCCGCAGCATCTCGGTGATTCCGCCACAGCGCGTCACGTCGGGTTGGACGAGGTCGACATGGCCACGCTCGATCAGCTCCCGGAAGCCCCAGAGCGTCGTATCCTGCTCGCCGGCGGCGACTCGGATCTCGACCGCGTCGGCAAGCTCCGCGTAGGCCTCGTACTCGTCAGGCTCGAACGGCTCCTCGAGCCAGAACACCCCGAGCTCCTCGAGGCCTCGCGCGACCCCGATCGCCTTCTGCGCATCGGCCACATAGCCAAGGCCCGCGTCGATCAGGATCGTCACGCCCTCGCCGCCGGCCTCGCAGGCTGCCCTCGCCAGCTCGAGGTCGAGCTCGGCGTCGGCCCCGAGCGGGCCCCAGCCGAGCTTGACCGCGGTGAAGCCCTGCTCGCGCAGTGCCCCGACGGCCTCTCGAACCTCGCCCGGAGTATCGGGCATCAGCCTCGATGCGTAGGCGCGTACACGGCTGCGGCGAGGCGTTCCGATCAGCTCGCACACCGGCTTGCCGAGCGCCTTCCCCTTGATGTCCCAGAGCGCGATGTCGATGCCGCTGATCGCGTGCAAGGCGATGCCGCGGCGCCCGACATAGATCAGGCCCCGGTACATCTTCTGCCAGAGGCGCTCGACCTCGAGCGGGTCCTCGCCGACGAGCAGATCGCGCAGGCTGTTCGCGATCGCGTGCGAGCCGGGCGCGTCGATCATCGCGCGTACCGCCTCGGGAGCGGAGTCGACCTCGCCGAGCCCGGTGATGCCCTCGTCGGTGTGGACGAGCACGACCAGATCGTCCTGGCTGCCGTCGGCGATTCCCTCGTCGAGCACCGGTTGCCGAAGGATCACCGCCTCGACGTCCGTGATCTTCACAAAAATCCTCCTGGGCCGCGGGGAGATGCGCCTTCGCACCCTCGATTGTCGACTATAAACGAATTGTCTACAATCGCCATCCGCTATGCGCGACGGTTCCCCGGTGCACTGCACGATCGACTTGGACGCTCCCGGGAAGCAGGTCGGCCACCTCGAGCTGCCGCGTTCGACCAACACGAGCGGCTGGTCGCATCTCTTCATCCCGATCGTCTCGATTCGCGGCGGCAACGGCCCGACCGCGGTCATCTTCGGGGGCGTTCACGGCGACGAGCCCGAGGGACAGATCGCGGCGCTCAACCTCGCCCGGACGACGCGCCCCGAGGACGTGCACGGCCAGCTGATCCTCCTCCCGTGCGCCTCACCCGATGCGTCACGGGCCTACACGAGGCTCTGGCCCTCGGGGGCGAACCTCAATCGCTCGTTCCCCGGTTCGCCTGAGGGGCCGCCCGACGAGCAACTGGCGGACTTCTGCACGCGGTTCCTGATCCCGCGCGCCGAGCTCGTCGTCGACATGCACAGCGGCGGGCGCTCGTCGATCTGCCCGCCGTGGTCGGAGATGCACTGGGTCGACGATCCCGAGCAGCGGCGGCAGATGGTGGCCGGCATGCTCGCCTGGAACACCGACGTCCACTTCGTCTACATCGACATCGCCGGCAGCGGGCTGCTCGTGGGCGAGGCCGAGCGGCAGGGCAAGATCGTCGTCTCGACCGAGCTCGGCGGCGGCGGCCAGGTGACCGCGCCCACCCACCGGATCGCCGCAAGCGGCCTCTCGAACGTGCTCCGCCACTTCGGCGTCCTCCCGGGCGAGGTCGAGACCCGCGAGAGCCTCGGTCTCGCGCCCGCGGTGATCGTCCGGGCGACCGACGAGGAGAACTACCTGCTCGCGCCGGAATCGGGGCTCTGGGAGACGCTCGTCGAGATCGGTGACCGCGTCGAGGCCGGGCGGCTCCTTGGCCGGATCCACTTCATCGAGCGGCCCGATCGTGAGCCCGAGCCGGTGCACGCCCAAAACGGCGGCTTCGTCTGCTCGATCCGTGGCATCGCGACCACAGACCAAGGCGACAAGGTGGCGGTCGTTGGACGTGAGATCGACGTGTCAGAGCTGGCGTGAGCCTCTCCGCGGGGATCGCGCGGGTCGACATCACCCCGCCGCTCGGATTACCGCTCGGTTGCTGGGCGGCGCGGAAGGCACTCGCGCAGGGTGCGCGCGAGCCGATGGTCGCGCAGGCGCTCGTCTTCTCCGACGGGGAGCGAACAGCTGCGATCGTCGCGACCGACCTCGTCTTCGTCGGAGCCGATCTCACAGCCACGGTCCGCGAGAACGTCCGCCGGCTCACCGGGATCCCGCCGAGCGCGGTGTCCGTCCACGCTTCGCACAACCACAGCGCTCCGAGCCTGTCACGCGGATCGACGGTCGGCGGCTTGCCCGACGTGCCGGAGTTCGAACGCTACGCGGGATCCCTGGGCGACCTGCTCGCGGGGGCGGTCTACGCCGCCTGGCGGCGGCTCGAGCCGGCACGGGTCGGCGCCGCGGTGGGTCGGGCGCCGGGCCTCTCGGGCAACCGCGTTGACCGCGAGCGCCCTGTCGACGACTCGGTGACCGTCGTCCGCGTCGACTCGGCAGGGGGCGAGCCGCTGGCCGCCCTGGTCAGCTTCGCGGCGCACCCGATCACCGTCGGAGGGACGACGATCCTGTGGGATGCCGAGTACATCGCACCGCTCCGCGACACGGTCGAGGCGGCGGTCCCCGGCGTCGAGTGCATCTTCATCCAAGGCTGCGCGGGGGATCTCGCGCCGTTCGACTGGTGGTTTGGTGACTCCGACGCAAGCCCGCACGGCTATGAGGCGCGCGACCGCCTCGGGCGCGCGATCGGCGAGGTGGCGCTCGAGCTGTACCCCGCAATCGAAACGACCGCGGAGGCACGGGTCGAAGCCGAATCGACCTGGCTCGACCTGCGGCGCCGCCGTCACGCATACGGCGCCGAGGAGATCCGCGCGCTCCAGTCCGAGCGTGCAACCCTCCCGCAGCCCGGCTGGC
>DATKRX010000087.1:0-13230 GCA_035531915.1 Gaiellaceae bacterium | reverse complement strand
GCCGTTCCGCCTCGACTACCTGGTCAAGGTCGCCACCCTCAGACGGATGCCCGGAGTCAAGCTCGGGCTCGAGGCGATCGCACTCTCGATCATCTCGCTCGGCCTCGTCGACGCGGTCGCCTTCCTGCCGCTCTCGATCTCGGCGACAGCCGCGACCTCCTCGAACTTCCGGGTGCCGCTGATCCTGGTCGTCCTGTTCGGGTTCGGCGCCTGCGGCCTCCTCGTCGCCGGCCGGCACCTGATCGCCCTGCCCTTCATCGCCCGCCGCGCTCGCCTCCGCAAGCTGGTCGAGCGCGTCGCGAGCCGTCCGGACGCGACCACCCGCGACGCGATCATCGCGTGGGCGTTCCTGCTCGGGTGCTGGACAACCCGTGCGACCGGGAGCATGCTGCTGCTGGCCGCCCTCGGGGCCGGCTTCTCCCCCACCCTGGCACTGATCGTCCTCTGCCTCTCCGCCGCCGCCTCGCTGATCCCGATCACCTCCGGCGGAGCGATCGCCAACGTGGGCGCGACCGCGGCAGTGCTGCTCGCACTCGGGGTCGACCGCCAGCGGGCGATCAACTTCGGCCTCGCCTCCGGCCTGCTGCTGGCCACTACCGCGGCAGCCGCCGCCGTCGTCGGTCTTGCCGCATCGGCGACGGTGTCCCGACGTACACTCGCACGCGCCCGGGCCTGACTCGAGCCTCCGACGTGGACGGACGGCAGGCGTAGGCTCACGCCGCCGACCTGCCGATCCTCGCGATCGTGCCCGCTCTCCCGCAAGGCGAGAGAGCTGACGCTTGCGGGATCGACGATCTCGCTCGTCACACTGCTCCTGGACGCGGCGCGCGCCGTCAATATCCCGACCTGATGCTGACGGTTCGCGGGCACCCCGCCGCGGCGCCTGGCTAGACTCGCGCTCCGATGCGGATCGGAATGCTCACAGGCGGCGGCGACTGCCCCGGCCTCAACGCGGTGATCCGCGCCGTCTGCCGGCGGCTTTGGGGGGACGGCCACGAGACGGTCGGCGTCCTGAACGGCTGGCGCGGAATGATCGACGGGAACCTGAAGCCGCTCGGCTGGGAGGAGACCTCCGGGATCCTGCACAAGGGCGGCACGATCATCGGTACCTCGCGGACGAACCCGCACAAGCTCGAAGGCGGTGTCGAGGGGGTCAAGAAGACTTTCGAGCAGCTCGACGCGCTCGTCGCGATCGGCGGAGAGGACACGCTCGGGGTCGCTGCCAAGCTCGCCTCCGAGGAGAACCTGCCCGTCGTCGGCGTGCCGAAGACGATCGACAACGACCTGAACGGTACCGATTACACCTTCGGCTTCGACACCGCGGTCTACGTCGCGACCGAGGCGATCGACCGTGTCCACTCGACCGCCGAGTCGCACAACCGGATCATCGTCGTCGAAACGATGGGGCGGCATGCCGGGTGGATCGCGCTGATGAGCGGGATCGCGGGCGGCGCCGACTACATCCTGATCCCGGAGCAGCAGGTCGTCTACGACGACGTCGCGGCCGCCGTCGAGCGTCGCCGGCAGCGCGGCAAGAACTTCTCGGTGATCGTCGCGAGCGAGGGCTCCGAGCTTCCCGGCGTCTCCGACGCAGGCGAGGTCGACGACTTCGGCCACGTCCGGGTCGAGAACCGCAACATCGGGGAGACCGTCGCCCGGGAGATCGAGAAGCGCACGAACATGCAGGCCCGCGCCACCGTCCTCGGCTACATCCAGCGCGGCGGTACCCCCACCCCGCGCGACCGCGTGCTCGGGCTGCGCTTCGGCCTCAAGGCCGCCGATCTCGTGACCTCGGGCAACTGGGGCCAGATGGCGGCACTGCACGGCGATGCGATCGTCTCCGTACCGCTCACCGAGGCGACCGCCGAGCTCAAGCTCGTGCCGGACTCCTGGTACGAGGTCGCGAAGACGTTCTTCGGCTGAGCGAGCGCTCCGCCAGAGACGCTCTCAGCACGGCTTGCCGATCTCGCTGCCGAGCGCGAGCTCGCCGAGAAACACGCCGCCCTGTCTCGGGGCGGGGTTCGGCGTGGGGCTGCTCAGATCTCCGGGGATCGTCGAGTGCCCGTTCACGTCGATCGTGACGTCCGTGTATCCACGAGCCGGCACGCAGACATGGGGGTAGGCGAAGAGGGCGCCGCTGGCAGTTGCGACCCCGTGCCAGTGTTCGAGGTTGCTGGTGATGCTCACGGGCCTCGTCGCGACACCTCCGGGAGGCCGGATCGCGAACGCGAGCGTCCTCGTCTCGCTGTGCTTCTGCCCCGCGGCGGCGAAGACACGGACGCGCACCGGCTGGCCGGGCTTCGTCCAGCCGTCGTCGTAGATCCCGAACGACATCCAATCCGCCCGCCACTTCGCGCCTGCGTCGACGATCACGATGTTCTCGGCGACTCCGTCGCTTCGGCCGGCGACTTGGAACCGTGTGTCCTTGGCACTCTGCGCCACCCAAGGCGTCGGCGACTCGTTGAACACGCCAGTCTTCGGATCGATCCGAAGGAGGGTCTGCGGGAAGAGATTCCCCGTGTAGCGGTAGGAATCGAGGCTGTCGTAGTAGGCCACCCGCTCGACGGACTTGTTCCAGAACTCGAAGTCGCGCCAGGTCTGCTGGTTGACGTAGAAGTCGCTGGAAACGGCGGACGGCACCTCGGTGAGGCTCGCGCCCGTTCCGATCGCGGCGTCGACCCAGTCCTGGGTCCCCTGGGCTTGGTAGGTGATCGGCCGCCCCGCCCAGTCGGTGGCCGTGAACAGCCGGTGGAAGACGTAGTAGGTCTGGACCGGCATCGTCACGACGAGCAGGGCAGCCACGACCCCGTTTAGCAGCCTAGGACGAAGCCGCCAGGCGGCGAGCGCAAACAGGGCGGCGAGCAGGACAGAGGTGAGAGCGAGCGCGACACGCGCCCGCCCGAGGCCGTGGACGATGCTGTCGATCGGCCGGTAGAACACAGCGATCGGTGCGTCGGGGCTGAGCGTTGCGAATTGCTGCCACTCGAACCTGGGCGGGTCGTTCAGCGCGAATCCGGCGGCGATCAGGATCGTCGCCACGAGCAGCGACCACCGTGGCCGCTTCTCGTCGCAGAGCGCGCAGAGCGCGCCCAGCAGGAAGACCGGGGCGAGATAGAAGAGGTAGCGGTCGTACACGACCTGGCCCGCGCCGATCCGGAGGTCGAAGATCGCCACCTCCGGGATCAGAACCAGGGCCGTGAGCACGCCGAGGCAGGCGAATGCATGGGCCTCCCGGTTGGCCGCCGGCCGGACGAGGTTGGCCAGCAGCCAGGCGAGCCCGACGAGCGCCGGCAGGATCCCGATCCCGAGCGCGACCGTGGCCAGGTGCTCGAACACGCTTCGGAGCAGGTGAGGCGGGAGCCCGCCACCGAGCGTGGAGGCATAGATCCCGAGAACGCTCGCGAGGTGCCCGGTGATGCGGAGCCCGATCGCGGCCGCCACCAGAACGGCGTAGACGGGTGCGAGGACCGTGTGACAGCGCACGGAGGCTCGGAGGCCGCCACCGATGCGCTCGAACAGGCGGTCGCTCCCTGAAGCTCCGACCTCGCATGCGAGCACCGCAAGGGGCAGGATCACGACGAGAATCGCGAACTGGGTGCGGGCGAAGAAGGCGAGCGCCATCCCGAGCAGGGCGAGCACGTCGTGGCGAGGGGACGGCGCCGCGACCGCGAGGTGCATTGCAAGGAGCGCCCAGAGGAACGCCGGGTAGCCGGCGGCCTCGGTGAGCAGGTACGACGCGTATACGATCGACGGCATGACGACGGCGAGAAAGGCGAGCAGGTATGCCGCCCAGGCGCGCCCCGTGACCCGCCTCGCGAGCAGGAACGCCGGAATGCAGGCAGACGACATCAGCCATGCGTTGAAGAGGTGCGCCTCGTGCAGGTCGTGCGGCACGAACCCCGAGCGGTAGAACGGCGCGATCAGCAAAGGGTAGAGCTGGGCGAGGCTCGGGATCACCTTGCCGTGAAGGTGCGCGAGCGGCGTGAGGTAGCGCGCGCTGTTGATCGCGAACCGCTCGTAGAGGAGCTCGTCGGTCATCACGAACCAGTCCCCCACCCGTCCCGTGATCGACGAGAGGCCCGCCCCGAGCACCACCCAGACCGCCGGCAGCACAAACAGCGGGTTACGGAGAGATACCGAAGCCGCGAGGCGAGATCGGCGATGGTCGACGGGCGACGCAGTCAGGTCACGCCGCCCTGTCACACGCACGCTGTGATCCTAACCGGCTGCTCGCGCGGCTCCCGGCCAGGCCGCATCGGTCGCGGCGACCGGCGAGAGGCGCGACTCAGCTGCGCCCTAGACGGGCGCGTAAGCGGGCGAGGAGCGAGGGCCCGCTCGAGCCGCTCACCAGCCGCTCGCGTTCGAGCGAGCGCTTCGCGAAGGCGCGCTCACGCATCGAGCGGGTCGGATAGAGCGGCCTCCAGTAGACGGGCCGCGGAGGCCTACGGCTCACAGGCGGGTTCGGCGGCGTTGCAGTCCTTGCCGCGGAGGGGGAGGCGTCCGAGCAGCGCGGCGAGCGACTCGAGCTCGTGACCCGCGAAGCGGCTCGTGAACAGGTCGTCGACGCCCTGGAGGTGCGTCACGGCGGCCTCGCGGAGCTTGCGCAGCCCCGCGTCGGTCAACTTCGCGTAGGAGACACGCGCGTCGGTTGCACAGGAATGCTTCTCGACGAACCCGGAGCGCTCGAGGCCGTCGAGGAGGCGCGTGATCCCGGAGGCGGTGAGGACGACGCTCTGGGCGAGATCGACCCGGCGCATCATCCGCCGCTCGGCCCGCGAGAGATAGAGCATCACCTCGTAGTCGTTGAGCGTGAGCCCGTGAGCGGCCAGCAGGTCGGCGTTCAGCTCCCGCGTGATCGCGGAGTGCGAGCGGAGAAACGCAACCCAGGAGTCGAGCCTCGCCGTTGTCGAAGTGGCATTACTCACGCTCACCACAAGTCTAACCCGGTCGAGGGCGGAAAGCGATAGCCCGAAGCTCCCAGCTTCTCCAATCGACAACGAACGGTTATCTGGCAATCAGCATCGCTTATGCGAAAGTCGCTCAAGTCAGTGGACAAAGGGGAAAAGATCAAGGAGGAGGATCGCACGAATCAGGATTGCTTTGCCGCGTTCAAGCACATGACGGTGCACGACAACGTAGCCCTCGGCCTCAGGGCGCGCAGGCGGCCGAAGGCCGAGATCGCCGAACGGGTTGCGCAACTGCTCGATCTCGTCCAGCTCGGCCGGCTCGCGCACCGCTATCCTCGCGGCTCTCGGGCCAGCGGATGGGGCTCGCGCGGGCTCGCGCCGTCGACCCGGACGTGCTGCTGCTCGAGGAGCCGTTCGAAGCTCTCGACGCGCGCGTGCGCACCGAGTCTCGCGCGTGTCCGGGTCACGCGTGACGAGGCCGAGCGGCTCGAGCTCGAACGAGGCCAGATCGTCTACGCGAAGCCGACCCGGCAAACGACCTTCAACCTGAGACTCGACCACCTCGGTGGATAGACTCGCGTGGCCGTGAGACGACTCGAGCTCGTCCGGCGTGGGCTGCCGCTGCCGCTGGCCCTCATGTGGGTGGCCTCAGGAGTCGCGCTGGCCGCGATCACAACCCGCGTCCGCGACTGGTTCGCGATGCCGAACGAGATGCTGAACGAGCACCGGGCGATCAGCGTGGCGCAGACGCTCTCGCCGTTGCCCACCCTCCACGGCCAGTTCGTAGCCAGCTTCGACCAGCTCTATCCGATCCTGATCGCGCCGGCGTTCGCGTTCGGCAGCGTCCTCACCGACGTCCAGCTCGCGCACGGCGCGAACGCGTTCCTGATGACCTCGGCTTGCATCCCCGTCTATCTCCTCGCCCGCCGGGTGACATCGTCTCCTTGGCTCTCCTACCTCATCGCGTTCCTCTCGATCTGCATGCCGTGGATCTTCTACGCGTCGCTGCTCATGAACGAGGTGGTCGCCTACCCGATGTTCGCGTGGACGCTGCTCGCCTTCCAACGAGCGCTCGTGGCACCCTCGCGCAGGCGCGATGCGGTCGCGCTCGCCGCCATCTTGCTCGCGTTCCTCGCGCGGACCCAGCTCGCGCTGCTCGCCGCCGTCCTACCGGCCGCGGTCCTGATCTACGAGCTCGCTCGAAACGACGCCGGAAACGTGCTGCTCGCGATCGGCCACGCAGTCCGCAGCGCCGTCACCCGCCACCCCCTGCTCGCACGCAGCTACGCGGGCCTGGTCGTCGCTGCGATCGTGCTCGCGGCAGCCGGGAGCCTCGGGCACGCAGTCGGTGTTTACGGCCAGACGGTGACCGGCAACCTCGTCCCGCACGGTATCCCGAAGTCGATCGTCTGGCACCTCGCCACCTTCTCGCTCGGTGTCGGCATCCTGCCATTCGTCGTCGGCGTCGCCTGGCTCCTCGCCAACCTCGTCCGCCCGCCCGAGGATCCAGAGCGGCGGGCATTCGCATGCCTCGGCACAACCGCCACGGTCACGCTGCTGCTCGAAGTGACCGTTTTCGACCTTCGATTCGTCAGCGGCGAGGTACTCGACCGCTACCTGATCTACCTCGTCCCCGTGGTGCTCGTCGGGTTCGCCTGCGCTCTCGGTGATGCGAGGCGCCCGCGGCTCGCGCTTCTCGTTCCCGCCGCGGCCTTGCTGATCGGCTTCGTGGTCGGCCCGATCCCGGCAACGCCCGACGCGACGATCAACTCGGACGAGCCAATCCGATCCTTCTATCCCTCGCTGGTCGCGAGTTCCACCTCGGTGACGAACGCCCGCGTCCTGCTCGTCGGCGCGACCGTTCTCTCCACCGTGTTCTTCGTCGGCGCACAGCGCTTCCTCTCACGGCGCGTGTTCGCCGTGCTCTTGTCGGCCCTTTCGCTCGTCGCGTTCCCGTATCTCACGAGCCAGCTCTTCATCGACTTCTTGAGCCCGAACGGCACCTCTGACCGCCCGCTCACAAGCAGCGCCGGCGCCGCGTTCAGCGTGATCGATCAGCTGGTCGGCACGGGAGCGAACGTGGCGATCGTGCCCTATCCGGTCTCCGATGCCTACTTCGTCAACCAGCGCGTGTGGCGCGACTACGAGTTCTGGAACAAGTCGGTCGACCGCGAGGTGATGTTCCAGCCCTCCAACACATTCACGTTCACGAATCAGACGTTCCCGAAGCTCGACGCCAGCTTCGACCCGACCACGGGGGCCTCGAGCGTCTCGCCGAGTCCCTGGGTGATCCAGGCAGACCAGGACACCCGCGCGCGCATCGCCGGCCCCATCGTGGCGCAGACGGAGGTGATGCTGATCCGCGCAGACCAGCCCTGGCACGCCGCTTGGATCTCCTTCGGGCTCTACGACGACGGCTGGACGAAGCCGGGTGTGACCACCCGCGTCCGCGTCTTCGCCGTACGCGGCGTCCGCCGGGCGGTGCGGCTAAGTCTCACGTTCGGCTTCCGAGGCCCTGACAACAACACCACGTGGCCGGTCACGATCACCTCGAGCCTCGACCACTGGCGCGGCGAGGCGACCTACCTCACCCAGCACGTGACGGTCGATGTCTGTGTCCCGCCGGGCGGATACGCCGATGCCGAGCTGCGTGCCCGCGGCCACTCCTCGATACCGGGCGATCTGGACACCCTCGCGGCGTCGGAGGGCAGCCGGATCGGCGGGATCTTCATCGGGCAGATCTCGGTTTCCGACAACATCGGCCTCCCCTGTCGGCCCGCGCGCAACACCTGAACCTCCGGGCCCGCGGGAGGACGTGATGCCGGCTCAATGGGGGCGCCAGGCCTCCGTGTCGGAGGTCAGTTCGCTCACCTCCACCGGTAGCTCTCCGCTCACGATGTCGGCGAGCGTGACCGCTTCGAGCACCCGGCGAAGACTCGCCCGGACGGCAACCCACACCTCGCGGAGCGGCTCGGCGCTGCCCGCGTAGGAGACCTCCTCGGAGCGGTGGCCGCGGACGTTCGCGAGCGGGCCGTCAACGGCGCGAATCACCTGGGCGAGGTCGATCTCGGCTGCGGGACGGGCGAGCCAGTAGCCGCCGTCGATCCCGCGCTGGCTGCGGACGAGGCCGGCGTTCCGGAGGTCGGACATGATGTTCTCGAGGAACTTGATCGGGATCTCCTGCCCCTGCGAGATCCGCTCGGCCTTGATCGGGCCCTCGCCCGCAGCGGCGAGCTCGACCATCGCCCTGACCGCGTAGTCCGCTTTCGCCGAGACCCGCATCCGTCGCTCAACCCTGCCGGTCAGGCGCAGCCGAGTGCGCTCCAGGCCAGGTCACGGCCTGAGGCGATGAGCTCCTCGCCGAGAGATGCACAGCATCGAGGCTCGTTGCGTTCTTCGCCTGCTCGCCGGCGAAATCGAAGCTCACACGGCCGAGGCTCATGGGGTCGAGTAGAGCTGCGCGCTCCAGGCGTCGCGATAGACGCTCTCGAGCTGCTCGACCTGCGAAACGTAGGCCCGCGTCTCCGGGAACTGGATCCCCTCCCCTGCCTTGCGCCAGCGGTCGACGTTGCCCTGGCCCGCGTTGTAGGCGGCGAGCACAAGCGGCAAGGAGCCGTACTTGGTGAACAGGTCGTGCAGGTACCAGGTGCCGTAGCGGATGTTGATCTCCGGGTCGGTGAGGTCGCTCACGTGAAACGACGTCCCACCGGTGCGCAGCGCGATTCCCTCCGCGGTCGACGGCGTCAGCTGCATCAGCCCGATCGCGCCCGACGAGGACACCGCTCGCGGGCGGAACCTCGACTCCTGGTAGATCACCGCCGCAAGCAGTGCCGGGTCGAGCCCTTCGGCGCGGGCACGCTCGCGCACGATCCCGCTGTAGTGGAGCGGGTAGCGCAGCCGCTCGTACCACGGCGGGCTCGTCTCGATCACGTAGGCAGCGATGCCGACGAGGACGACCACGAGGACACCGGCTGCGAGGCCAAATCGTCTCATCCGGTTAAATCGTTCACGACCGACCCGACGAACTCCTCCAACTCGGTCAGGGAGCCGGTGTTGAGATAGACGTAGTCGGCCCGAGCTGCCTTCTCCTCGTCCGGCAGGAGCAGCCGCTCGCGCGCCTCCACCGCGGCCTCGGAGCGTGCGCGGCGCACGCCGGCGGGCGCCGTGATCACGACCACCTTGTCGAACCGGCCCGCCGCGTCGGTCTCGTAGAGAAGCGGCACCTCGGTCACGCAGACCCCTGGCGGATTCGGGAGCCCGGCGAGCTGCTCCCGCCAGAGCAGGTACTCGGCCGCGACCAGCGGATGCAGCAGCGCCTCCAGCCAGGCGAGCGCCTCGGGGTCGTTGAAGACGACCGTCGCGATCGCGCCCCGATCGAGGCTCCCGTCCGGGCCGACGACGCCGTTCCCGAACCGCTCGACCAGCTGCTCGCGGACCTCGTCGCGGCGCAGCAACTCATGGACGATCTCATCGCTCGAGACCGTTGCCGCACCCCGCCGCGCGAACGCGGCCAGCGCCTCGCTCTTCCCCGCTCCGATGCCGCCGGTGATGGCGACGGCGACGGGTCGGGTCACTCCTCTACGGCAGAGGGTGCAGCGTCGGAAGCCGTTGCCGAGTCGTCCGCTACGGGCTTCACCGCGGCCTCGGGTTCGGCGGTGTCCGCCTCGGGCTCGACTGCGGCCTCGGGCTCGACTGCGGCCTCGGGCTCGACTTCGGCCTCGGGCTCGACTTCGGCCGCTGCCTCGACTGCGGCCTCGGGCTCGGCCTGGGCCGCTGCCTCGACCTCGGCCTCAACTTCGGCCGCTGCCTCGACCTCGTTCTCATCGACCTCGGCGACCTCATCGGCCTCGTTGACCTCATCGGCCTCGTCCTCCGCGGCGACCGCCGGCTCCTCGCCGAGCTCGGCGTAGGCAGCGGGAACCTCGTCATCGACGACACCCGAGAGGTCGAGGTTCGGGTGCAGGTGGACGGACTCGCCACCGTCGGCGCGGGGCTGGACGGGGTCGTCCGGCTCGACGCGCTTGAGCGAGAGGGAGAGCCGCCGGCGCTCACCGTCGATCTCGATCACCTTCACGTTCACCGCCTGGCCCTGCGAGACGACCTCGCGCGGGTTCTCGACGTGGTGCTGGGCGAGCTCGGAGATGTGCACGAGCCCCTCGACGCCGGGGAGGATCTCGACGAACGCGCCGAAGGTGACGACCTTCGTCACGCGCCCCTCGACCACGTCGTTTTCGTGGTAGCTCTCGAGCACCTGCTGCCACGGGTCGTTCTGGGTTTGCTTGAGACCGAGCGAGATGCGCTGGCGGTCGCGGTCGATATCGAGCACCTTGACCTGAACCGTCTGCCCGATCTCGAGGATCTCGGACGGATGGTTGACGTGCGACCAGGAGAGCTCGGAGATGTGGATCAGACCGTCCATGCCGTCGAGGTCGACGAAGGCGCCGAAGTCGACGATGTTCGAGATCTGGCCCTCGACCACGTTGCCGGGCTGGAGGCGGTCGAGGATCTGCTGGCGCTGCTCCTTGCGCTCCTCCTCGAGGACCGCGCGGCGCGAGAGGACGACGTTGTTGCGCGGCCGGTTGAGCTCGATCACCTTGCAGCGGAGCTCCTGGCCTAGGAACTCGTCGAGATCCTGGACGCGTCGGATGTCGACCAGCGATGCGGGAAGGAAGCCGCGTACGCCGAGGTCGAGGATCAGGCCGCCCTTGACGACCTCGATCACGCGGCCGTCCACCGGCTCGCCTGATTCCGCGGCGCGCTCGATGTTCTTCCACGCGAGCTCGAATCGTGCGCGCTTCTTGGACAGGATCAGGCGACCTTCGGCGTCCTCCTTGGTGAGAACGAGCGCGTCGATCTCATCGCCCAGCGAAACCTCGTCGGCGGGGTTGACCGAACGGCGGATCGAGAGCTCCGCGACCGGGATCACACCCTCCGACTTGTAGCCGATGTCGACGAGGACCTCGTCCTTGTCGACCCGCACGACGGTGCCGTGGACAACCTCGCCTTCGTTGATCTCGGGGAAGGTCGACTCGTAATCGGGGATCAGCGAGCCGTCCGGGCCGGTGACCCAAACGCCGGGTTCTTGTTCCATGAGGTCGGTGGTAGCCAAAGCGGTCGCGAAGTATAGCTCGCCCGCGTGAGCAGCCGATTTCGGCCGCTCAGGACTTGGCTTCGGCCCAGTTTTCGCCGCTCCCGACGTCGACCGCAAGCTTCGGGTCGAGGTCGTAGGCGCCGACCATCTCGGCGCGTACGAGCTCGCGCACCTCTCTCACCTCGGCGTCGGGAACCTCGAGCAGGAGTTCGTCGTGCACCTGCAGCACGAGCTTCGCGGCCCGCCCCTCCGAGCGCAGGCGCTCATGGATGCGGATCATCGCCACCTTGATGATGTCCGCGTTCGAGCCTTGCATCGGGAAGTTGATCGCGATCCGCTCGCCGCCTTGCCTGACGTTCCAGTTCGAGGCGCGAAGCTCGGGCACGAGCCGGCGGCGTCCGAGCAGCGTCGTCACGTACCCGTCGCGAGCCGCCTGCTCGATCAAGCGTGCAGTGAAATCCTGGACGTGCGGGAAGCGGGCGCGGTAGGTGTCGATGTAGGCCTGCGCCTGCTCGCGCGGGATGTCGAGGTTGTCGGCGAGCCCGTACGAGGTCAGACCGTAGGAGATGCCGAAGTTGATCATCTTCGCGATCGCGCGCTCGCCGCTCGTCAGGGTCGCCGGATCCTTGCCGAGCACCTCGGCAGCGGTTGCCCGGTGGATGTCCTCGCCGCGGGCGAACGCCTCCTTCAACTTGGGCTCTCCCGAGAGGTGCGCGAGGATCCGCAGCTCGATCTGGGAGTAGTCGGCCGACAGGAGCTTCGCGCCCTCCTCGGCGATGAATGCGGAGCGGATCTCCTTCCCAAGCTCGGTGCGGATCGGGATCGACTGGAGGTTCGGGCTCGTGGTCGAGAGCCGTCCGGTCGAGGCGACCGTCTGGTTGATCGTCGTGTGGAGGCGCCCCGTCCGCTCGTCGATCAGCGCCGGGAGCGGCCGCAGGTAGGTGTTGAGGAGCTTCGAGAGCTCCCGCCACTCCTCGATCACCGGGACGATCGCGTGCTCCCCGCGGATCCCGCGGAGCACCTTCGCATCGGTCGAGTAGCCCGTCTTGCCCTTGCGCCCGGAGGCGAGACCGAGCTTCTCGAACAGTACGCGGCCAACCTGCTGGGTCGAGCCGAGCATGAACTCCTCCTCGCCGAGCTCGTAGGCGAGCGCCTCGAGCTCGCTCACTCGCTCGTCAAGCCGGGCGGTGATCTCGCCCATGCGGTAGACGTCGATCTTCACGCCGGTGCGCTCCATGTCGGCGAGCACCCGGGTCAGCGGCAGCTCGATCTCGCGGTAGAGCGTGGTCAGGTTCCGCTCCTCGAGCCGGGCAAGTAGCGGCTCGACGAGCCGGCGCGGCAACTCGGCCGCCGTGACGAGCGCCGCCGTTTCCTCCTCGGCGGCCGGCTCGGGCAGGAGCTCGATGCCGTACTCCGCCGCGAGGTCGGAGAGCTCGTAGGTCGAGCGAGCAGGATCGATCAGGTAGGCGGCAAGCAGCGTGTCGTCGGCAGCATCGACGCCGAGCGACTTCGCATCGTGCACGACCAGCTCTCCCTCGGCGCGCGCCGGGCGTGGGCCGATCACGACACCCTCGGCGGTCGCGACCGCGCCGCGCCCGGCCGCGGCGGCAAAGCCGACCCGACCGGAGAGCAGGAGCTCGCCTTCGCGCCAGTGCACGGGGACGCCGGTCACCTCGACCGGTGCGGCGGGCAGCGCCTCGTCGAGCGTGTCGATCCGCGCGAGCAGACCGCGAAACTCGAACCGGCGGAAGAACTCCTTCAGCTTCGAGCGGTCGGGCGGCTCCAGCACGAGCCCGTCGAGGTCGAAGTCGAGCTCCAGATCGCGGCGCATTGTCGCGAGCTCCCTGGAGACGCGCGCCTGCTCGGCGTTCTCCACGATCGCCCGCGAGCGCGCCGGCGAGAGCTCGGCCGCGTGCTCGATCACCGCCTCGAGCGAGCCGTACTGCCCGATCAGCTGGCCGGCCGTCTTGTCGCCGATGCCGGGTACACCCGGGATGTTGTCCGATGTGTCGCCCTTGAGGCCGATGAAATCGGGCACCTGGTCGGGCCGCACGCCGTAGCGGGCCTCGACCCGCGCCGGGGTGTAGACCTGCACGTCGGCGACACCGCGCGGGGTCATCATCAGGCAGACGTTGTCCGAGCAGAGCTGGAAGGCGTCACGATCGGTCGAGACGACGCAGGTGCGAAGGCCGGCCTGATCGGCCCGGGTCGCGAGCGTGGCGATCACGTCAT
>DATKRX010000086.1:0-9377 GCA_035531915.1 Gaiellaceae bacterium | reverse complement strand
CCCAACCACGTCTCCTCCCGCTCGTGAGCGAGCGAAGCTTGGTCGGGAGGTCCCGAACGACCCGTCCGGGGGGCAGTCGGCAGATCGGGTCGGCGCGGGGACTCGCCTCGCCGGGGTCTGCGCAGCAGCGGCGGTTCCGGTCGCGCGCTTGCGCGCATCCGCGAGCCTGTGACGGCGAGCAGGCCGGCGGCCGCGAGCGCGAAGAAGATGCCCCACTGGATGCCGACGTTCGCGGCGACGCCGTGGGTCGTGATCCCCGGCTTGTCGAACAGGCGCAGGATCAAGAGCAGCGCCACCCAGATCCCGGCCGCGAACACGACCGTGCCGTCGCCGCCGGGGAGCTGGAAGGAGCGCCGCTCGCCGCGCGCGAACAGCAGGTAGAGCATGGCCACGGCGACGAGCAGGACGGCGGCCTCGACGAACGAGAAGACCTGGAACGCGTTCAGGTTGCGGCTCTGCAGGGGCGCCGCGCGGGGGGCGTTGACGACCGCGTTCTGCTGGTACCAGGGCAGGAACATCGTCACGAACAGCGCCGTCGAGGCGGCGCCCGCGAGGCGCTGATCGGGCGTCAACGCGCGCCAGGCGCTGCTCAGTCGTGTCATGCACCGCAGTCTAGGGTCGCCTGGGCGGGTTGGGATCCGATACAGGGCCCCGGTTGGTCTCAGTGCGCCTACGCGCCCTTCGCGACGGTGATCGTGCCGCTGGCGGTCGCGAAGTTGCCGGCGAGGTCGGTCGCGGTCAGCGTGACCGTGTAGGAGCCGCCCTTCGACGGCGTGGGCCAGAGCAGCTTCGGCTTGCCGCGTTCGACGGTCGCGCTGTTGCTGTAGACGACCGTACCGCCGAGGCGGACGGTCAGGTGGACGGTCGCGACCTTCGACAGCGACAGCTGCACGCCGGCGCGGGCGCTCGTCGGAAGCTTTGTCGTCAGCAGCGCGATCTTCGGCGGCGTGTGCTCGTCGGCGGTGAAGGCTTCGGCGGTCGTGCAGTAGATCTGATCGCCCGCGATCTGCGCTGTGGCCGGGGTCGTGGTCGTCGAGGCCGCGCGCGCGGTGTAGCGCGCCGCACTCGCGCCGCCTGTGGTTCCGCCTGTTCCCGTCGTGCCCCCGGGTGTCCCCCCGGCGGGCGGTGTCGTGGGTGTCGTCGGCGTGGTCGGCGTCGCCGGAGCGGGAGCGGGAGCGGGCGTGGTCGCGAGCGGCTCGCCTTTGCGCGTGCGTTCGCACAGGTGCTGGAGGAATTCGGTGAGCAGTTCGTGGTAGTTGAGGTCCGATTCGCCGTACTGGTCGTACATCGACCAGTAGCCGGTGTTGTAGAGCGGGGTGCGCACGCGCTCTTCGGCGTCGCCGGCTTCGAACAGCGCGAGGCCGGCCGGGTCTTTGGTGAGCGAGGTGTAGTCGTAGAGCCCGACGAGCGCCTGGAGTTCGCCGTTGAGGATGCGGTCGGTGGGGGCGTAGGTGTACTCGAGGTAGTGCGCCCCGAACGAGCTCGCGACGCGCACGCCGGACGGCGGCGGGGTTTTGAAGATCCCGAGCGCTTCCTGGGCGGCTTTGAGGACGGCCGGTTCTTTGAAGCGCGAGTAGTCGCGCGAGAGCACCTGCAGGGCGGTGCCCTGCGAGAGCCCGCTCGTCCACGGCGGCTTGCCGCCGTCGAACTGGAACATGTACTCCCAAGCGATCCCCCCGGCGCGAGCGGTCGCGAGCGGGATCAGTTCGGAGACGAGCTGCTTGAGGTTGTTGTTCTGGCCGCCCGAGTAATAGCCGTTCCCCTCGCCGAAGGTGCCGAGCCACTGGATCTCGATCCCCTGGCCGGCGTAGTACTCCCAGACGAGCTCTGAGCCGGGGAAGCTGATGCGCACCCGCGAGGCCAGCAGCGAGCCGCTCGTCCACCACGTGCGGTTGCGTTCGAGGGTGAGGAACAGCGCTCCCAGCCGCGAGGGGATGAACCCACCGGCGGCGGCGATCGCCCGCACGTTCGCGACGACCGCGCCGAGTTCGTTGCGCCGCGTGCCGCCGAGCTTCTTCAGCGAGTTGACGGCGGCGAGGTAGGCCGCGTAGTCCTTCTGGTACACGGCGGGCGTGATCGCGCCGCTGCGCCGCAGGCTCGCGAGCGCGGCGGTGACGGTCGGGCCGTGGCTGGCCGCCGTGTGAGCGTGGGCCGCGATACGGGCGCGCGTGGGTATGCGAGCCGGCCCCAGGGCGCTTGCCGAGCGAGCTGCGACCGCGATCGGCCTGCCGGCGAGGGCGGCGGGTGTCGTGGCGGTGCCGCCCACGAGCAACACGCTCAACACGGCGACGAGCGCGACGGGGGCGAGCGCCCGCGGATGGGGGACGCGCACGGCGCGCATCCTACGCACGATTTCGATCGACTCTGCAGGGCCCATTGCAGCCCCCGAAACACGCCCCGGCACAAGGTAGTTGCGCCGTCCTGTCCTACTTCAGGCCGGCTAATCGAGCTCGTCGATCTCCTCGTCCGGTTCGAGCTCCTCATTCTCGACGTCGTCCTCGTCGTCGGCTTCGCCGGCGACGACGAACTCGCCCGCGGGGTGGTAGGTCGCCTGGAAGCTCTCGATCAGCTCGTCGCGGCGGTGCTCGTCGACCGGTGCCTCGTCGGAGATCAGCACCCAGTCGGCGCCCTCGCCGGGCTCGACGTCGTCGAAGATCTCGTGGTCGACGTCGGGCGAGTCGTCGACGATCAGCACGACCTCGGTCTGGGGGTTGAAATAGGTCCCCGGCCGGATGCTCAGCTCGTCGAGCTCGTATCTGCGTGGCTCGGCCATTCCGCGTTTATATCCGACCGTGCAGTCGCGTGCTCAGGGAGTGAGCTCGGCAAGGGTGCGCCGCACCTCCGCGGCGACATCCAGGGGCTCGAGGCCGCGGCGCACGCGGCGTTCGTTCTTCGCGAGGACGAGTTCGCGCACCTCCGCTTCGAGCTCCCGGTCGTGACCGCCGGCTGCCCCCGCGGCCGCGTCCGCCGGCGCGAGCAGCTTGGCGACCTCTGCGTCGATGTCGAGCGCCGGCTCTCCCCTGGCGACCATCCGCGCGCTGCGCGCGCCGAGCATTTGGCGCACCTCCCGCTCCTGCTCGGCGCGGGCCACGGCGGAGCTCAGTGGCGGCGCCGCCTGCGCGGGCGCGGACATGAGCGCCTCCTCCGGCGGGGCTTCGCTGTCGCGGGTCATCCCGCCCTGGCCGATCTGGTCGTAGACGTTTTCGCCGCTGACGAGGAACACGATCGACATCACGACCGAGACGGCGACCGCTCCGAACACGACGAGCGGGACCAGCGACAGGTCCACCACTCCAACTACTTCAACCCTGAGGAGTCCCACCATCATCACATGATTGTTGCGTAGTTGAGTGGGTCCGGTCCCTTCGCTACCCTTTGCGGTTGACTGACCAGTCAATCTATTCCCGCGCGATGGCCCAAACCCGCGCCCGCCCCTAGGAGAGCACGCAGACCATGGTCGATTTCACGCTCACAGACGAGCAGAAGAACCTGCGCGAGATGGCGCACGATTTCGCCGAGAAGGAGATCCGCCCCGTCGCGTGGGAGTACGACAAGGACGGGACCTGGCCGAAGGACATCATCGAGAAGGCCTGGGACGTCGGCCTGATGAACTCGCACATCCCCGAGGAGTACGGCGGCGCCGGGGCGGGATACCTCGACGGCTGTCTGATCGAGGAGGAGCTCTCGTGGGGCTGTTCCGGCATTCAGACCTCGCTCGGCTGCAATGGCCTGGCGACCGCGCCGATCATGCTCGGAGGCTCCGAGGAGACGAAGAAGAAGTACCTGGGCATGCTCACCGAGGCCCCGAAGCTCGCCTCCTTCTGCCTGACCGAGCCCGACGCGGGCTCCGACGTCTCGGGGATGCGCACGACGGCCGTCAAGCAGGGCGACAAGTACGTGATCAACGGCTCGAAGTGCTTCATCACCAACGGCGGCTACGCCGACTACTACACCGTCTACGCGAAGACCGACAAAGACGCTGGCCACCGCGGCATCAGCGCGTTCGTGGTCGAGCGCGACTGGGGCGTGGTCGTCGACAAGAAGGAGGACAAGCTCGGCCAGCGCGCCTCGAACACGGCGACGATCTCCTTCAACGACGTCGAGGTCCCGGCCGAGAACCTGCTCGCCGAGGAAAACGCCGGCTTCAAGCTCGCGATGATGACGCTCGATCGCACGCGGCCGGGCGTCGCGGCGATGGCGACGGGCATCGCCCGCGCGGCCTTCGAGTTCGCGACCGACTACTCCAAGGAACGCGTCCAGTTCGGCGTGCCGATCGCGATGCACCAGGCGATCCAGTTCATGATCGCCGACATGGCGACCGAAATCGAGGCCGCCCGCCTGTTGACGTGGAAGGGCGCGACGATGCTCGACAACGGCGAACGCAACACGCTCGTCTCCTCGCACGCCAAGCGCTTTGCCGCCGACGCCGCGATGAAAATCGCGACCGACGCGGTCCAGGTCTACGGCGGCTACGGCTTCATCAAGGAGTACCCCGTCGAGAAGCTGTTCCGCGACGCGAAGATCATGCAGCTCTACGAGGGCACCTCGCAGATCCAGCGCCTCGTGATCGCGCGCGAAACGCTGCTCCCCCGTCGCGTCGAGGAGCCCGCGGCCGTTCCCGCCTGAGTCCGTGGGCGGGTTGTGAATTGTGGATGTATGGGGGCGATGCCGCATGCGGCACCGCCCGGCGGCACATGTGCCGCCGGGTCCCGGATAGACGTCACGTTTACATTTCTCAGTCGAAGTTAAAGGAAAACTTACGATCTGCCGATCCGCTCGACCATGGGTCGGGGAGAGGTACAGATCGATGTCGCCGCGGCAGCGTCGACGCACCGGCGGGCGCCCTCCCCGGGGAAGGTGCCACGCGAGCGGGCCGGTGACGCGGCGGATGCGGCCCCGGTCGACGCCGCGCAACTGCGGCGCCTCGGCGAGGCGCTGAGCGCCCGCAGCGACGACGTTGTCGAGGGAATCCGCCGCCGCTCGGTCGATTCGGGACCGACGCTCGACGCGGTCGTCGAAGAGAGCTTCGTGCGCGTCGGGACTGTCTCGACGCTCGCGGTCGCGCGCTGGATGGGCGGCGAGGGCGCCGACGTGGCGCGTGAGGTCGGTCGCGAGTCGTGGCGGATCTTCGGTCATCTCGCCGCCCAGCGGGAGGCGCCGCTGGACGAGGTGACCAAGCGCTGCCTGCGCTGGCGGGACGCGGTCGACGAGATCCTCTGCGAGACGGCGGTCCAGATGGAGGTCCCGGAGGAGGTGCTCGCCTGGGCGCTCGGGATGCTCAAGCGCAGCCTCGACGTGACGCTCGTACGGATGTGCCAGTCCTTCGAGTCCGAGCGCCGGCGCTCCCACGAGGAGCTCACGCGCCGTCAGGAGGAGCTCGCCTTTCTCGCGACCCACGACGCCCTCACCGGGCTCCCGAACCGCACGCTGATCCTCGACCGCGTCGAGCAGATGCTCGTGCGCTCGCGACGCTCGAAGACGCCGGTCGCGGCGCTGTTCGTCGACGTCGACAACTTCAAGTCGATCAACGACACGCTCGGCCACGGCGTCGGCGACGAGCTGCTGCGGGCGGTCGCCGCGCGCCTCGACGGGGTCGTACGCGACATCGACGCGCTCGGGCGCCTCGGCGGCGACGAGTTTGTGATCGTCGCCGAAGGGATGGCGCTCGACTCCGGTCCGGAGATGATCGCCGAGCGGCTGCTCGACGCGCTCAAGCAGCCGTTCGAGCTGGAGGGCGCCGAGCAGACCCGACTGACCGTCACCGCGAGCGTCGGCATCGCGGCCGGCGACCGGGTCTGCGCCGAAGAGCTGCTGCGCGACGCCGACATCGCGATGTACCGCGCGAAGTGGGACGGCAAGAACCGCTACGTCGTGTTCGAGTCCGGCATGGAGGACGCGGTGCAGAGCCGCATGGAGCTCGAGATGGACCTGCGCGTCGCCTTCGAGAACGACGAGTTCTTCCTCGTCTACCAGCCGACCTTCGACCTGCGGGAGATGACCCCGACCGGAATGGAGGCGCTGATCCGCTGGCGCAGCCCGGTCCGCGGGATCGTGCAGCCCGATGACTTCATTCCGCTGCTCGAAGAGACCGGCCTGATCTGCGAGGTCGGCGCGTGGGTGCTGCGCGAGGCCTGCCGGCAAGGCGCGAGCTGGCGGCGCGACGGTCACCTCGTCGGCATCGCCGTGAACGTCTCCGCCCGCCAGCTCGACACCGACGCGTTCGTCGAGGAGGTGCGCGGGGCACTCGCCGACAGCGGCCTGGACCCGGGCGCGCTGACGCTCGAGATCACCGAGACGACCTTGATGTCAAACGCCGATGAGACCGCGCGGCGGCTCGTCGCGATCAAGGAGCTCGGCGTGCGGGTCGCGATCGACGACTTCGGCACCGGCTACTCGTCGCTCGCCTACCTGCAGCGCTTCCCCGTCGACGCGCTGAAGATCGACCGCTCGTTCATCTCGCGCGTCTCCCAGGACCCCGAAGGCGACACCCTGATCCGCACGCTCGTGCAGCTCGGCAAGTCGCTCTCGATCGAGACGCTCGCGGAGGGCATCGAGCAGTCGCGCGAGCTCGCGCTGCTGAAGGAAGAGAACTGCGACTCGGGCCAGGGCTTCCTGTTCGCCCGCCCGCTCGACGCGGCGGCCTGCGATGCGTTCCTGGCGGACTGGACCGGCGGAATTGTCGGCGGGGGGGTCCCAGATCCTGCCGCGGACGCCGGCACGCTAGGCTCCGCGCGACCGTAAGCGCAGACCCTTCCAGAGGAGACAATCGATGTTCGTATTCAAGGCTGCTGTCGTGGGCGCCGGGACGATGGGCGGTCAGATCGCCCAGACGATCGCGGCCGCCGGGATCCCCGTGGTGCTGAAGGACATCGACGACGCGCTCGTGCAGGCGGGCCTCGACGAGGCCCTGGGCGTCACATCCGGCCAGGTCGGCAAGCTCGTCGAGAAGGGCAAGCTCACCGAGGAGCAGGGCGAGGCGCAGATCGCCGAGGTGCTCGGCCGGATCGACGGCACGACCTCCTACGCGGACTTCGGCGACGTCGACTTCGTGATCGAGGCCGTGCCCGAGAAGATCGAGATCAAGCAGGCCGTGTTCGCCGAGCTCGACGCCGCCACGCCCGGCCACGCGATCCTCGCCTCGAACACCTCCTCGCTGTCGATCACGGAGATCGGCGAAGCGACGCTGCGCCCGGAGAAGGTCGTCGGCTTCCACTACTTCTACCCCGCCTCGATCATGCCCCTGATCGAGATCGTCGAGGGCGAGGAGACCGCGGCGGAGACCGTCGCAGCGGCCGTCACCTTCGCCCAGGCGATCCGCAAGCAGCCGATCACCTGCGCGGAGGTCCCCGGCTTCGTCGTCAACAGGATCCTCAACGCGGGCATCTCAGAGGTCTGGCGCGAGCAGGAGGAGAAGAAGCTGTCGATCAAGCAGATCGACGCGGGCGTCGGTGCCGCGGGCGTCGTCCCGATCGGCCCCTACTACCTGGTCGACCTGCTCGGCCTCGACACCGTCCTGCACGTAGCCGAGCACCTCGCCGAGTCCTACGGCGACGAGCGCTTCTACGTCCCCAAGGGCATGCAGCGCCTCGTCGGCGAGGGCAGGCTCGGCGCGAAGACCGGCGGCGAGGGCTTCTACCACGACGGCGAGCCGAACATCGAGGGCGACGGAGAGCCCGACGTGGCCGAGCTGGTCGAACTGCTGTCGTTGAAGACGTTCGTCGAGGCCTGCCTCGTGCTCGAGGAGGGCATCGCCACCCACCGCGACATCGACTTCGGGATGATGGCCGGCGCCGGCCTCGACCCCCGCCGGGGCCTGTTGCCGCCGTTCATGAAGGCCGACGTCGAAGGTCTCGACAAGATCCTCGAGCGCCTCGAGAACGCCGCCGAGCGCCACGGCGAGCGCTTCAACCCGCCGACGATCCTGCGCCGCCTCGTCGCCCAGGGCCGTCTCGGCCAGTCCAGCGGCCAGGGCTTCTACGCCTACCCCCAGCCCGACGCCGAGCAGCCCGCCGAGGTGATCAAGCTCGAGACGCGCCCGGACGGCGTCGCGATCGCGTGGCTGGCGAACGGGCAGATGAACTCGATCGCCCCGCAGGTGATCGAGGACCTCGGCAAGGTCTGGGCGCACGTGAAGTCCTCAGGCGTGCACGCTCTGGTGATCGCCTCCTCCAACCCGTTCCTCTACTCCGCCGGCGCCGACATCAAGGCCTTCACGTCGATGGACGAGGCCGGCGGCGAGCAGCTGATCCACACCGCGCACGCGCTGTTCCGCGAGTTGGGGACCGAGGGGATCGCGACGATCGCCGCGGTCAACGGCCTCGCCTTCGGCGGCGGCTGCGAGCTCGCGATGTCCTGCGACGTGCGGATCGCCGCGCGCTCGGCGCTGTTCGGCCAGCCCGAGATCAAGCTCGGAATCATCCCCGGCTTCGGCGGCACCCAGCGCCTGCCGCGGTTGGTCGGCTCGAACAAGGCTCTGGAGATGAACCTCGTCGGGGACCCGATTCTCGCCGACGAGGCGTTCGAGATGGGCCTCGCCAACCGCGTCGTCGAAGACCACGAACTGCTCGATACAGCCCTCTTGTGGGCGCGCAAGCTCGCCGCCCAGGCGCCGCTCGCGCTCGAGCAGATCAAGCGCGTCTCCGGCGCCGGCGACCTCGATGAGGGGATCGAGGCCGAGAAGGGCGCGTTCGCGAGCGTGTTCGCGTCCGCCGACGCTCGGGAGGGCATCAGCGCGTTCCTCGGCAAACGCGCGCCGCACTTCGAGGGGAAGTAGGCAGGCACGGGCTCGGCCGCTCATCGCGTCGAGATGTTAGGTAGAAGACTGTCCGAACGTTAGATAGAAGTACGTCCATCTGTTAGATTGGACTCGTGTCCTATCGGCGACGGATCATTGACGAGGCGCTCGACGAGGTCTTTCCAGATCTTGGGGCGATCGCTTTGGAGGGAGCCAAGGGGGTCGGCAAGACGGCGACCGCGAGCGAGCGTGCAGCGACGATCCTGTCGCTCAATAACCCGAATGAGCTTGCGGCGGTCGAAGGCGATCTCGACCTCGTCACGCAGGTCACGCCGCCGGTGCTGATCGACGAGTGGCAGCTCGCACCGAGCGTCTGGGACCGCGTCCGGCGAGCGGTGGACGACGATGGCCGGGGGGGACGCTTCCTACTCGCCGGCTCCGCCGGCGTGGCCCCGGGAGTACGTATTCATTCCGGCGCGGGACGGATCGTCAGCATGGCGATGCGGCCCATGTCGTTCAGCGAGCGGGGCATCGAGGATCCCACCGTTTCGCTTCGGGCCCTCCTGAAGGGTGGCACGCAAGAGCTCGGCGGTATCTCGCGCGTGGATGTCCCGGGGTACACCGAGGAGATCCTGCGATCGGG
>DATKRX010000085.1:0-3324 GCA_035531915.1 Gaiellaceae bacterium | reverse complement strand
GGGCGCCAGGCGCGTCCTCCCCCCTCAGAGCGAGTGCCGCGCCAGCCAGTCGAGCGCGGCCCCGGCGACCTCCTGCCAGCCGCTGTCGATCGTGAGCGAGTGGCCGCGGCCCGGGAACTCCCTGAGCTCGGTGACCGCGCCCGACCTGGTGTAGCGCCTCAGGGTCTGCTTGACGATCGCCGGCGGCACCGTGCGGTCGCTCAGCCCGGAGGTGAGGAGCAGCGGCCCGCGCGTCGCGTTGGCGGTGTCGACCTTCGCGGGTGAGCCGGGCGAGAGGTTCGCGACCGCCGCCTCGAACAGAGGCCTGCCCGGGGAGGGGATCGTCCACCGGTCGTACAGCTCCCTCGACTCGGCCTCCGAGAGCGCGTTGCCGAAGCCGTAGCGGAACTGCTTCGGCGTCAATACGACCACGCCCTTGCGCTTGGACGGGTTCTTGAGCGCCACGGAGGCGACCTTGAGAGCCGACGGCGGCAGGTAGAGCACGCCCTTGATCGGCGCGGGGTCGATCGCGACCGCCGCCGCGGCGAGGTTCTGGCCGAGCAGCCGCTGCACGATCAAGCCGCCGAAGGAGTGCCCGATCACGATCGGCTTGGCCTCGAGCCCGCCGATCAGCTTCGCGTAGTGGTCGACGACGTCGTCGATCCCGTGGCCCGCGACGAGGTTCGCGCGCATGCGCGTCTCGGGGACGGTGTCCGAGTCGCCCGGCCAGCCGGGCGCGATCGGGGCGTACCCGCGCTCGCGGAAGAGCTCGACCCAGGGCTCCCACGACGAGGCGTGAAGCCAGAGCCCGTGCACGAAGACGACCGGCGCGCCTGCCTCTGCCATCACCCTGACCTCCCCTTCGCATAGTGGGCCCTTCCGCCTCGGGAGTTTGACACGACGACGATTACCGCCAGCGGGCGCGAGGTACACAATCGCGGGCCGCGCCTTCGGGCCGCGTGCGCCCAGACAGGTTTCGTAACGATCACGAGACGCTGCCCGCGTACAACACCGTTCGACTCGTCGATGAAGGAGCCGAAATGACCAACGCCCTCAGGGCCGCGTACCGCTACTGGGCGGCCGTGGTCTTCCTCGCAGTGCTCGTCCAGATCGGAGCCGCCGGCTACGGCGCCTTCAATGCCGACAAGAAAGCCAACGACACGAACGCGCTCACCCACAAGGCGTTCGACCACGGCTTCAATCTCCACATGGGCCTCGGCTACATCCTGTTCTTGAGCGGGATCCTGCTTTTCCTGCTCGCACTCGGCGCCCGGCTCGGACGCCGTCACGTCCTGCGCGCGCTCGGGCTGCCACTGCTCGTGCTGCTGGCGATCGTGCTCGCGATCGCGGGCGGTAAGCACCCGGTCGTCGGCATCTTCCACCCGATCGCAGCCTTCCTCGTGGCAGGCCTTTCGGGCTACCTCGCGCATTCGGCGTGGTCGCGCACGGGCCGCTCGGCTGCCTGAGCGAGGAGCTGTGCCCGGGCCTGCCGAGGCCCGGGCACAGCTCTTTCGAGGCCTCCAGGGGCGCAGGTGCCTTCGCGGGCGCTCGCTGCGATCGCCGATCCACCGCGGGGCACTGCGAGCCGAGTCACGAGCGATCCCCGGTAGGCGTCGGTCGTGCGCCAACTCTTGCGGCGTCCCGGACGGCTCGCGCTCGATACGCTCGCGACGGTGACCTCGACGCGCGCTCGCGCAGGCATCCGGCGCTGGTCGACGACGAGTCTGTCGGCATTCGCGCTGTACTGCCTCGTCGCGTTCCTCTATTTCGGCCTGCGGCTCCTGATCGAGCCGGGAAGCCAGTACCTCGGGTACGGAACCGACCCGGAGATCTTCATCTGGTCGTTCGCCTGGTGGCCGCACGCGATCCTGAACGGGCAGAACCCGTTCTTCACGCAAGCGATCTGGGCGCCGAGCGGCGTCAACCTCACGTGGACGACCTCGGTGCCGGGGCTCGCGCTGCTCTTCTCGCCGCTCACGCTCGCCGTCGGGGCGATCGGCTCCTACAACGTCGCCGCGACGCTTCTGCCCGCATTCGCTGCCTGGACGGCGTTCCTGCTCTGCCGCCAGCTGACGCGCAGTTTCGGGCCCTCGCTCGTGGGCGGCTTCCTGTTCGGCTTCTCGAGCTACATGCTCAGCCAGGAGGAGGGGCACCTGCACCTGACGTCCGTCTTCCTCGTCCCGCTCGTCGCGCTCGTCCTCGTGCGCTACCTCGAGGGAGAGCTCGACGCTCGCGGCCTCGTCGTACGGCTCGCGCCGCTCCTCGCCTTCGAGGTGCTGCTCTCGACCGAGGTCGCGTTCACGCTGGCGCTCGCCCTCCTGCTGGGGCTCGCGCTCGGCCTCGCTGCCGTACCCGCCCGCCGGCGGCGGATCGTCTCGCTCGTTCCGGCGCTCGCCGTCGCCTCGGCGCTCGCGGCCGCCGCGCTGGCGCCGTTTCTCTATTACGCGGTCACCGGCTACCAGTCGACCTCGTTGAACTCGCCGAAGGCCTACGACGCCGACGTCTTGAACTACTTCGTCCCGACCAAGCTCTCGGCCGCCTCGTTCAGATGGGGCGCGTCGATTGCGGCGCACTTCCCGGGCAACGACTCAGAGCGGGGCGCCTGGCTCGGGTTTCCGGCGCTGCTGATCGTCGCGCTCTACGCCTGGCGGCGAGGGCGCACGCCGACCGGACGCTTCCTGCTCGCGGCGCTCGCCCTGGCGGTGTTCCTCAGCCTGGGCAACGAGCTGATCGTGGATGGGCACCGGCGGGCCTGGTTGCCGTGGTCGCTGATCGTCGACGACCCGTTTTTCGACAACGTGCTCACGGTGCGTCTTGTCATGTACGCCTCGCTCATCGTGGCGGTCGTGGTGGCACTCTGGACCGCCTCACGGGCCCGCGGCCTCTTGCGGTGGGTGCTTCCCGCACTGGCGATGATCGCCGTGCTCCCGAACCCGGCCGCCGGTGTCTGGGCGACGACCTTCACCGTCCCCTCCTTCTTCACCTCGAGCAGCTACCGGCGTTGTCTCGGGCCGGGCGAGACGGTGCTTCCGTTTCCGATCAGCGCACCCGGGCTGCCGATGCTGTGGCAGGTCGAAGACGCCTTCCGCTTCCGGATGGCGGGAGGCGAGATCGCACCTGCACCGCCATCCTCGTTCGTGAGCACACGCGAGGCGAAGGTGATCGCCCAGGGCTACCCGGTGCCTCCCCAGCAGGCTGCTCTTCTCCGGTCGTTCATCCAGGAGAAGGGTGTGACGAGCGTCGTCGTCGACCAAGGAGACGCCGGCAAGTGGTCGCTCGCGATGAACACGATCGCGACGCCGCATTACCTCGGCGGCGTGATCGTCTACCGGGTCGGCTCGACCG
>DATKRX010000084.1:0-2165 GCA_035531915.1 Gaiellaceae bacterium | reverse complement strand
CTGGGAGATGAAGCTTGCCGCTGCCCGCCTCGCTGTGAAAGGATCGATCGCTCCCCGCGGGGGGCGATAGAGATGGCCCCGAACCCGATCAGCAACCCCCGCTACTCGATCTCCGAGATCACCACCCTCGCCGCGAGCTTCGAGGACGACCTCGCCACGTACGCCGCCGCGGGCTTCGAGGGAATCGGGATCTGGGAGATGAAGCTTCCGGGCGGCGGCGATCGGAGCGCTCACGAGGCGCTCGCAGCGAGCGGGCTCGAGGCTGGCTCCGCCGTGCCGCTGATCCCCTCGCCGCTGCCGCTGCCGCTCCTGGGCGGCCCCGGCGACCCTGCGGAGCGAATCGACGCGCTCTGCGCCTCGATCCACCGCCTCGCGGCCTTCGGCGCGCCCGGGATCGTCTGTTTGACGGGCAGCGGCCTCGGCCGCGACCCCGACGAGGCGCGGCGGATCCTCGTCGACGGCCTGCGAACGCTCGCCGGCGAGGCCGAGCTCGCCGGGACGCGCGTCGCGCTCGAGCCCTACCAGGCCGAGGGCGGCGAGCAGTGGACGATCGCCTCGACGATCCCGGAGGCACTCGAGCTGATCGACGATGCGGGCGGCTCGCCGGCGCTCGGGCTCCAGTTCGACCTCTGGCACCTCTGGAACACGCCGGACCTGGCCGCGAACCTCGCGGCCGCGATCGACCGGGTCGCGGGCGTCCATCTCAACGACGTCCGCGCCCAGACCCGGGGGTGGGCCGACCGCGTCTTGCCCGGAGACGGGATCGCGGACGTCCCGTCCGTCCTCGCCGCGCTCGACGAGGCGGGCTGGGAGGGCCTCTACGACCTCGAGATCTTCTCCGACAACGGCACCTTCGGGGCCTCGTACCCCGACTCGCTCTGGAACGTTCCCGCCGTCGAACTCGCCCGGAGGGCGCGCTCGTCTCTCGACGAGGCGTGGCAGAGCCGGCGGCGGCTCGTCTTCCCCCATACATCCGTTTCAACAGAAGGAGGGTGAATGAGACTCGCAAAAGTCGTTCCGGCCGTACTCGCCGCCGCGTTGCTCGTGATCTGCACGGCCGGGGCCGCCATGCACGCCAAGGCGGCGGGCACGCCGATCGTGATCGGCGCCGCGGTTGACCTGACGAAGAACATGTCATCGTTCGACGCCCCCGCGCTCGAGGCGGCCAAGCTCGAGATCGCCAAGATCGACGCCGCGGGCGGGGTCGACGGGCACATGCTCCAGCTCAAGTTCTACAACGACCAGCTCGACGCGACCCAGACGAAGGAAGACGCGGCGAAGCTCGTGTCGCAGAACGTGAACATCGGCTGGGTCACCTGCGACGTCAACTATGCGACGCCGGCGATCCAGGAGTTCCTCGCCGCCAAGATCCTCACCGTGTCGCCGTGCATCGGCACCGACCAGATGGGGCCGTCGCGTTTCGGGGCGGAGGGCAACGTCGCCTTCTCGTTCGGCAACGCCGCGCAGGACGAGGGAGCCGCGATGGCCGAGTGGGCCTACGCAAAGGGGTGGACGACCGCGGACGTCGTCACCGACAACCTGCTCGTCTACTTCCAGAACGACTGCCAGGCCTTCACCGACCGCTTCAAGCAGCTCGGCGGCAAGATCGTCGACTCGGAATCGTTCACCCAGGGCGACAAGACGATCAACAATGTCGCAACGCGCATCAACGCGCACCCGGCGAAGATGATCGCCTTCTGCACGTCGTTCGCGAACGACCAGCCGGCGTTCGTCGACAGCCTGCGGTCGCTGAAGAACAACACGCCGATCATGAACAGCTGGGCCGGCGACGGCTCCTACTGGTGGTCGAAGAACCCGAAGATCACGAACTACTATTTCGTGACCTACGCGGCGGCGGTCGCGAGGGACCCAGACCCCGCCGTGCGGGCGTTCGAGGCCAAGATGAAGGCCGCGAAGCAGCCGGCGTTCACGGGTGGCTTCATCACCGGCGCGGACGCAATCGACGCGATCGCCTACGCGCTCAAGCAGACAGGCGGCTCGACCGACGCCACGAAGCTCGCGGCGGTGCTTACGAAGCTGCACAACTTCCAGACGCTCGGCGGCCCGATCACCTTTACGAAGCTCGGGCATAGCGTGACCGGTCGGACCTACCGGGTGATCGAGGTGAACAACAACGTCGCCAAGGTGGTCGGCGAGCACACCAC
>DATKRX010000083.1:0-12074 GCA_035531915.1 Gaiellaceae bacterium | reverse complement strand
AAACGGTGAGCTGGAAGACGGGCACCTGCCACGCCTCCGTCAGGCGTCGCGCGATCGTGCGGCGGATGTTCGTGAGCGGGACCGACTCGAGCTCGCCCGGCGCGGTAACCGGCGCCTGGTCGGGCGGCGGCGCCGCCTCGGCGCGCTCGACGTCGTCGGCCACGATCCGCCCATCGGGGCCCGTGCCGGACAGCTCGCCAAGCTCGACCCCCCGCTCGCGAGCGATCCGCCTGGCGAGTGGCGAGGCCTTGACGCGGCCGCCGGTCACCTTCTCGCGCGCGCCGTTTACGACGGCGCGGAACGTGACCTCCTGTTTGGCGGGAGCTCGCTCGGCCTCCGCGGCGGGAGCTCGCTCGGCCTCGGCCTCGGGCGGCGTGGCGGAAACGACCGCCTCCTCGCCGGGCTGGCCGATCACGGCGATCGTCTCCCCGACGGGCACCTCGCCGGAGGCGACCGCGATCGCGAGCAGGACGCCGCTCGCCTCGGCCTCGACTTCCTGGGTCGCCTTGTCGGTGTCGACCTCGTAGAGCGGCTCCCCCTTCTCGACCCGGTCGCCCTCGGACTTCAGCCACTTGACGATCGTGCCGCTCTCCATTCCCTGGCCGAGCCGGGGCAGCTTGACCTCTACGGACATTCGCGCGTCAGCTCCGCGCCAGCGTCTTCTTGACCGCCGCGAGTACGTCGGCGGGCTGCGGGATGATGAACTGCTCCATCGCCGGTGCGAACGCGAGCGGCGCGAACTTCGCGCCGACCCGCTCGATCGGCGCGTCGAGCCAGTCGAAGGCCTTCTCCTGCAGCACGGCCGCGACCTCGGCCCCGAAGCCCATCCGCGTGACGGCCTCGTGGGCGACGACCGCGCGGCTCGTCTTCTTCACGGACTCGACGAGCGTCTCCTCGTCGAGCGGTTGCAGCGTGCGCGGGTCGACAATCTCGACCGAGATGCCGTCCGCCTCGGCCTCCTCGGCGGCCGCGAGCGCGCGGTGGACGAGCGGGCCGGTGGCGATCACGGTCACATCCGTGCCCTCGCGTACGACTCGCGCCTTGCCGAGCGGGATCGGCTCGAGCTTCTCCGGGACATCCTCCTTGATCGGGTACAGCAGCCGGTGCTCGAAGAAGATCACGGGGTTGTCGTCGTAGATCGACGACCAGAGCAGGCCGCGTGCGTCGGCCGGGCTCGAGGCGAAGACGACCTTCAGCCCGGGCACATGGATCAGCCATGCTTCGAGCTGTTGGGCGTGCTGCGCGCCCGGCGACCAGCCGGCGCCGCCCTGGGTGCGGATCGTCAACGGCACCTTGAGCTGCCCGCCCGACATGTAGCGGTGCTTGGCCGCCTGGTTCACGATCTGCTCGAGCGAGAGCGTCAGGAAGTCTTCGTACATGATCTCGACCACGGGGCGCATCCCCTGCATCGCCGCGCCGATACCGGCGCCGACGATCGCCATCTCGGAAATCGGCGTGTTGCGGACGCGCTCGGCGCCGAACTCCTCGAACAGCCCCTGGGTGACGCCCATCGAGCCGCCCATCTCGGCGATGTCCTCGCCCATCAGGAACACGTCCTCGTCGGCGCGCATCGCAGTCGCGAGCGCGTCGTTGACTGCCTCTCTGTACTGCATCACGGGCATGGGCTCAGGCGTAGACGTTCTTGAGAGCGTCTTCGGGCTGCGGGTCGGTGCCGTTCTTCGCGAACTCGACGGCGGCCTCGACGATCTCGTGCACCTCTTCCTCGAGCGCCTCCCAGTCCTCGGAGGAGAGCTCGAGCTTCTCGCGCAGCCGGACGATCGGGTCGCGTTCGGCGGCCTCGTCGCGATCCTCCTTGGAGCGGTAGACCTGCGCGTCACCGATGTAGTGGCCGTGCATGCGGTAGGTCTCGAGATCGAGGAACACCGGGCCGCCGCCTGAGCGGACGTGGTCGAGCGCCTCGCTGGCCGCGGCGTACACCCTCTCGACGTCCTGACCGTCGACCTTGATCGCGTGCATGTCGTAGGCGAGCGCCCGCTTGGACATGTCGTCCCACACGGGCGAGTGCTGCCAGCCGGGCGTCGACTCGGCCCACTCGTTGTTCTCGCAGACGAAAAGCGTCTTCGTCTTCCAGAGCTGCGCCAGGTTGAGCGACTCGTGGAAGGTGCCGGTGTTGGTGGCGCCGTCGCCGAAGAACGCGACTGCGACGCGCGGCTCGTCACGCAGCTTGAAGGCAAGCCCCGCACCGACGAGCGACGGGATCCCGCCTCCGACGACGGCGTTCGCGCCGAGGTTCCCGCGCTCGACGTCGTAGAGGTGCATCGAGCCGCCGTACCCGTGCGAGCAGCCCTCGAGCTTCCCGTACAACTCCGCCATCAGCGCGTTCGGGTGCGTGCCGCGCGCGAGAGTGTGGCCGTGGGCGCGGTGGGTCGAGCCGAAGACGTCGCCGTCGTCCATCGCCGCGCAGACGCCGACCTCGGCCGCCTCCTGCCCGATCGCGACGTGCAGGAAACCGGGCAGGTCGCCGGCCCGGTAGCGCTCCTCGACCTTCTCCTCGAAGCGCCGGATCAGCAGCATCTCGCGCAGGAAGTCGCGCAGCCGCTCCTCCGAGAGCGACCGCTTCTTTTCCACCTTCGCCATGGCGTTGAGTGTACGTTCTGAGCCGATGGCGCTTGTCAGTGAATGGGAGCAGGCCGAGGCCGAGCTATCCACCGAGTGGGCGGATGCCCGCGTTCTGCTCAGGTTCGAGGAGCCGGGCCGGATCGACCGTGTGACCGTGCTGCTCGCCCCGCTGCAACCGCTGCGCGCTGGAGAGGCCACGATCTCGATCCGGATCGCCCGCCACGGCGACGGCCCGAGCCCGGAGGCTCTCCGGCGCGCCCTCGCACGCCTCGACAGCGAGCGGCTCCACGGCGCCCTCTCGATCGACGCCGTCGAGTCGGAGCCCGCCGCCGCGGAGACCGTGTCGGCGCCGACGCTCGCGGAGTCGTGGGACACGGCGCTCGCCGGCCTGCCGGCCGACTGGAGCGACCTGCTCGGCGAGATCGAGCTCGATTCCTCCGACCACCTCGACACGGCCGCGGTCCACCTCGCTCCGCTCAACCCGCGCCTCACCGGTGAGGGCATGCGGCTGCAGTTCCGAAGTGCGAGCCGGTTCGGGTACGGCGCCTCGGCCGGTATGGTGCGCCGCTGCCTCGAGCGCTGTGACGCCGCCGGGATCCACGGGCGGGTGCAGGTTTTGCGCGCCCTGTCGGACACCCAGCCCGTCGCGACGCAGGGCCCTGTCTGGCAGATCGACGGCCGAATGGTCTGAGCTCTCCGGGCTAAGCTCTCGAAATGCGCATGCGGCAGGCACTGCTCGGCATCGCGTTTTTGGCTGTCCTCGTTCCCGCGTCCGCGCTCGCGAGCGTTCCGGCCCTCACCCAGGCGAAGATCCCGACGATCGGCGTCGCTCTCCAGGTGCCCGCGGGTTGGGTCGAGTCGGCTCCGACGGCGAAGCTCGCCTCCCAGCATGTCGTGGAGGTGTACCACCCCAAGACCGCAACCTCCGGCTACCTCGCCAACCTCACCGTGATCGTGGCGGCGGTCTCGCCTCGCATCACCCTCCGCGAGTGGCTGCTCGGCAGCCAGAGCGCCAAGTTCCTCTTGCTCGGGACGCTGAGCAGATTCAGGTTCAAGGGCGCATCCGGTCTCTCCTATACCTCGTCGAAGCTCGAGTCGTTCCGCGGGAGTCCCGTCCTGATCGACGAGTATGGGTTCCTGCACGGGACGCGCGGCTACCTCTTCACCTACACCTCGCTCGGAACGGCCAAGCTCGCAGCGCCCGAGGCGCTCTTCGGCGCTTCCGCCGCCACGATCCACTTCGTGGTCACGCCTGTCGCCTAGCTGTAGGTCCGAGCGAAGCGCATCTTCCCCGGCGTGCATCTTCCCGGGGGGTTGCGCTGAAGCGCCTCGCCGAACGACGGAGACGTGCTCGCTCGCGCGCGCCGGACCTCCCGCCGCCGGCAGCGGCGAGTGCCGTCTGTGCGACGCTCAGCCGGAGCTAGGAGCCGCGCAGCTCGGCGCCGAAACGCTCGGCGAGCGCCGCGACGATTGCCTCGCGCAGACGTGTTGCGTCCTCCTCGGCCAGGGTCCGGTCAGCCGACTGGTAGGCGACCGAGAAAGCGACCGATTTTCGACCCGCGCCGACCTGCCCGCCGCGGTAGAGGTCGAAGACGCGGATCTCGCGGAGCTCCTCGCCCGCCGCTTCGCGTGCCGCCGCCACCAGCTCTCCCACGGGCACCTCTTCGGGCACCGAGACGGCGATGTCCTGGCGCACGGCGGGGAAGGTGATCACGTCGCGGTAGGCGACCGGCCCGCCCGCGGCCGCATAGAGCGACGCCAGGTCGAGCTCGAAGGCTCCCCACTCGCCCTCGAGCTGGCTCGGATGGAGCTCGCCGACGACACCGGCGCCGGTGATCGCCGTCTTTCCGGGATGGAGCAGCGGATGCTGCCAGCGGGAGAACGACGGCTCGACCTTCAGCGCCCGATACAGCGCCTCGATGACCCCCTTCACGTGCAGGAAGCCGCCCTCGAGGATCCCCGCGACCGTCGGCGCCTCGGCCGGGAGATCCGAGGCGAGGAGATAGACCCTGGCGATCTCGAACAGGGCGATCCCGCGCGAGCCGGCGTCGAGGTTGCGGCGGGCGGCTTCGATCAGGCTTGGAAGGAGCGATGTCCGCAGCGCGGTCAGCTCGACCGAGATCGGCTCGGGCAGCTTCCAGGTCGTGTCGTCGTCGGGGCGCAGGCTCGGTGTGTAGACCTCGGCGAACCCGAGGCCGACGAGCGTGTCCTCGACCCGGCGGCGGAGCTGCTGGTCGCGGGTGAGCAGGCCCTGCATCTCGCGCCTCGCGGGCAGCGTGAACGGCACGTCCTCGAGCCGGAAGCGCGCGATCTCCTCGATCACGTCGACCTCGCGCGTGACGTCCCGGGCGCGCCAGGTGGGGACGACGACCTCTCTTCCCTGGTGGACGAAGCCGAGCCGGCCGAGGATCGCGTACTGGCGGTCGGGGTGCGTCTCGACGCCGATCAGGGCGTCGGCACGCCCGGGGCGGAAGGTGACGACCGGCGGCTCGGGAAGCGTCTCGTGCACGTCGCTACCGGCGGTCAGGGATGCCCCCGTGAGCATGAGCAGGAGCGAGGTGGCGAACTCTGCGGCCGGTCCGGCGAGATACGGGTCGACGCCCTTCTCCCAGCGCCCGGAGGCCTCGCTGCGGAGGCGCTGCCGCTCGGAGCTGCGGAAGATCCAGTACGGCTCGAAGTTGGCGGCCTCGAGCAGCACCGAGGAGGTCGCCTCGCCGATCTCGGTCTCCTCGCCTCCCATGATCCCGGCGAGGGCGATCGCGCGTTTCGCGTCGGCGATCACGAGGTCGTCGGCGAGGAGCGTGCGCGCGACGCCTTCCAGCGTTGTCAGCCGCTCGCCCGGGGCGGCGCGGCGGACGACGATCCGGCCACCGTGGAGGGTCGAGAAGTCGAACGCGTGCAGCGGGCTTCCGAGGGCGAGCATCACGTAGTTGGTCACGTCGACGACGTTCGAGATCGGGCGCTGACCGGCCAGGAAGAGGCGCGAGCGAAGCCACTGCGGCGAGGGGCCGATCTTGACACGCTCGAACAGACGGCCGATGTAGCGCGGAGCGCCCTCGAGCTCGTCGATCTGGATCGGCAGCTCCGCCGCTGGCGCGGGGCCCGCCGGCTCACTCCCGGGCATCGGCGCGAGCGCGAGCTCGTACAGGGTCGCGATCTCGCGGGCGATGCCGTAGATCGACTGCAGGTCCGGCCGGTTGCCGGTCGCCTCGACGTTCAGCACATTGTCGAGCAGCGGGAGCACGTCGGAGAGCGGCGTGCCGGGCACGGCCCTGTCGAGCAGCATGATCCCCGCGTGGTCGGCGCCCAGGCCGACCTCGTCCTCGGCCAGGATCATCCCATCGGAGAGCACTCCCCGCACCTCGCGCCGGTCGAGCTTCAGGCCGTCCGGGAGCACCGCGCCCGGGAGCGCGACCCCGACGGTCGCGCCGACGCCGAAGTTCCAGGCGCCGCAGACGATCGAGCGTGGCTCGCGCTCGCCGACGTCGACCTTCGTGACCTGCAACCGGTCGGCGTTCGGGTGCTTCTCGGCCTCGAGCACGTGCCCGACCTTGAACAGGCCGAGGTTGCCGCCCTCGTCGGCGACGCCGCGAAGGTCGATCCCCTCGACCTCGGCCGAGGAGACCGAGAGCCGCGTGGCCAGCTCCGCGAGCGGCATCTCGATCGCGACGTAATCGCGCAGCCACGAGACCGGGACTTTCAGAACTGCCTCAACACGCGGAGGTCGCCCTCCCAGAGGGCCCGGATGTCGGGGATGTCGTGGCGGAGCTGCGTCGTCCGCTCGAGCCCGCACCCGAACGCGAACCCGCCCCACTCCTCCGGGTCGAGGCCGACGTTCTCGAACACGCGCGGGTCGACCATGCCGGCGCCGCCCATCTCGATCCAGCCCGAGAACTTGCAGGTGCGGCAGCCCGCGCCGCCGCAGATCCCGCACGAGACGTCCGGCTCGATCGAGGGCTCGGTGAAGGGAAAGAAGTGGGTGCGGAAGCGGACGCGCCGCTCGGGCCCGTACAGCGCGCGCATCACGTGCAGGAGCGTCCCCTTGAGGTCCGCGAGCGTGATCCCCTTGTCGACGGCGAGCCCCTCGAACTGGTGGAAGATCGGGTAGCGCGTGGCCGTGATCGCATCGCGCCGGTAGACGCGGCCGATCGAGACCATGTAGATCGGAGGCGGCTTCTCCTCGAGGATGTGGATCTGCGACGGGCTCGTCTCGGTGCGCAGTACATGGCTCTCGTCGAAGAAGAACGTGTCGCGCGGCGAGCGGGCCGAGTGCGTCGGCAGGAAGGCGAGCTTGTCGAAGTTGTATTCGACCGTCTCGACCTCGCGGTCGTCGCGCACCTCGTAGCCGAGGCCGAGGAACGCGTCCTCGACCGCCCTGCGCACCTGGGTGATCGGATGCAGCTGGCCGAGCGGCAACTCCTCGCCGGGGAGCGTGACGTCGATCACCTCCTCGCGCAGCCGCCGGCCGAGCTCCTCCCCCTCGAGTGCGGCCTCGCGCGCCGAGACGGCGGCTTCGAGCGCCGCGCGCACACCGTTCAGGAGCTGCCCCCTCTCGCGGTCGCGGATCTCGCGCATCGCGGCGAGGAGCGGGCTTTTGCGGCCTAGGAAGCGCACGCGTGCCTCCTCGATCGACCCCAGGTCGGACGCGTGGGCGAAGGCCTGCTCGGCCTCGGTCAGGTAGCTCTCCCAGTTGGTCTCGCTCATACGTTCTCCATGCTGGCGGGGACGGTAGTCGGTGTGCCCCGGCCGAACGCGAGGTCAGACGGCGGTCGTCGCCGCTTCCCCGGTTTTAGACCGGGGCCGCGCAAACACGAACTGCCTGACCGGTTCGCTCATGCAGGCAGCATACCGCGGTGTCCGCCTACGACCAGATCGCCCGGCTCTACGACCCCTGGTCGGCGAGCGTCGTCGAGGACGTGTCGTTCTACCTCGAGCGGGCGCGGCGCTCGGGCGGGCCGGTGGTCGAGCTCGGGGTCGGCACTGGGCGGCTCGCGGTGCCGATCGCGGTCGAGGGGATCCGCGTGATCGGGGTCGACTCCTCCGAGGGGATGCTCGAGGTCGCCCGCGAGCGGGCGGCGCTGGCCGGGGTCGAGCTCGACCTTCGCCACGGCGACTTTCGCGACCCGCCGGTCGAGGGGCCGGTGCCGCTCGTGACGATTCCGTTCCGCTCGCTGCTGCACATGCAGACCGACCGCGACCGGCGCGCAGTCGTCTCTTCGGTGTACCGGCTGCTCGAGCCGGGCGGCACGTTCGTGTTCGATGTCTTCTGCCCCGGAGCCGAGGACATCGCGGAGACGCACGGCCGCTGGCTCGAGCGCGAGCCGGGCATCTTCGAGCGTGCCGACTGGGACGAGGCGCGCCGGACGCTGATCCTGCGTGTCCGTGGCGAGGACGCGCAGACCGAGCTCAGCCTCGCCTGGATCTCGAACTCCGAATGGCGCGAACTGCTCAGCGAGGAGGGCTTCGTCGTCGAGGCGCTCTACGGCTGGTTCGACGAGACGCTCTGGAACGGCCACGAGGACGCGATCTGGGTCTGCCGCAAGCGGGACGATCGCAGTGAGCGCTGACCAGATCGGCATCGTCGGCTCGTGAGAGCAAACGACGACGAGCTCGGCGCCGACGAAGAGCTCGACGAGATCACCGAGACTCTCATCACGACCCTCGCCGAGATCCGCGCCGAGATCCGCCGGATCCGTCGAGAGCTGCTCGAGGACGGCCGCGAGGAAGCGGAAGGATCGCCCGGCTGAGCAGGTCGCCCGCGATCAGCGAAGCGAGCCGACGCGCGACGGGGCACCGGCCAGCAGCGCCTCGAACGGGCGCGATTCATGGATTCTGACGGCGCCACTCATAGAGCGCGATCGCACCGGCCGCGGCGACGTTCAGCGACTCCGAGCCGATCGGGATCCACGCCTCGAGATCGCGATCGACCTCGTCCGGCAGCCCCTCGCGCTCGGCGCCGAGCAGGAACGCGACGTTCCCGGCGAGATCGACCTCCGCGAGCGGAGCCCCGCCGTGTGAGCTCAAGGCGATGCGCTTGACCCTTACAGCGCTCGGGTCTCCTCGACCGGCAGCGGGGAAAGGGAGCTGCGAGACGCGCCAGATCGCGCCGGCCGTGGCGCGCAGGGCTTTCGGGCCGGTCGGGTCGGCGCAGCCTTCCGAGAGCGCGATCGCGGCGGAGAAGGCATCGGCGGTCCGGATCAGCGCGCCCACGTTTCCGGGGTCCGCGACCCGCCAGAGCGCGAGCACTGCGGGCCGCGGCTCCGGCGCCGGCAGGTCGGCCCTTCGATAGACGCCGATCATCCGCGGCGGGTGACCCGCCGTCGAGACCTCGGCGAGCAGCGCCGGCTCGACGTTCTCGCCCGCGACGAGCAGCTCGACCGGCTCCGCCGTCGCCGCTTGGACGAGATCCTCCCCCTCGCAGGCAAACAGCCCGAGCTTGTCACGCCACTGCCTCTCGTGCAGCCTGCGGACGGTACGAGCAATGCACTGGCGAGAGGGGCAGGGCGTGCCTAATCTCCCGCACTGGCCGTCCGCTAGCCAGCAGCGCGTCATGTGCTGATCAAGTTGGCGGACATCCGACATGCAGGAGGCGGGGAGCGTCCCAGTGGTCTCGCGGTGGAATCTCCTGCGGCGACTGCTCCCCATGCCGTTCGACGTAATCCACGATCTCAACACCACTCAACCAGCCATCGGTGACCCAGAGCAACAACTCGTAGTAACGGTCAGGGTCACCTTCTTCTCTGGGAGAAGCCTCGGAAAGCGGCGACTTCGTGATCGTCGAGCGTGGCGCTGTCGCCGTGTCGACAATGAAATTGAAGGAGGCGCAGCCGCAGTTCCACCGTGCGCCGCGCACGTGCGGGACTTGCTGCCGAAGCTCCTCGATCCCCTCCGTGTCGACCGTCAGCAGGAGTTCGAGGATCTCGCGCTCGCGCTCCGTCAGAGGACGATACGGCTCGCGGACGTTCTTCTCATCTGACACGCCTCTCACTCTGCCACCGCTCAGTCGCCGCCCAGACCCTGGTCGACGGTCTTGCCGCGCCGGTGCCGCTCCAGGAGCCTGCTGACGGTACGAGCTGTGCAGCGCTCAGAGGGGCAATGCCCGTCCAGCCGACCGCAACGACCATTGGCTAACGCGCAGAACGCCATGCGCTGCGACGCTACCTGGCGGCCCGCCGTTGAGCGGCATTTGGCTTCGGGTGTAAGAACGCTCTAGCACCCCGCCGTTCTCTCGCCTGACGAACCAGTACACGTCCTGTTGGGCCATCTTGCGGCGTCATCGCCGCTCGGATACACCTCGGGGCACGACCCCGGGGTACCTCAACTGGTAGAGCGGTGGACTGTCCATCCAACGATTGTCGGTTCGAATCCGACCCCCGGGGTCCAGGACATGCAAAGGCCCGCTTTTCGGCGGGCCTTTGTGTAGCTCAACAAGTCTGGCGGACTGTCCACGACTCATGATACCGCCAGGAGCGCCTGAGCGCACCGAGCCTCGGGTGTATTCCGACACTGGCGCAGCCCACGGCGCTCGCCCCCGTCGGCCATGATGCAGCCGTGGACGAGACCCCTACACGCGCACTGAGGGCGCACTCGGAGGATCTCCTTGCGGCAGGACTTGCCGCCCTGCTGAAAAGCGGCGAACTGCAGTGGCTTACCGACCCTCGTGACCTGATGGTCGTCCTTGCCCCGTACCATGACTGCGCTTGCAGGCTCGGTCTCGATCCCGTCAAGTTCTTCGAGAACGCTGCTGCGGCCGCGCCAGCGAGCCTTCGCGAGACGGTCGTCAGCTTCGGCCGCCGCGACGACATCACACCCGAGGCGTTCCGCTTCGCCGTGGTCGATGCGGCCGACGGGCCGCGCTACGAGTGGCTCTGACCTCGCCCGCCGTTCAGGGGGCATAGCGAAACACTCGGGCACGCGACGTCCCTTGCACCTGATCGTGAGGACACGTCCCTCCAGGACTCTTGCGCTCGTACGAGTCAAGTGCAAACCTCGGACGACGGTTCTTTGGCGGGGCTCGCTCACGAGCAGGGTATTACTTGATAGTCTTACCGTATGCGAGTCACGAGCAAAGGGCAAGTGACGATCCCGCTTGAGGTTCGTCGCGCACTCGGAATTCACGCGGGAATCGACGTCCAGTTCCAGATCGAAGAGACTGGCGCGCGACTCGTCGTCAACCCGGACGGAGCCGCACGCGAGATCGCGCGCATGCGGGGGGCCGGGAGCGGGGAGTTGAGCACCGATGAGATCCTCGCGCTCACTCGCGAGTGAGCTACGTCGGCGGCACGCTCGTCGATAGTAGCGTCCTCCTCGACGTCTTCACCGAAGATCCGAACTGGGGCGCTTGGTCTGAGGCCCAGCTGATCCAGGCCGCTCAGCGGGGAGCGCTCGTGCTCAACGCAGTCGTCCTCGCAGAGATCGCTCCGCGCTTCGAACGAGTGGAGTTACTCCGCTCTGCGCTCCCGTCTATGGCGCTTATCGAGGAGATCCCGCTCCCTGCCGCCTTCCTCGCTGGACACGCACACACCGGTTACCGCCAAGCAGGCGGTCGCCGTGAGGCGATCCTCCCCGACTTCCTCATCGGAGCCCACGCTGCGGTCACCGGCCGCCCGTTGCTCACGCGAGATCCTCGGAGGGTGGCCACCTACATCCCAGGAGCAAACCTCATCACGCCATCCAGTCAGACCTGATCGGTTGGCCTTGACCAGGTGGCATTCGCGCACTGGCACAGCCGAGAAGCATTGCGTCCGATCGGCTCGTAGCGTCCTCTGAGTGCCGGAGGGGGAAGAGATTCAGGCGCCCAGATCGCGCATCCTCAAGTCGGCTCGGGACATCATCGATGGGACGCAACCTCCCACCGAGGCAGCTCGTGAGTTGGATGGCATCCGGACGAATCTTGTTCACCTTGAGGTGGCCTTCCGCCCCTTCGCCGGACTAGCAGGCAAGTGGGACTACGACCCGGATCGTCGCTTCGACATCGAACGTGAGATCCTCTCGGCAGCGGAATCGCTGCGACGCAGCTTGGAGAGGTAGCTCACGCAAAACTCTGCCCGGCGCTACCAGGCGCCCGAAGATCCTCAGTCGCTCAGAGTGTCTAACGCATCGCTGGGGCATGGCACCGACCATTCGTCTGAACCCTGCAGGGCGGCACAATCAGCCGCGTCTGCGTCTCTCCCGCTGCGCGTGGCCAAGCCGCGTGGCGGCCGCCCGGTAGGCGCCGAGACTCTCGCGCGTGCCGACTGCGATCAGTCGCACGAGCTCGGGCGTTCCGTCCTCTGGTTCGTTCCGGTAGACAAGGCGGTACCGGGGCTTTCCTTCCCGACCGGGAGCGTCGAAGAGGATTCGGCGACAGCTGGCGAGCACGCGCAGGTTGTAACGCTCACGCATCCGCTCTCCCAGCCAGGGGTTCTCGCGAAGCTCGCCCGCCAGCCGGATGGCTGCCGCGACGATCGCGTCGTCATCGATCCGGCGCAGGTCGTCGCTCACCTCGGCGCGAG
>DATKRX010000082.1:0-41075 GCA_035531915.1 Gaiellaceae bacterium | reverse complement strand
CTCGCCGAGGTCTCTGCGTTTGCCTCTGCAAGCTACGTCAACCGGATCGAGGAGCGGAACATGTTCTACCTCGCCCCCTTCGCGCTGATCGCCGTGCTCGCCCTCGCCGAGGAGGGGCTCGTCACCCGCGCCCGCCGGCCGCTTCTGCTCGCAGCCGGGGTCGCCGGGGTGCTGCCCTTCTTCATCCCCTACACGCGCTTCATCACGACGAGCGCCGTCTCCGACACCTTCGCGCTGCTTCCCTGGTGGTGGGCACAGGACCACCTGATCCACCTGCCGCAGGTGCGCTACGCGGCGCTCGGCGTCTCGCTGGCGGCGGCCGCGCTCTTCCTCGCCCTGCCGCGCCGCTACGCGCTCGTGCTCCCCGCGCTCGTCGCCCTCTACTTCCTCGGGACCACGTTCGTGGTCGAGAACGGCCGCCACGGGATCCACAAGGCGACCCTCGGCTCTCTGTA
This sequence comes from Gaiellaceae bacterium, assembly GCA_035531915.1. Lineage (GTDB taxonomy): Bacteria > Actinomycetota > Thermoleophilia > Gaiellales > Gaiellaceae > PALSA-600. Next base: position 40,620 of record DATKRX010000082.1, on the reverse strand, counting down.
CGCGGGCATCCAGTCCCCTCACCCCGACTGGATCGATCGCACCGTCGGGCGCAACGCCTCCGTCGCCGTCCTCTGGACGGGGACGATGCCGAGCCCCTACCCGGTGTGGGAGAACGAGTTCTTCAACCGCAGCGTCCGCACCGTCTACGACGTCGACGGCGCGCAGCGGCCCGACCCGCTCCCCGAGACGAACGTGAGCCGCGAGCCCGACGGCGAGCTCGCGAGCGGGGGACGCCCGGTGATCGCGAGCTATGTACTTGCCTCGGGCACGACCGAGATCGCGGGCACGAGGATCGCGCAGGACAGAGGGGTCGGTGTCGACCTTTACCGGGTCGACGGGCCGATCGTGATCCTGAGCCACGTCACGGGCCTCTACCAGGACACCTGGTCGGGGCAGACCGGGCGGACCGTGACCTACCAGCGGGTCGAGTGCACGGGCGGACGCGTCGAGGTGAAGCTGCAGGGAGACGCGCAGCTTTTCCCGACCCCTCAGACCGTCGTCGCGACCGAGGTGGGGGCGGTCGTCGGTCGCACGACCATCCCGGTCAACGGCCCGAAATGGCTGACCGTGCCACTCCATCCGGCGGCGAACGGCCGCTGCGTCGTCGAGTTCACCGTCGGGCGCACCCGCGTCCCCGCGCGGGTCGAGCGCGGCTCGGTCGACACGCGCGCGCTCGGAGCCCACTTCCTGACCTTCGATTACCTCCCGTGAGGATCGCCTTCGACGTCTCGCCTCTTTCGCACGAGCGGACGGGTGTGAACAACTACATCCGCGGCTCGCTCCAGGGTCTCGCGGAGGCCGCCGCGGCCGCGGGCGACGAGCTGGTCGCCTTCGCCCCGACCTCACCCGCCGGGCGGCGGGCGATCCGCGAGGCGCTCGCGGGCATCCCGGTCGAGCTCCGGCTGACGAGGCTGCTCGGCGCTCACGCCTGGCGCACGGCCTGGTCGCGCGTCGGCTGGCCACCCGCCGAGCGGTTCATCGGCCCGTTCGACGTGCTCCACTTCACCGACTGGATGTACCCGCCCCAACGGGCCGGGCTGCGCGCGACGACGATCCATGACCTCGTTCCGCTCCACTTCCCCGACTGGGTCACTCCGCGGACGCGCTCGATGCACGGGCGCAAGTACGCCCACGCCGCCCGCACCTGCGACGTGATCTTCGCCAACTCGGCCTTCACGGCCGACGACGTCGCCGCGACGCTCGGGTTCCCGCGCGAGCAGATCGTCGTCGCCCACCCCGGGATCGCGGCCGAGTACCGCCCGGACGGCCCGAGCGCCGAGCGCCGAGCGCCCTACCTGCTCACGGTGGCGACGCTCGAGCCGAGGAAGAACCTCGGCACGCTGGTCGAGGCGTTCGCCCTCCTCGGAGACACGGGGCTCGAGCTCTGCGTCGCGGGTGGCGCGGGCTGGGGCGAGCAGCCCGAGCTCGACCGCCCCGGCGTCGTGTGGCTCGGACGCGTCCCCGACGAGGAGCTCGCCGCCCTCTACCGCGGGGCCGCCGCAGTCGTCTACCCCTCCCGCTTCGAGGGGTTCGGGATGCCGATCACCGAGGCGATGGCCTGCGGCGCTCCCGTCGTCGCCTCCTCCCATCCCTCGCTCGACGAGGCCTCGGGTGGCGCGGCCGTCCGCTGCGACCCAGAGAGCGCCGAGGCGATCGCCGACGCGGTCCGCGAGGCGCTTGAGCGGCGGGAGCCGTTGCGCGCCCTCGGTTTTGCCCACGCCACGACCTTCTCCTGGCAGCGAACCGGCGAGCTCTTCCTCGAGGGGTACCGGCGATGCTCGTAGGGCTCGACACGACCCCGCTTCGCCAGACGCGGGCGGGCACGGCCCGCTACCTGCGCGGCCTCCTCGCCCACCTGGAGGTACCCGTGAAGGAGACGTCGTTTCCGGCCACCTCGCGCCTGCGAACTCTCGCCGCCGACACGCTCTGGTACCCACGCCTCAAGGTCGGAGGCGCCGATCTCCTCCACTGCCCGACCTTCAGGGGGCCGTTCTCGTCCGAGACGCCGCTCGTCGTCACTGTCCACGACCTCGCCGTGCTGCGCCACCCGGAGTGGTTCAACTCGTGGACCCGGCGCTATTCGCGCGTTGCGGTGCCGCGCGTCGTGCGCGCCGCCGACCGCGTGATCGCCGTCTCCGAGTTCACGAAGGGTGAGCTGCGCAACCTGCTCGGGGTACCCGAAGCGAAGATCCGGGTGGTGCCGAACGCGGTCGAGGACGTGTTCACGCCGGAGGGGCCGAAGGCCGACGGAGACTACGTGCTCGCGGTCGGGACGCTCGAGCCGCGCAAGAACCTCGCCCGGATCGCGGCGGCCGTCGAGGGCGAGTTGCGCGTCGCCGGCGCGCGCGGCTGGGGAAACGTCGAGCCGCCCGCCAATCTCACCCGGCTCGGAGAGGTCGACGACGAGGAGCTCGCGCGGCTCTACCGCGGCGCCCACTGCCTCGTCTATGCCTCGCTCTACGAAGGCTTCGGGATCCCGGTCGCCGAGGCGCTCGCCTGCGGTTGCCCCGTCGTCACGAGCCGTGACAGCCCGATGGCCGAGTTCGCTGGCGGCGATGCGACCTACGTCGACCCGACCGACATCGCGTCGATCCGCGAGGGGATCGCGCACGCGGTCGCCGCGCCGCCGCGCCGGGTCTCCTCATGGGTCGAGGTCGCACGCGCCACGCGCGAGGTCTACGAGGAGCTTGCGTGATCCTGATCGACGCGGACGTGCTCGGGCGCGAACGAACGGGTGACGAAACCTACGTCACGAACCTCTTGCGCGAGCTGCCGGCCGCTGCGCCCGATCTCCAGTTCGCCGCCGTGACGCGGCGCCCCGACCTCGTCCCTGCCGGTGTCGAGCCGATCGCCCTGCCCGCGCGCTTCCAGGAGACGAGGATGGCGCTCGCGCTGCCGCGGCTCCTGCGGCGCATCCGGCCGGAGCTCGCACACTTCCAGCACGCGCTCCCGCTCGGGTGGCGCGGGAAGACGGTCGTCACGCTGCACGACCTCTCCTTCGAGGACGACCAGACGACCATGGGCCGCCTCGACCGGATCACCTTCAGGACGGTCGTCCCGCGCGCAGCGAGGCGCGCCGACCACGTGCTCACCGTCTCGGAGCGGACACGACGCGACATCGTCGCTCGCTACGGCGTCCCGGAGGCGAAGGTGACCGTCACCCCAAACGGCGTCGACCCGGCCTTCTCCCCGGGCGGCGCCCACGACGGCTACCTGCTCTTCGTCGGCGCGATCCACGCGCGCAAGGACCCGCTCGCCGCGCTTGCCGCTGCCGCCGCTGTCGGCCTGCCGCTTGTCGTCGCCGGGCCCGAGAAGGACGCCGCGCTTGCCCTCGCGCTGCGTGAAGGCGGCGCCGACCTCCGCGGCTACGTGCGCAAAGACGAGCTCGCCGAGCTCTACCGCGGCGCAGCCGCGCTCGTTCTCCCCTCGCGATTCGAGGGCTTCGGGCTGCCCGTGCTCGAGGCGATGGCCTGTGGCACTCCCGTCGTCGCCGCCGACGAGCCCGCGCTGCACGAGGTGGGGGGCGAGGCCGCCATCTATGCCGAGGGCGGCGACTTCGCCGCCGCAGCCGTACGCGCGTTCGCCGATCGCGAACGGCTCTCGGCCGCGGGCATCGAACGTGCAAGCCTCTTTTCCTGGGAAGAGACGGCGCGCGGCACGGTCGAGGTCTACCGGCGAGTGCTCGCATGAAGGTCTCCGCCGTGGTCATCTCGCACGGGAGCGCGGCCGAGGTGGCCGAGTCGCTCCCGGCGCTCGAGCCACAGGTCGACGAGCTGGTCGTGATCGCAAACATCCCCGGCTCGGTGCCCGACGGCGTCGATGCGATCGCCAACGAGCGCCCGCTCGGATTCGCCGCCAACGCCAACCTCGGAGTTGCACGCACAACCGGCGAGGCGGTCGCGGTCGCGAACGCCGACACCGTCGCAGAGCCCGGGGCGGTCGCGGCGCTACGCGACTTCATGGCGGCCCATCCGCGCTGCGGCGTCGCGGGCCCGTGCCTGACCTACCCCGACGGCAGCCCTCAGCCCTCGCGCCGACGCTTCCCGACCGTCGGCGGCACGATCGTGCGCCGGACGCCTCTGCGCCGGCTGATCAGCCAGCGCCGCCATCTGCACCTCGACGAGCCCGCGCCCACCCGGCCGGTCGAGGCCGACTGGATGCTCGGCGGATTCCTGCTCCTGCGCCGCGCGATGCTCGACGAGCTCGGCGGCTTCGACACGGGCTTCCGGCTCTACGGCGAGGACATCGACCTGCAGTACCGCGCGATGCGGGCGGGCTGGGAGCGCTGGTATGTGCCCCTAGCGGTCGTCCGACACGAGCACCGGGCCGAGACCGACCGCCGCTTCCTGACCCGGCGGACTCTCTGGCACTGGCGAGGGATCGTGCGCTTCGTCCGCAAGCACCCTGAGAGACTGCGGGCGCTGTGAACTGTGAACGCGACCCCGGGGATCGGCTCATGAGCTCCGCCGAGAAGTACGACCGCCTCGCGGCTGGCTTCTCGGAGCGCGAGTACGCCGACGCGGTGCAATACGCCGCGCGCCGCGCGAAGGCGATCGTCGCGCTCGGCCCGCGCGCCCGGCGCGGCCAGAGCGTGCTCGACCTTGGCTGCGGCGACGGGATCATGGCCGCGCCGCTCGGCGGCTACGGCCTCGTCTACTCCGGCGTCGACTCGAGCGAGCAGATGGTCGAGGAAGCGCGCCGGCGCCACCCGGGCCTCCGCTTCGCGCTCTCCCGTAGCGAGGACTACGAGCCGCCCGAGCAGGTCGATCTCACGATCTGCCTGCGCGCTTTCTACTATCCCGAGGATCGGGTGGCCTTCTTCGGTCGGGTCGCCTCCTACACCCGCCTGAAGTTCGTCTTCGATTTCCGCGAGGCCGTTCACGCTCGCGGGCCGATCGTGCGCGACCTGCGGGCGGCCGGGTTCTCGCGCATCGAGCTGCGGCCCTTCTTCACGCCCCAGAACCGTCGAATCCCCGGCCCGGCGCTGCCGCTGATCGACGCGCTCGAGCACACCGGCCCGCTTGCGAGCGCTCTCTCGCACCGGATCGGCCGGATCTTCTGTAGCGCGACGGTCTGATGAACAAGCGTCGCCTCGCGGCCTTCGCCGGGGTCTACGGGTCGGTCGCGCTCGGGATCGCGGCCGCGCTCGTGGTACTCCGCGTGCTCGGGCCGTCGGGGGCGGGCCGCTTCTCGATCGTCGTCGGCGCGGTCGACTTCCTCGCCTTGCTCGTGTGGCTGACGAGCGACGACGCCCTCGTCAAGTACGGGTTCCGCTACTCGGCGGCGGGGGACTGGGGGCGCTTCCATCGGCTCGTGCGTCTGGCGTTCACCTGCGAGGTGGTGGCGTCGCTCGGCGCCTCCGCCCTGATCGCCGCGATCGCGCCGTTCACGGGATCGATCTTCCATCACGGCGGCGCCGGCCTCGCGACGCCGATGCTGATCGCAGCGCTCCTGCCGCCGCTCCAGGCCTTCGAGTCGATCGCCGCTGCGACGTTGATCCTCAGCGGCCGCTACGACCTGCGGGGGATCTGGCTCACGCTCTCGATGGGCCTGCGCCTCGCCGGGATCGCGACCGGCGCGCACTGGGGCGTCACCGCCGCTGTGCTCGGCGTCGTCTGCGCCCAGGTGCTGACGACGATCTCGATCCTCGCGGTCGGCCTGAGAGGCCTCCGGCTGTTCCCAGCCGCCGAGCCGACACCGCTCGCCGACGACCGCGGGCCGATCATCCGCTTCGTCGCCCAGAGCGCCGCCTACACCGGCCTGATCTCGCTGCGGACGTGGATCGCCCCGCTCACGCTCGGGATCGTGCGCAATGCAACCGCGGTCGGGCTCTTCCGGGGAGCGCAGGCCCCGCAGACCGGGTTCGCGGCGCTCTCCTCGCCGCTGCGGATGATCCTGCTCACCGAGCAGACGCGCGACTGGGAGAACGGCCGCCCAGAGGTCGTGCTGGCCGGGATTCGCCGCTACACGATCGGCGCGACCGTGATTGCAGCGGTCGCGCTCGGGCCGGCGCTGTGGCTGATGCCCTGGGCGGTGCGCGTGGTGCTGACCGCGAAGTACCTCCCCGCCGTGTCGGCCGCGCGGCTGATCCTCGCGGCGGCGGCGATCCAGATGATCCTCAGCTGGACGAAGACCTTCCCGGTCACGATCGGCCGCCCCGGCCTGCGCCTGATCGCACATGGGGTCGAGACGGCGGTGCTGTTGCCGCTGATCATCGTGTTCGGGAAGCTGTGGGGAGTGACCGGCGCCGGCGTCGCTGTGCTCGTGTCGTCGGGCGCCTTCGCGCTTGCCTGGGCGGCGATCTACCTCAGGCTCCGCCGGAGGGGGTTCGCGGCCCCAGCCTGACGATCGCCGAGCGATGCTCGAGCTTCGGATCGTCGAGTTCGCGGACGGCGAAACGCGAGTCGGCCCGGAAGGGCTCGAGATGCTTGGCGTTGTAGTAGACGACGGTGGTGGCGGCGGGCCGGGCGAGCAGCGCGGCGGCGAACCGCTCCATCACGGCCCGGTCGAACGGGTTGAAGAGATAGAAGATCGTCCCCTCCGGCGGCAGGAGCTCGATCGCATCGCCGCAGAGGATCGTGACGTTGGCCCGGCGCCGCAGCCGCTTCGCTGTCTGGGCGCCGATCCGCGGGTCGAGCTCGATCCCGACGATCGTGTTTCGGGGGTAGCGGCCGAGGAGCCAGTTGAGCGAGCGGCCCTTGCCGCAGCCGACATCGATGATCACGTCGGCCGGGCCGACTTCGACCTCGGCGAAGAGGCGCGCCATCTCGTCGTAGGGGGTGTTGGTCGAGTGGAACGCGCCGAGATGCTCGTAGCGCGTCCTCACCGTTCCGCCGAGGGGGCGCCCGAACCGGAGGTCGCGCAGCGCGGCCCGCAGCATCACCGGGCCGCGGCGGACGAGCGTCCGGACGTTCACCCTCGCAGCCGCCCGCGCCAGCCGGCCCTGATCCGCCTGGTCAGCCCGCTCGCGTCGAGCATGCTCCGCGCGACCCGCGCCGGGCCGAGGATCGCGGTCCGCGTGGCGTTGATCCGCCGCGCCCGGAGGCTCGGCGCGAACAGGACGAGGTTCCGCTCGAGCACACCCTCGCTGCTGAACTGCTGCTTGTAGGGCGCATCACCGGGGCCGAAGTCGAGCACGCGCAGCGACGGGTCGAGGCAGGCGTCCTCGATCACCCGCATGAGCAGGTAGATGCCGACGCGGTGAGCAGTGTGGGCGTTGTCGTAGCCGCCCGTCTTGAGCAGCATCGTGTCGCCGTAGAGCGAGCAGAGCCAGTAGGCGATCGGGTCCCCGTCGAGGTAGAGGAGATAGCCGCGCACCCACCCGTGGCTCAGGCCGACCTCGGTGAGGGCGCGCTGCTCGACGGTGTCGGCGAAGCCTGCTCCGAGCGCTCGCTGGTAGGTCGAGCCCGCCACGCGGTCGGCGCCCTCGATCAGCCGCTCGAGCCCGGAGGGATGGCGGGTGATCTCCACCGAAAGCCGGTCGCCGAAGGCGGCCTCGAGCCGGCGCACGTCCTGGCGGATCCCCTTGCGCGTCTTGTGGCTCCGCGAGCCGAGAAACGCCTCCATGCTCGAGGGCAGGAGGAGCCGGCGGCGCGTCCAGGGCGCGATCAACGGCTGGCGTCCGAGCGGGCCGGCGAGGCCTGCCAGCTCGGAGTAGAGCGCGGTGCCGGTCTCGAACGGGGGCAGCCCGACGACGTCTGCCTCGTTGCGTCGAAGCATCCCGGCGAGCGCGCCGAGCAGCGCCCGCCGCGGCGGGCCCTCCGGCGCGACGAGCCCTCCGTCGACGACGCGCAGGAAGCGGACGAGCGGCGCGTAGACCACCTTGTAGCCAAGCGCGGTGTCGAGCCGCCGCGACTCGAGCCGCCCGGCGAGGCCGGCCACCGCCGTCTCGCCGTCGAAGACGATCGCCGCGAACGGCGCGATCACTTCCACCCGGGTGCGCAGTCGCGCGACGAAGTACTCGTAGGCGGCCTCTTCACGCTGCCACGGCAGGGTCTCCCAGGCCGGCCGGAGCCGCTCGAGCTCGTCGCTGCTCCGGGCGATCTCGAGCCGGAGCGACCCGTCGGCCTCCGTCACTTGGCGGGATCGAACTCGAACGCGACCTGCGCCCCGAGCGTGCGGAGCTCGGCCCCCTCGGGCGGGATCGGGTTCGGGATCGAGATCTCGACGCGGACGGGCGTCTGCGTGACGGGCACCCGCACCTCTTCCTGCGTGCCGTTCTGGATCAGCGTGTGCACGATCTTGACGACATGCCCGAGCTGAGGGTTGTGGTTCGAGTCGAGCGAGACCGCTCCGATCCGGAGCGTGACCTTCCCCGGGGGAGCGTTGCCCTTGTAGGCGGTGCGCCCGAGAGCGATCACGAGGGTTCCTTTCTGGTTTGGCACGTAGTAGGTGTAGGCGCATGAGCTGCCGCACCAGCCGTCGTTGTAGACGTTCTGCGCGTTGCCGGTGAGTCGCCAGGGGCCCTGTTTGCGGTAGAGCGTCCAGGTGCACGAGGTGCCGGTGCAGCCTTGTTGGGCGACGATGGGGGCGTGGAGCAGGAGGCCGTTGTAGGCGAGCACGTAGGGGTAGGTGGCGTAGCCGGCGAGGATGCCGGTCGTGCCGAGGAGGCCGGTCGTCGAGTGCGGGCCGGGTCCGGGGGCGGTGCCGTCGAGGTCGTTGACGTGGTCGATCGTGCGGTTCCAGAACTCGGTCTCCCAGAGCCCGTTGGGATCGGTGATGCTTTGACCGAGCACCGTCACGGGCTGGCCGTGCGTGGCGAGGTCGACCCAGTTGGGCGGCGAGGCGACGTAGGCGCCGGCCTTGTCTGCACCGTGGTCGAGGCCGACGGTCATCCCGATCTCGCCCGAGAGCATCCAGGCGAGGAGCAGGCTGGCGGTGAGCGCCGTGACGGCTCGCCGCTTGCGGCCCGCGAACAGCACGAGCATCAAGGCGAACACGCCGACGAGCGCCCAGCGCTCGCGGTGCACGCTCCAGTGCTCGTAGAAGCTGAGGACACCCGGGATCGTCGACCCGGGCGCCTCGTAGTAGCCAAACGTATTCTGGATCGGCTTGAACGCGATCATCGCCAGCACGAAGGCCGACGCCGCTGCGACCGCCAGCCGGTCGACTCGTTTCGACTCGTAGACGAGCGCGGTCCCGAGGAGCAAGAGCGGCGACAGATAGATGAGGTTGCGCTCTTCCCAGAGGGTCGCGAAGTTGGTTGAGAGGTAGGCCGCCTTGTCTGCTGTGTAGACCGAGAGGGCGAGGATGCTGGCGCCGCTCCAGGCGGCGAAGGCGCGATAGGTCGGATCGCCGCGCCGCTCGGGGAGGCGAAGCGCTGCGAGGCCGCCGATCACCGGCAGGATGCCGAGCCCGATCGTCAGCGAAAGACCGGCTCTGAGGCCGAGGTCGATCATCCGGTTTTTGTAGTACTGCGTGATCACCTGCCACTCCTGGATGTGCTGAAGGAAGACGCGGTTGAAGAGGTAGAAGGCGCCGAAGGCGAGCACGACCGCGCCGATCGTGTCCCCGCGTGTCCAGCTGCGGCGCCACTGACGGCCGCGCGGGCCGGTCAGCCAGAGCCCCGCGGCCGCGAGCGCGAGCGCGATCGGGAGCGAGGAGAACTCCTCCTGGCGGATGAAGTAGCCGCCGAGCGTGAACACGACGGCGAGGACGACGTCGAGCCGCTTGCGGGATTTGAGTGCGCGCACCGCGAGCCAGGAGCAGAGCGCGTAGTAGGGGTACCCGATCACGTCCGGGACGATCGAGGTGGCGTAGGCCATCGCGGGAACCGAGATCGAGAGGACGGCCACGACGACCGCGCTCCGGCGCGAGACGAGCATCCGCGCGAGCAGGTAGGTGGGGATCGCCGCGAGCGGCATCAGCACCGCGTTCGTGTACTTGATCGCCGAGTAAGCGGTCGGGGTCGAGTTGATCCACCACCAGATCGGCGCGATCACGTAGGCATAGAGCGACTTGAAATAGGTCGGCTCGGTCCGGCGGGCGGCGTGGCCGGTCGCTGCGATCGAACGCGAGAGCTGCGTCCACTCGAGCTCGTCGCTGAAGATCCACGGCGTCTTCCGCGACCACGCCTCGACGGCATAGAGGACGAGCACCGCCATCGCGAGCACGAAAACCGGGAAAGCCGAGAGCACACGGTCGACCAGCGATCGCTGTGCTCGCCCTTGCGGGCGCCTGGCCGGGACCGTCGTCACCTGGCCTATTCTGACGCTGCGCCGAACACGACGCGCGGGTCGAGGTCGATCTCGCGCCGGACGAACCGGCACGTCACGCCCGCCTTCGCGCACGCGTCCACCACGGTCTCGAGCGTCTCCCGCGGCGCGTTCGGGATCGTGACGAGCACGATGTCCGCGTGCGCCTGCTCGAGCGTCCGGGCCAGCCCCTCGGTGGTTCCGATCACCTTCACGCCGCTGATCCGCCGCCGGCGCAGCTGCGGGTTGTCGTCGACGAAGCCGACGACGCGCTCGCCTGCGGTTTCGCGTAGCTCGCGCATCAGGCTGAGCCCGGTCTTCCCGGCGCCGACGATCACCGTCCGTCGGGCGGCGCCCTCTCTGGCCGAGCGCTTGCCGATCACGATCGTCCGCTCCGCGAGTCTCGAGCCCGCTATCGCAACCATGCAGATCAGGGCGTCGATGATGAAGAACGACCGGTGGAAGCCGCCGAGATCCAGTGTCAGCACGACGAACGAGAGGGCCGCGAGCTCGGAGACGATCACTGCGGCCGCGGCGGCCGTCACGTCGCGGAACCCGGCGTAGCGCCACACCGAGCGATAGAGGCCGAAGGGGATGAACGCGAGGTAGCGCGCAGCGAGGATCACGGGCAGCGCGTGGTCCCGGATCGTGCGCTCGTCGATTGTTCCGGGCCAGCCGAAGACGATCACGTAGGCGGCGAGGTAGGACGCCGTGATCACGATGAAGTCGACGATCACCTCGACGAGCCGCCGCCAGTGCACTGCGAAAGCCTGCGCGAGCCCGAGCGGCTCACCGATCTCGGGGCGACGGTCGATATCCGCGAGGAAGCTCGCGAACTGGACGAGCAGGACGAAGGTGAGGAAGACGCCCAAGATCGTGTCCTCGAAGTTGTCCAGCACCGTGTAGGCGAGGCTCGAGCCGCCGATGCAGAGCGAGATCAGCGCGAGCAGCGCGACGGTATGACGCTCGGAGAGGCCGAAGCGGACGAGGCGGTGCGAGGAGTGGTCGCGAGCGCCCTCATAGATCGGCCGTCCGTCGAGCAGGCGCGCGACGGTCACGAGCGCCGTATCGAGGATCGGCACCGCGAGGACGAGCACCGGAAGGACGAGCGTCGCCACCGTCGAGCCGGCGACACGCCAGCTCGAGGAGAGCCCGAGCGCGGCGAGCGCGAACCCGAGCGCCTGGCTCCCCGAGTCGCCCATGAAGACGAGCGCGGGCTTCCCCGGACGGAGGTTGAAGGGCAGGAATCCGAGGCAGGCGAGGGCGCCGGCAAGGGCGAAAGCGAGCGCGGCGTCGTCGGGATGGGCGGTCACCGCGTCGACCGCGAAGAAGCCGAACGCGATCGCGGCGAGCGACGCCGCGAGCCCGTCCATGTTGTCGAGAAGGTTGAACGCATTGGAGATGCCGATCAGCCAGAGCACGGCGATCGCGTCCCCGATCACGGCGCTGTGGACGAGCTGGACGTGGGTGCCCGTCGCGAGGACGATCGCGGCCGCGCCGCCCTGGGCGGCCAGCTTCGCGATGGGGCCCAGCCCGTAGAGGTCGTCGGCGAGCCCGGCCGCGAACACGTGCGCGACGGCGCCGTAGATACCGACGAAGGCTTCGCTCGGCTCGTACGCGCCGACCGCCGCCGCCCCCCAGAGCCCGGTGCTGAAGCCGACGAAGATCCCGATTCCGCCGAAGCTCGGGGTTTGCGTCTCGTGCCAGCGATCGGCCGACGGGACTGCGATCAGACGGCTCGTCGCGGGCGAGCGCAGCAGCGCCCAGATGACCGCCGACGCTGCGGGCAGGGCGACGATCGCCACGGCGGTGCTCACGGTTTCTGAGGGTAATCGAACGCCGTTAGCACGTTGTGAGGACGCTACTGTGAGCCTCGGCCGGACCGCGTCGCGGAAGGCGTCTCGAACGCGGAGGCGAGCAGGCGGCTCGAACCTCCGAGCTCGGCCTGGCGGAGGTCGCGACGGTGTCTCTCGGAGCGACCGCGAACGCTCCGCGCGGGATCGGTCGCCACACGATCGGCACGAAATCGGCCGCGCTCACGGACCGGGAGCACCGGGGCGCTCGCGCTACCTCCTTCCTTGTTCGCGCCGCGGTGGGGGCGGCGCCCGCAGGCAGGGTCCCCTCGCGCGCGCCGGCAGATCGAAGGCCCTCTCGCGCGGGCCTACACTGGCGGGATGGCTGTCTACGCCGATCTCGTCCGCTACCGCGAGCTCTTCTCGAACCTCTTCCGCCGCGACTTCCAGGCGAAGTACCGGGGCTCGGTGCTCGGCGTGCTCTGGTCGCTCGTCAACCCGGTCGCCCTGATGGGCGTCTACCTGCTCTTCTTCGGGGTAATCCTCGGCCGGGGCGGCGGGATCCCGCATTACCCGATCTACCTCCTGGCCGGGATCGCGTGCTGGATCTTCTTCGCGGTATCGCTCCAGACCGCGGCGCGCTCGATGATCGACAGCGCGGAGCTGATCAAGAAGGTGCGCTTCCCGCGGCAGCTCGTCGCGCTCTCGGTCGTCGCCACGCAGGCGATCACGTTCGCGGTGATGCTCTCGATCCTGATCGTGCTCTCGCTCGTCTTCATCCCGCAGGCGCGCTCGACCGTGTGGCTCGTGATTCCGCTCGCACTGCTCTACGCCGCATTCGTCGCGGGCGTCGCGCTCGTCGTCGCCTGCCTGAACGTCATCCTGCGCGACATCGAGCACATCCTCGCCGCGGTGCTGGTCCCGTGGTTCTTCCTGACCCCCGTCCTCTGGAGCGTCGCGTCGCTCTCCCCGCACGCGGCCTCGCATCACAAGCTGCTCGAGTTGCTGCGCTGGGGGAACTTCGTCGCGCCGCCGATCGACGCGCTGCGGGACCCGATCTGGCTCGGGCGGGTGCCGCGCCCGGCCGATCTGATCTACCTCGCGCTCGCCGCCGCTGTCGCGCTCGCGCTCGGCGCGTTCGTCTTCAACCGGGTCGACGACCGGCTAGCCGTCGAGCTCTGAGCCCTATGCCCGCCGCTTCGGCGGCCGCGCCCAAAGGACGACGCGGCCGTCGTAGATCCACGGCTCGCCGGCGGGCGCCGTGTACGCGGGCAGGCCGGCGATGTCAGGAAGTCGCTCGAGCTCGATCCCGCCGAGCACCGATGGGCAGATGAGCGGATGCGAGAACCCCGCGACGCGGCCGGTTCCCGGCTCGTAGGCCGCAAGCGCCTTCGGCCGCGGCCGGCCGAGCCCGCCCTGCCAACGGATGCTTCCGGCGACGACGCCGTACCCCTCGGCGTGCGCGGCGGCGACGCGCTCCTCCCAGTCGGGTGCAGGCTCGACCCCGTCGGGCAGCTCGACGCGCCGAGACCCCTCGCGGGGCAGCACCTCGACCTCGCCCGAGAGAAAGCCGCTGCCGAGCTCCGAGAACCAGGCCCGATGCTCGACGACGAGGTCGGGCGCGAAGCGGTAGGCCCCGGGCGGGATCGGTGCCCGGACACGCGCCTCGACGGCGATCCGCTCTCCAGGCGCCACCACGGGCAGGGGGGTGCGATCCCCGTCCCACACGATCGGGTTGTCCCGGTGGTCGAGCCAGTGGTAGGAGAGGAAGATCGTGCCGCCCCACGTGGCCGTGCCCGCGTTCTCGAGCTCGGCGTGCAGGAACGCGAACGTGCCGGCATGCGCCTTACCGAGCGTCCATTTGCCCCAGTGGGCAGCCAACGGCCCCTTCGTCATGGGCGGCTAGTCTAGGGCCGTGGAACCGCTGCTCGTGCGCGCCGCCAAGCGTGAGCCCGTCGAGCGCACGCCGGTCTGGTTCATGCGGCAGGCGGGCCGCTCGCTTCCCGAGTACCGCGAGATCCGCGAGCGCCACGAATTCTTCGAGATCAACCGCTCGGCCGAGCTGACGGCCGAGGTGACCCTCCAGCCGGTGCGCCGCCACCGCGTCGACGCGGCGGTGATGTTCGCGGACATCATGACGCCGGTCGTCGCGATGGGGGTCGGCGTCGAGCTCGTCGAGGGCGTCGGGCCGGTCGTGCGCGAGCCGATCCGGACAGCCGCCCAGGTCGAGCGGCTGCGGGTCCCGGACCCGACGGAGACGGTCGGCCCGATCCTCGAGGCGATCGGCGCGGTTCGCGCTGAGCTAGCGCCCGAGCAAGCGGTGGTCGGCTTCTGCGGTGGGCCATTCACGGTCGCGGGCTATCTCGTCGAGGGCAAGCCGTCGAGAGATTTCGCCGTCACCAAGGCGCTGATGTACCGCGAGCCGGTCGTGTGGCACGGGCTGCTCGAGAAGCTCGCCGCGACCTTCTCCGCCTACGCAGTCGCGCAGGCGGCGGCCGGTGCCGACGCGGTGCAACTCTTCGACTCGTGGGCGGGTGCGCTCAGCCCTGCCGATTACGCGGAGTTCGCAGCCCCTTCCTCTCAGCGGGTGCTCGCGGCTCTCCGAGACGCGGGCGTGCCGTCGATCCACTTCGGAACCGGCACCTCGACACTGCTCCCGGCTATGGCCGCTGCGGGCGGGGACGTGATCGGCCTCGACTGGCGGCTGTGGCTTGACGAGGGCTGGGCGCTCGCAGGCGCCGACCGGGCGGTGCAGGGAAACCTCGACCCCGCGCTGCTGCTCGGCCCGTGGGAGCGGGTTGAGGCGGCGACGCTCGACATCCTCGCCCGTGCCGCCGGACGGCCGGGGCATATCTTCAACCTCGGGCACGGTGTGCTTCCCGGGACCGATCCGGACCTCCTCGGCAGGCTGCGCGAGCTTGTCCATGCCCGCACCGAAACGCCGATCGTGTCTCGTGAAGCTCATCCGACGGCCTGGCCGGCGTGACAGCGGACACCTTGCGCCCGGACGCTGCGCAACTTTCTCCCCGGGGTGGGTCGGTCGGGATGAGGAATCGAGCGTCGGGGTGCGCGGCCAACCGAGCGACCCGACGCCGTCGGCTAGCGTTTTCCCCATGAGAGCGAGCGCCTCGAACCACAGGGGGCGAGCCTGAGCGCCGCGGTCGTCCTGATGGCGTACGGCTCGCCCGACCGACTCGACGACGTTCCGGCCTACTACGCGGACATCCGCGGCGGCCGCCCGATCGCACCCGAGAACCTCGAGGATCTCGTCGGCCGCTACCGGCGGCTCGGGATCGAGGAGTCGAACCCCCTGAACGCGATCACCGAGCAGACGCGCGAGCGCCTCGCCGAGGCCACGGGCATGGCGGTCTTCACCGGCATGAAGCACTGGACGCCGCACATCGAGGAGGCGGCGAGGGCTGCGGTCGAGAGCGGTGCCGGAACGATCGTCGGGCTCGTGCTCGCCCCGCACTACTCTGCGCTCTCGATCGCCGGCTACCGCGAGCAGCTCGAGCGGGCCCTCGACGGCACGGCGAGGCTCGAGTTCGTGGAGAGCTGGCACGACGACCCCGGATTCGTCTCCTTCCTGGCCGACCGGATCCGCGGCACCGACGCGCACGTCGTCTTCACGGCGCACTCGCTGCCGACAAGGATCCTCGCCCAGGGAGATCCCTATCGCGACCAGCTGCTCGAAACCTCGGCGCTCGTGGCCGCCGCGGGCGGAATCGACGACTGGTCGTTCTCCTTCCAGAGCGAGTCACCGACCGGGGAGCCCTGGCTCGGCCCCGACATCCTCGACCACCTGGACGCGCTCCACGAGGGCGGGTCAGACGACATCCTCGTCTGCCCCGTCGGCTTCGTCTCGGATCATCTCGAGATCCGTTGGGACATCGACACCGAGGCGCAAGAGAGAGCACGCGAGCTCGGCATGCGGCTCAAGCGGATCGAGATGCCGAATGCCGATCCGCGCTTCGTCGGCGTTCTCGCCGCCATCGTCCAGCGGGCGCTCGCCGACGCCGAGGGATGATCCTGGGCGGGTGCGCGTGGTGACGCCGGGCCGGATCGTCGTCGACTCCGTGTCGCAGCGATTCCGTGTCTCGGAGCGACCCTACCGCACGCTGAAGGACATCGTCGTCGCGCGGAGGCGTAGCGCATCGACCGAGGTGTGGGCGCTCCGCGACGTCTCACTCGAGGTCGAGCCCGGCGAGGCGCTCGGCCTGGTCGGCCGAAACGGCTCCGGCAAGACGACGCTCCTGCGGCTCGTCTCGGGGATCTTCAGGCCCACCTCGGGGCAGATCTCGGTTGGTGGCCGGATCGGTTCGCTGCTCGAGCTGGGCGCCGGGTTCCACCCGGACTTCACCGGCCGCGAGAACGTCTTCCTGAACGGCTCGATCCACGGCCTCTCCCGCGCGCGCATCCGCGAGGTGATGGACGAGATCGTCTCGTTCGCCGAGCTCGAGCGCGCGATCGACCTGCCGGTGAGAACGTACTCGTCGGGGATGTACATGCGCCTCGGGTTCTCGGTCGCGGCTCACGTCCAGGCCGACGTGCTGCTGCTCGACGAGGTGTTCGCGGTCGGAGACGAGGCGTTCCAGCGCAAGTGCTTCGGGAAGATCCACGAGTTCAAGAGCCGCGGCGGCACGATCGTCTTTGTCTCCCACGACGCGCAGGCGGTCGAGCGGCTCTGCGACCGCGCTGTGCTCCTTCGCCAGGGATCGGTCGTCTTCAACGGCCCGACACGCGAGGCGATCGCCCAGTACCGCGTCTTGCTCGCAGGGGATCGCGCGCCGGACGAGCTGGCCGCCGGACTGCGCGAATGGGGAAGCGGCGAGGCGCGTATCGCATCCGCCCGGCTGCTCGGCGCCGAGGGCGAGGCGCGGACGCAGTTCGCAGCGGGCGAACCGGTCGTGCTCGAGCTCACCATCCAGTCGGAGAAGGGGATCGCCCCCCCGACGGTCTCGTTGGAACTCCGAGACGACGCGGGGATCGTGCTCGGCGGGACCACCGAACCGACCGGGCCGCTCGGCTGGGGAACCGGCCGCGGCGAGCGGGTGCTCCGCTTCGAGGCGGGTCGGCTCCCACTTGCCGAGGGCCACTTCCACCTGCGGTGCGCGCTGATCGAGGCCGATGGCGGCCGGCTCCTGCACTCCCTCGACGACGCCGTCCGCTTCTACGTGCATCCGACGGGCGCCGAGACGGGCGCCGTGTTGCTCGAAGGTCGTTGGACGATGCAGGAGATCGCGCCCTCCACGCCAATCGTGGAGCGATGAGCTCCCGCAGCTGCCCCGATTGGCCACACCTGATGGAGCTCGCGCCCGAGCTCCAGTTCAAGCACTTCACCGTGCGCGAGGCGCAACTCCCCGGGGACGCGCTGATCAGCATCGAGGGACTCGACCTCGACGGCGTCGCGATCTGCTGCGACATCGACAGCCATGTCTTCTTCGACGAGCACACCGAGCCGCAGGTCGCCGACGCGCTCCGCGCCTCGCACTGGTTCGACCTACGCGAGTGGGTAGAGCGCGGGGGCGGCTGAGAAGCTCGAATCCGGCAAGGTCCCGTGCCTGGTGACCGGTCCGCTCTCGCCGCGGCGGTAGTGTCCCAGCGGATGCCGTCGCTAGTCGTTCCCTTCCGCGGAGCGGAGGGCAAGAGCCGGCTCGGACCGCTTCCCGGCAACGTCCGGGCGGCGCTCGCTCGCGCGATGCTCGACGACGTCGTGTCGGAGTGCACGGCCGTCGGGCCGACCTACGTTGTCGGGCCCGCGGCCACCCACGCGCCCGGGGCGATGCACGTACTCGAGCCTGGCGGCGGCCTCGGGGCTGCCGTCCGCGCCGGGCTCGAGGTCGCCGCCCTCTCCGCCGGCGGAGCCGGGCCGCTGCTCGTCGTCAACGCCGACCTGCCGTGCGTGACCGCGCGCGACCTGCTCGCGCTCGCGGGCGCCGTTCCGGCGGACGGGCTCGCGCTCGCACCGGCTGCCGACGGAACGACCAACGCGCTCGCTTTCGCGGGGCCAGGCCTGTTCGTCCCGGTCTACGGACCGGGCAGCGCTGCGCGCTTCGCCGCGCTCTGTCCCTCACGCATCGTGGAAGCGCCGAATCTGATCGATGACGTGGACACCGTCGCAGATCTCGAGCGGCTGCAGGAACGGCTCGGCCCCTGTACGAGCAGCGTTCTCGCCTCGCTGCGGCTCGGGGCGGTCGCATGAGGGCGACCGTCCTCTCGGGCGGCATCGGAGGCGCACGGTTCCTGCGCGGCGTCACGGCTGTCGTCAAACCAGGCGACGTTACGGTGATCGGCAACGTGGGTGACGACATCGAGGTGCTCGGCCTGCACGTCTCGCCTGACCTCGACAGCATCCTCTACGCGCTCGCGGGTATCTCCGACGAGGAGCGTGGATGGGGGCGGGCAGACGAGTCCTGGAACGCGCTCGAGGCCGTTTCCGACCTCGGCGGCGAGTCGTGGTTTCGGCTCGGCGATCGCGACATCGGACTTCATCTGGTGCGGACCGAGCTTCTCCGGTCAGGCACGCGGCTCTCCGAGATCACCGGCCGGCTCGCAGCCGCGCTCGGCCTCGGGTGCGTGCTCCTGCCCGCGACCGACGATCCGCTGCGGACGTTCGTCGAGACGGAAGCGGGGACGTTTGCGTTCCAGGAATGGTTCGTCGCCCGTGGCCACCGGGACGAGGTCGACGCCGTGCACTACACCGGCGCTCACAACGCGCGCCCGGCCCCGGGGGTACTCGACGCGATCGAGGCTGCGGATGCGATCGTGATCGCCCCCAGCAACCCGTACGTCTCGATCGGCCCGATCGTCGCGGTCGAGGAGATCCGCGCCGCGTTGGAGGGCCGCCGCTCGCCCTGTATCGCGGTGAGCCCGCTGATCGGCGGGCGGGCGGTCAAGGGCCCCGCTGACCGCATGCTGGCACGCCTCGCGGGCGGCACCGGCCCGGCAGCGGTCGCCGGCTGCTACGCCGGCTTGATCGACGCGCTCGTGATCGACGAGGCAGACGCGCCCGCCGAGGTGCCGGGTATCCGCACCGTCGTCGCGAAGACGCTGATGGTCGACGACCACGCACGCCGCAGGCTCGCTCACGCCGTACTCGACGCCGCGGCTGCGGTCGCGTGAGAGTCGCGATCCTCGGTGGCACCGGCAGCTTCGGTCGCGCCTTCGCCGTCCGTCTCGTCGAGATCGCCGAGGACGAGGTGGTGATCGGCTCGCGCGACGCGGACCGTGCGAAGGCCACCGCGGCCGAGCTCGGCGCGGGAGCAACGGGCGAGACGAACGACGACGCCGTCCGCGGCGCCGACCTCGCCGTCCTCGCGGTGAAGGCCGATGCGGCGCTCGAGACGGCCGCTGCCGTCGCGGCGTCACTCGGATTGACGCCGCTGCTCTCGGTTGCGGCTGCCCTCACCTTCGCGCCGGGCGGTGTCCGTCCCGACCCTGAAGCACGCTCGCTCGCCGAGCGTATCCAGGATCTGGTCGCCGGCCCGGTCGTCGCAGGGCTCCATTCGATCGCCGCGGCGAATCTCGACGAGGCCCCGCCCGAGGAGGACGCGCTCATCTGCGGCGACGACCCTGGCGCCAAAGCGCTCGCGCTCGCCCTGGCAGGCAAGGTCGTCGCCGGCCGCGCGCTCGACGCCGGGCCGCTCGCGAGCGCACGAACGCTCGAAGGGTTGACCGCCGTGATCGTCAACCTCAACCGCCGCTACAAGGCACACGCCGGCATCGCGGTCACGGGCATCCCCGGTCCGTGATCGAGATCCTTCCGGTCGAGGGCCTGCCCGAGATCGGCGAAGGGGACGATCTCGGCACGCTGATCGCCCGGGTGACAGCCCTGCGCGACGGCGACGCGGTCGTGATCGCGCAGAAGGCGGTCTCGAAGGCCGAAGGAAGAGTCGTCGCGCTCGCGAGCGTCGAGCCTTCGGGCCGCGCCCGCGAGCTCGCCGGTCCCGCGACTGACCTTCGCCAGCTCGAGGTGATCCTCTCCGAGACGGCGCGTATCGTGCGCTCCCGTGGCGGTCTCGTGATCGCTGAGACTCGGCACGGCTTCGTCTGCGCCTCCGCCGGGGTCGACCACTCGAACGCCGCCGTGCCGGACACGGTGATCCTGCTCCCGCTCGACCCCGACGAGAGCGCCCGCCGGATTCGGGCGACGCTCCGCGACCGTTCGCGGGTCGAGGTGGCCGTGATCGTCACCGACTCCTTCGGCCGCCCGTTTCGCAAGGGCACGACCGACGTCGCGATCGGCGTTGCCGGGCTGGCTCCGCTGCGCGATCTCCGCGGCAGCGCGGACCGGGCGGGTGCCGTTCTCCGCTCGACGCAGATCGCGGTCGCCGACGAGATCGCTGCTGCCGCCGACCTCGTACGCACGGGAAAGGCCGATGGGCTCCCAGTCGTGATCGTGAGGGGAGTCGCCTTCGAGGGCGACGGCGCGGCGACCGAGCTCGTGATTCCAGCTGACAGAGATCTGTTCCGCTGAATCGCCGGGGCTGGGGAGGTGACAGCATGCTTCCGGGCTCAACCGACGGCCGGCACATGCCGATGGCTCGAGCACACGACGTGCTCGCTCGTCTCGACACCAGGCTCTCCCTCGCCGCAGTGCTCGCCGCGGTCGGAGTCGCTGCGCCGATCGCGCTCGGCCGGGCAGCCTCGCCGAGCCCTTCGCGCGGCAAGATCCTGTTTGTCGCCGCGTGCGGTAGCTGTCACACGCTCGCGGCCGCCGGCACCTCAGGGAGGAAAGGCCCGAATCTCGACGACGAGGCCCCCTCCTACGGCGACCTGGTCGACCAGATCACTCAGGGCGGCGAGGGCATGCCCGCCTTCGCCAAGGCCCTCCGAGCCGCGCAAATCCGCGCCATCGCCACGTTCGTCTCCAGAGAGACTTCGGGCTCGCGCGGCGGCGGAGACGACTGACGGCGATCCCAAGGGGCCCCTGGTCGGGCCCTCCTGTCGCCACCTCATGGCCGAAAGCGGCAGCTCGTGAACTTCGACTTCCTCGCCGGCGAAAAACGCTTTGCGCGCTCGAAGCCTGGGGTCAGGTGACCTTGAAGCTTGCCGCCGCGAGCGCCAGCGGCTTGCTCGAGCTCGGTGCCCCCGCCGCAAGCATGTAGCCGCACACCGGGTAGGTGCCGCGAGGCGCCGTGCCGGTCGAGACGACGACTTCACCATGCCAGTCGAACGACCCCTTGAAGTTCACGGGGTTCGCGGGGAAGCGCTGCGGATGGCCGGGCGTCGCGGGCACCGGCTGGAGCTGGCTCGCGCCCTTGCGGGTCATCTCGACGCCCGCCGTTGAAGCACAGGAAAGGAGCTCGACGAGCTGGGAGTAGATCGCCACATCGACGGCTTTGCTAGCGCGTCCCGACACGTTGACCGTGAACGCCGGTGGGGTCGCGGCCTTGGCGAGGCTCAAGGACGACGGCGAAACGACGAGCTTGAGCACCTCCGACGCCGCTGCGCCCGAGGCGAGCGGCAGCGCGCCGAGCGTCACGAGTATCGCAGCCGAGAGCGCGCAGGCCGCCAGCCGAAGCGGGCGCGCGGCGAACCTTCGGGTTTGTGGTTGATCTGCGCTCATCGCGGGTGAACGACCACCGCCCCGGCGTCGCTCAGGCGTTGGGCGTGAGGATGATCGCCTGCGTCTTGTTCGGCAGTAGCTGGAACTGGAAGCCGTATTCGATCGGAAGCGTGAGCTTGTCGATCGTTCCCGACTCCTTGGTGTCGGCGCTCGTGGGTAAGGGAGGCGTCGCGAGTGGCAACGTCTCTCGGATCGGTTCGCTGAGCTGCTTCGAGAGCCCGCTTCGCTCGAGGAAGAGCAGCGTCGTCGGCGGCTGGCCGGGAGGTGGTGGCATGTATGCGAGCACCCCGTTGATCGACGGGACAAACTTGAACGTGTAGAGCGCGATCTCGAGCGCCTCACGCCGCACCAGCCGTTCGCGATCCGAGGTCGCCGTCCCGCGCGAGATCGAGCACGAGGGGCCGAGCCCGCAGAACTGTTGCTGGACCATCCCCGTCGTGGCGACGACCCGGCTGAGTGTCTGAGCCGTCGGCGTCGGTCGGATGCCGATCGTCGAAACGTCGTAGTTCTTCGTGTCCTGGTTGACCTCGGGTGCGCTCGGGAACACGACCACCAGCTGGTCGCCCGACGCGTTCAGCTTGTACTGGTGCGAGATGTGGCTGATGATCTCACCGGTCACCGTCGAGGCGTCCCCGTTGGCCGGCCGCCAGGTCGACCAGGGCGGCGGTTTCGGCGGCGCCGGCTTCATCGCGAGCACGACGACTCCCGTGACGGCCGCGACGAGGACGACGGCCAGCCCCATGTAGATGAACAGGAACCGCCCGGTGTAGATCCGGGGCGACATCCCGAACGACTGCGTCTCCTGGCTGCTCACGCACTCATCATGCCCGGCCCGGCGAGAATCCGCATCCCTTACTTACCGGCTCGGCGGGTCGGGCGCTCCCAGCCGGACAGCGTGCCTCACGGCTCGCCGAAGCAGACCCGCCGCGAGCTCGGCCTCGGGCGAACCTCTCGTGGGTTCGAGTCGATCGGAGAGCGCCACCAGGGCGTGGGTCCGTGCCCCGGGATCGGCCCCCGGGACAATCGGAATAGATTGGGGGGCTGTGCGGCTTCTCATCCTCGGCGGCACTGCCTTCCTCGGACGCCATCTCGTAGAGGCTGCGCGTGCCCGGGGGCACGAGGTCACGCTCTTCACCCGTGGACAGACGAATCCCGGTCTCTTCCCCGACCTCGAGCACTTGGCGGGCGACCGCGAGCACGATCTCTCGCCGCTCGAGGGCCGCCGCTTCGACGCCGCGATCGATACCTGCGGCTATCTGCCGCGCGTGGTGCGCGCGTCGGCAGGGCTGCTCGCCGACGCCGTCGAGCGCTACGTCTTCGTCTCCAGCCTCTCGGTCTACGTCGATGCGCCCGTTGTCTGCGAGACGACGCCGACCCAGGGTGAGCCCGATCCGGAGAGCGAGGACATCGGCGCCTATTACGGGCCGTTCAAGGCGCTCTGCGAGCGTGCGGCCGAGGCGGCGCTGCCCGGCCGAACGCTCGTGATCCGGCCCGGCCTCGTGGTCGGGAGCCACGACTACACGGGCCGGTTCAGCTACTGGCCCCGGCGCGTCGCCGAGGGCGGCGAGGTGCTCGCGCCCGGGCGGCGCGAGACCCGTATCTGGCTGCTCGATGCCCGCGACCTTGCCGAGTGGATGATCCATCTCGTCGAGCGGCAGGTGACAGGCACCTTCAACGCCGCGGGGCCTGGCACCCCGCTCACGTTCGGCCAGCTGCTCGAGGAGTGCAAGGAGCTCACGGGCAGCGACGCGCGCTTCGTGTGGGTCGGCGACGAGTTCTTGCTCGACCACGGCGTCGTCCCTTACACGGAGCTCCCCCTTTGGGTGCCCGACCAGGACGGGGGCTATCCCGAGCTCGACCTCTCCCGCGCCGTAGCGGCTGGCCTCTCGTTCCGGCCGATCGCGGACACGATCCGCGACGTCCTCGGCCGCGGCGGGTTCGACGCGCGCACGGCCGGCGCGTTCGGCCTCCCACGGAGGCCGGTAGGGCTCGAGCCCGAGCGCGAACGGGCGCTGCTTGCCGACTGGCGCTCCTCGGGGAAGCCGGGGGAGGTCCCCTGACCCCAGCCGGTTACCTTTCGGGATGCCCGAACTACGGCTGCTCGCCCTGATCGCCCGCTCCCCCCACCGGGTGGCGCTCGCACGCCGCGCCGGACCGGAGTCGTTCTTCCCGCTCCTAGATCGACTCGAGCGCGACGGGCTCGTGAGCTCGCGCGGCGATCGGGTCCACCTCACCCGCCGCGGCAAGAGCGAACTCGCGCTGTGGCGCTTGCTCGGCCTCGCGGTCGTCCGCGCGCGTGCCTCCTAGTCGATGAACTCATCTGCGACCGAGAGCGCGCCGTCGAGGATCGC
This sequence comes from Gaiellaceae bacterium, assembly GCA_035531915.1. GTDB lineage: Bacteria > Actinomycetota > Thermoleophilia > Gaiellales > Gaiellaceae > PALSA-600. The sequence goes on along the minus strand of DATKRX010000082.1, from coordinate 16,714 downwards.
GATCCCCTCGTCGAGCTCCTCGCGCGTGATCGTCAGCGGCGGGCAGACCATGACGACGTTCCAGTGCGTCATCAGGTAGAGGCCCTTGCCGAGCGCGTCCTTTGCGAGCGCGGCCACGGGCTTCGCAGCCTCGCCCGAGCCGTTGAAGGGCACGAGCGGCTCGCGGGTGGCGCGGTTCTTGACCAGCTCGAGCCCCCAGAAGCAGCCAAGCCCGCGAACCTCGCCGATCGACGGGTGCTTGTCTGCGAGCCTTGCGAGCTCGCCGCGGAAGACCTCGCCCATCGCGGCAGCGTTCTCGACGATGCCCTCCTCCTGGAACGCCTCGATCGAGGCGACAGCGGAAGCGCACGCGAGCGGATGGCCCGAGTAGGTCAGGCCGCCGGCGAAGAAGCGCGGGCGGATCCACTCGGCGAGCGCCGGGCCGACGACCATCGCGCCGAGCGGCACGTAGCCGGAGTTGATCCCTTTTGCGAGCGTGATGATGTCGGGCACCACGTCCCAGTTGTCGACTGCGAACCACTTGCCGGTGCGGCCGAAGCCCGCCATCACCTCGTCGGCGATCAGCAGGATCCCGTGGCGGTCGCAGACCTCGCGGATCGACTGCAGGTAGCCGTCGGGCGGGACGATGATGCCGTTTGTCCCGGTGACCGTCTCGACGATCACCGCGGCGACTGTCTCAGGGCCCTCATACATCAGGATCTCCTCGAGGTGGGGCGCACCAGTGCACACCGGGCAGGGGTCCGGATGGCCGGCTGGGCAGCGGTAGGTGTATGGGTCGAGCATCCGCACGACGCCGGGGATGCCGGGCTCGGCGGGCCAGCGGCGTGGGTCGCCGGTGAGCGTGATCGCACCGCCGGTCGCGCCGTGGTAGCTGCGGTAGCGGGCGATCACCTTGTGGCGGCCCGTGTACCAGCGCGCAAGCTTGATCGCGTTCTCGTTTGCCTCGGTCCCGCCGTTGGTGAAGAACGAGAACCCGAGATCGCCCGGCGTGACCTCGGCCAGCAGCTTGCCGAGCCGCGAGCGCGACTCGGTGGCCATCGGCGGCCCGATCGTCGCAAGCGTCTCGGCCTGCTCCTTGATCGCTGCGACCACCTTCGGGTGTCCGTAGCCGAGCGAGACGTTGACGAGCTGCGAGGCGAAGTCGAGGTAGCGCTTCCCGTCGTAGTCCCAGAAGTACCGGCCCTCGCCTCCCGCGACCGCGATCGGGTTGATCGCGTCCTGCACCGACCACGAATAGAGGACGTAGCGCTTCGCGTCTTCGACGATCTGCCGCCCGAGCTCGGAGTTGTTCTCGACCGTCGCCATCGACCCGATCCTACAAGCGCTGCGAGAGCAAGCGGACGCGTCCGATCGGCTCGAACCCGAGCTTCGCGAGGATCGGCGCCGACTGCGGCCCGGCGCTGACGGCGATCTGGGGGACGCCGCGCTCTACCGCTTCGTCCCAGCGCGCATGGACAATCGAAGTGTAGACGCCTTTCCCGCGTGCGCTCGGCAGCGTCGCCCCGCCGAGGAGGAGCGCCGCACTCCGTGTGAAGACGGCCCTCCCGAACCCGACCGGCTCGCCGTCGTCGTAGGCGACGTATGTGCTCTGGCGCCCGTCGGCCTGGAGCTGCGGCCAGGCGAGCTCGGCCTCGCGGCGGCGCAGCTCGCGCTCGTCCTCGGGGGCCTCGAAGCTCGCCCAGTCGATCTCGAGCGCCACGAGCAGCTCCTCGAGCGTCTCGGCTCGCCGTACCTCGACAGTCGGCTCGCCCGAGGGTCGCTCGGCGATCGTGAACGAGACCATCTCCGGCGGGTCGCCCGGTTCGAGGCCGAGTTCGGCGAGGCGGTCGGCGAGGTCGGACGGGGTGGTGAGCTCGCCCAGCCACCAGGTCGCCTCGGCGAGCCCCTTGAGCCCCAGCATCGCCGTCACGCGGTTGACGGTCGGCTCGACCTGGTCGTCCTCGAGCCGGAGCCTGTGCACCCACGCCGAGCGGCCGTAGGCGACGAATGCGAAGCCCTCGCCGCGGAAGACCGTCAGCTTGGGCTCGCCCGGGAGCCAGAGCCCCGGTTCCTCGGCCAGCTCGAGCAGCTCGCTGTTCACGCGCGGAGCCTCCGGCTCCTCGTCGCTCTCCCCGCGCACCTCGAGGGCGTCGTCCATCCCCGAAACGCTAGCGCGGCTGGCGAACCACCTGCCAGAGGAAGGGAAACCTGCGTCTTGCGCCTCGTCTCGCCGTCCCTCCGACGCGCAGAGAAGCGATACCCTGCGCGGGACGAAAGGGGAGGAGAAATGACGGAACTGATCGATGCCCCGCAGGCCGTAAAGCCGATCAACCACTGGATCGGCGGCGCGCGCCGCGAGGGCGGCTCCGGCCGCAGCGGGCCGGTGTTCGACCCCGCCACGGGCGCTCAGACGGGCGCGGTCGATTTCGCCTCGCCCGGGGAGATCGATGCCGCCGTCCAGGCTGCGAAGGCGGCCTTCCCCGCCTGGCGCGCGCTGTCGCTCTCCCGCCGCGCCGAGCTCTTCTTCCGCATCCGCGAGCTCTTCGACACCCACCGCTCCGACTTCGCGCACCTGCTGACCGCCGAGCACGGCAAGGTGCTCTCCGACGCCGCCGGCGAGGTCGCGCGCGGGCTCGAGGTGATCGAGTTCTGCTGTGGTATCCCCACCCTCGTCAAGGGCGAGTACTCCGAGCAGGCCTCGACCGGGATCGACGTCTATTCGACCCGCCAGCCGCTCGGCGTCGTGGCCGGCATCACGCCGTTCAACTTTCCCGCGATGGTCCCGATGTGGATGTGGGCGCCCGCGCTCGCCTGCGGGAACACCTTCGTCCTCAAGCCGTCCGAGAAGGACCCCTCCGCGTCGGTCCTGACCGCCGAGCTGCTCGCCGAGGCCGGCGTCCCCGAGGGCGTCTTCAATGTCGTCCACGGCGACAAGGTCGCGGTCGACTCGCTGCTCGCCCACCCCGACATCGCCGCGATCTCGTTCGTCGGCTCGACGCCGATCGCGCGCTACGTCTACGAGACCGCCACGGCAGCCGGCAAGCGCTGCCAGGCACTCGGCGGAGCGAAGAACCATATGATCGTCCTGCCCGACGCCGACATCGCGATGGCCGCAGACGCCGCCGTCTCCGCCGGTTACGGGTCGGCGGGAGAGCGCTGCATGGCCGTCTCGGTGCTCGTGGCAGTCGGAGGGGTCGCGGACGAGCTCGTCGAGGCGATCAAGGAGCGCATCCCGAAGGTGAAGGTCGCGAACGGGCTCGAGGAGGGCGCCGAGATGGGCCCGCTCGTCACGCGCGAGCACCGCGACCGGGTCGCCTCCTACGTTGCGCGGGCGCCCGGAGAGGGGGCGACGATCGTCGTCGACGGCCGCGAGAGCACGCCCGAAGGCGACGGCTTCTTCCTCGGGCCGTCGTTGATCGACAACATCACGCCCGACATGGACAACTACCGCGACGAGATCTTCGGGCCGGTGCTCGGCGTCACGCGTGTCGAGACCTACGACGAGGCGATCCGGCTGATCAACGACAACCCCTACGGCAACGGCGCTGCAATCTTCACCCGGGACGGCGGCGTCGCCCGCCAGTTCCAGTTCGACGTGCAGGCCGGGATGGTCGGGATCAACGTCCCGATCCCGGTGCCCGTCGCCTACTACTCGTTCGGCGGCTGGAAGAACTCGCTGTTCGGCGATCGCCACATCTACGGGCCCGAGGGGATCGACTTCTACACCCGCACCAAGGTCGTCACGTCCCGCTGGCCCGATCCGGCCACCTCAAAGGTCGACCTCGGATTCCCGCAAACTCGGTGATCCGGGCAGTTCTCGCGGTCGCGCTTGCCGCGGTGGTCTGCGGGGCGGCCGCCGCCGCCAAGCCGGGGGCGTGGGTACACGTCGTCGAGCACAAAGACAGCGGTCGGGTCGACGCGGTGCTCACCGTCGAGCGGCAGCGCACGAGCTACGGCGTCTATGACTATCGCAAGCTGCACCTCCGCGTCATCCTCGACGGAAAGGCCGTCTTCGACCAGGGACTCTGCAGCGCGAACGATTGCGGCATCGCCACCCACCACACGCTGTCGGTTCGGAACGTCTGGGGGGACAGCGTGCCGGAGGTGCTGCTCGACACCTACTCGGGCGGGGCACACTGCTGCTTCGGCACCTACGTCGTGTTCCTCGACGGCGCACGCGCGGGCCGGTCCGTGTTCCAGCTCTGGGGCGACCCGGGCTACCGGCTCGAGACCCACGCCGGGAAGACGGCGTTCGTGAGTGCCGACGACCGCTTCGCCTACGAGTTCACCTCCTTCGCCGGGTCGGGCCTTCCGATCCATGTGCTCTCGCTCGACCCGAACGGCGCCTTCCAGAACGTGACCAAGGCGTGGCCCGATCTGATCCGCGCCGACGCAAAGCAGTGGTGGAAGGCATACGTGAGCCAGCGTGGGAAGCCTTACGCCGACGTGCGTGGCGTGGTCGGCGCGTGGTGTGCAGACGAGTACCTGCTCGGGCGCGGGCGGGCCTGCGAGCGTGCGCTCACGAGCGCGCTTGCGAAGGGCTACCTGAAGGGCCCGACGATCTGGCCGGAGAATGCGAAGTTCGTCGCACTGCTGCACAAGCAGCTCGACAAGTGGGGGTACTCGTCTAACTGAAGCCTGCGAGGAGCGGGCCGACGAGCGGCGCCCACTCGCGCCCGCGGTTGAACAGCGCCTCGGTGCGCGTGCCGTCCGGCTCGAGGTGGGTGATCAGGTTGACGCCGAGATACCAGACGACGGTACCGTAGGCGATGTCCGGGATCGGGAGCCCGCTCGGCAGCACACGCTCGAGGGTCGTCTCCGCGAGTGCGACCCACGGCTCCATCAGCTCGACGACGGCGCCGGCGAGCTCCGGCCGGTTGGCCGAGCCCGCGATCAGCTGGGCGACCACCTGCACGTGCCCTGCCGCCTTGTCCTCCTCCCACAGGTCGACCATCACCGGCACGAGCTCATCCAGGGTCGGGACGTCGGAGACGACCTCGGTGTAGCGGGCGAGGCGCTCCTCGCTCAGCTGGCGCAGCGCTACGAGGCGTAGGTTTTCGAGCGACCCGTAGTGGTAGAAGATCAACGCCTGGTTGAAGGCTCCTCGGCGCGCGATCGCCCGTGAGGTGGCTCCGGCGAACCCCTGGTCGCGAAGGGTTTCAAGCGTGGCCTTGACGATCGTCTGAGTAATTGATTTAGTCATATGATCAAATCATGCGATCAAACAGCGAGAGAGTAGCGAGATGAAGGTGATCGTGGGCGGTGGCTCCGGGTTCGTCGGGCGGGCGCTCGTCGCGTCGCTTCTCGCCGACGGGGCCGATGTCGCCGTTCTCTCGCGGAGGCCGAGCCGGAGCAGCAGCCCGGGGCGTGTGATCGGCTGGGAGGTGGCCGGTCGCGAGATCGACGGCGCCGACGTGGTCGTCAACCTCGCCGGCGTCTCGATCGGAGGCCCGCGCTGGACGCGAGGGCGCAAGGCGGTGATTCTCGCGAGCCGCGTCGACACGACCCGCACGCTTGCGCGGGCGGTCGAGGCGGCCAGACGGCGACCGGCGGTGTTCGTGACGGCCTCCGGGATCGGCTACTACGGCGACGCGGGCGACGACCTCGTCGATGAGGGCTCGCCGACCGGCGACTCGTTCCTCGCCCACGTCTGCGCCGACTGGGAGGCGGCAGCCGCTGCGGTGCCGGTGCGCCACGTCGCGGTCCGGACGCCGCTCGTCGTCGGCCCGGGCGCTCCCTCGCTGCGGTTGATGGCGCTCCCGTTTCGATTGTTCGCCGGCGGGCCTGCCGGCGACGGGCGGCAGTGGTTCCCGTGGGTCCACCTCGAGGACATCGTGGCCGTCTACCGGCGCGTGATCGAGGACGACTCGCTCCAGGGCCCCGTCAACGCGACCGCGCCCGAGCAGCTTCGCCAGCGTGAGGCGGCGCGCGACTTCGGCTCGGTGCTCCACCGTCCGGCGATCCTGCCGACACCGGCGTTCGCGCTCCGGCTCCTGCTCGGCGAGCAAGCCGACCTGCTGCTCCACGGGCAGCGCGCGGTCTCCCGCAAGCTCGGCGGGCTCGAGTTCCGCTACCGCGGCTTCCGCGCGGCACTCGAGGACGCGATCGGCTGATGCTCACGCTCGTCGTCGCCCTGCTCTTTCTGGCTGTGGTGCTCGCGTTCCTCCTCGGTATCTGTGCCGCGGTGATCCTGTCCTGCGTCGCGCTTGTCTCGGCCGTTTTCCGTCTCACGGCTTCGGCCGTCGCAGGCGCCCGCCGGGCCTTGCGGCCCTTGTCGCGGCGCGCCGAGCCGCTTCGCTCATCGCGCGCGCCAACGACTCGCGCCCGCGCGCAGGCCTCGACGCTGCTCGCCGAGGGCTACGTCGCCGGATCTCTCGACCTGCCGGAGCTCGAGCGCCGGATCGAAGCAACGCTCCACGCGAGCACGGAATCGGAGCTGGACGGGGCCTGCGCCGGCCTGCCGGATTCGGTCGAGCCGGGGCCGGGCGGATCGCCGCTCGTCGCCGTCGGCATCGCGCTCGTCCTCCTCGGCTCGCTGTGGCTCGTCCGGGTCACGGGCGGCGCGCTCGTCCTCTCGGGTCTGATCGCCAGGGGCCGGGGCCGGTTGGCCGTCGTCGCATTCCTCAGCGGCCTGCTCGCCCTCGTCTCACTGCCTGCATCCCTCGCCGTCGGCGGGGGCGGCGTCTGGGGCTCCCGCTCTGCCCGGCGGTGGATCGTGAGCCGAGGAATCCTTACACCCCGGTAACTCGCGCCGGAAGGTGGGCGGCAATACTTGACGGCATGAAAAGGTCCCTTCCGGCGTGGTCGGCGCTCGGCCTCGTTTCGGCTTTCACGGTCACCGTCGGCGTGCCCGGCGCGGCGCTCGCCCACCCGGACGCGGCGCCGAAGATCGTCGGGAACGCAAAGTCCGGCAAGCCCGTCTTCCAGACGACCTGCGGGGTGTGCCACAGGCTCAAGGCGGCCGGATCGGTCGGCAACATCGGACCCGACTTGAACAAGGTCAGCCTCAGCGAGGTGGTGATCATCAAGGCGATCACGAACGGGGGCGCGACGGTGATGAGCAAGGTTCAGGCAGCCAAGTACACCACGCAGATGACCGCTTACAGGAACGCCTTGACGACCGCGCGGATCCAGGACATTGCCGCCTTCGTCTACACCTCGACCCATCCGAAGTAACCGCTGCGCTCGGAGGAGCGAACGTGACCGGTCGCCCGAGCAGCGTCGTGTTCGCCGGGGCGCCGCGGCGCTTGGGCGGTGGCGCCGATGACCTGACGGCGGGGCGCTGCGGGTCTCCTAGAAACCGGCGACGACGTCGAAGCCGTCGTCGGGCTTGCGCTCGATCGTGATCTGCCACGACGCGGTGATCATGCTGGCACCGCCCTTCCGGTGCCCGTGAGCTCCTGGCCGAATTTCGCCCGCGCCACGTATTGCCCGATCCCCGGCGAGGCGACGAGCTCGCCGCCTTCGAGGAGCACGTGGCCACGGAGCAGCACGACCTCGGGCGAGCCGACGACCTCGGTGCCTTCGTAGAGGTTGTAGTCGATCCGGGAGTGATGGTTCGCCGCGGAGATCGTGACCCTCTTCTCGGGGTCGAAGACCACGATGTCCGCGTCGGAGCCGACCGCGAGCGTCCCTTTCCGGGGATAGAGCCCGAACAGCCTGGCAGGGCTCGTCGCGAGCAACTCGACCATCCGGTTGAGCGTGATCCGGCCCTCGCGAACGCCGAAGTGGTGGATCATCTGCAGCCGGTTCTCGAGCCCGGGCCCGCCGTTGGGGATCTTCGAGAAGTCGTCCCGGCCGAGCGACTTCTGCCCGTCCCAGCTAAACGCGCAGTGGTCGGTCGAGATCGCCGAGAGCACGCCCGTGCGCACCGCGTCCCAGAGCACGTCCTGGTTTGCCTTGTCGCGTGGCGGCGGCGTATAGACGTACTTCGCACCCTCGAAGTTCGGCCGCTCGAGGAAGGTGTCGTCGATGAAGAAGTACTGCGTGCACGTCTCGCCCCAGACCTCCCAGCCCTTCGCGCGGGCGGCGGCGATCGGCTCGACCGACTCCTTGCACGACACGTGGACGACATAGAGCGGCGAGCCGGCGACCCGCGCGAGCTGGATCGCCCGGTTGGTCGCCTCGCCCTCGGTCTCGGGCGGGCGCGTCAGAGCGTGCCAGCGCGGCTCGGTGTGGCCGGCGGCCAGCGCCTGCTTGACGAGCACGTCGATCGCGTCGCCGTTCTCGGCGTGCACCATCACGAGCGCGCCCGTCTTGGCCGCGACCTCCATCGTGCGGAAGAGCGTCTCGTCGTCGACCATCAGCGCGCCCTTGTAGGCCATGAAGAGCTTGTAGGAGGTCACGCCCTGGTCGGGCAGCCTGGCCAGCTCCTCGAGTGCCCCCTCGCCGCTCAGGTCGGTGACCGCGATGTGGTACCCCATGTCGATCAGCTGCTTGCCGGCGGCCTTTTCATGCCAGATGGCGAGCGCGTCGGCGAACGTCTGGCCCTTCCCCTGGATGCAGAAGTCGACGTGGCACGTGGTTCCACCGAAGGCGGCGGCCGTCTGGCCCGATTCGACGTCGTCGATCGTGGTCGTGCCACCGAAGGGCATGTCGAGGTGGGTGTGCGGGTCGACGCAACCCGGGAGCAGATACTTGCCGCGCGCGTCGATCACGCGGTCGGCGTCGAGCTCGAGCGACTCGCCGATCAGGCTCACCCGCTCGCCGTCGACGAACACGTCGGCGACGTAGTCGTCAGAGGCGGTGACGACCCGGCCACCCTTGATCAGCACCGACACGGCTTCTCCTTTCGCTCGACGGCTCGATTCTAGAAAAAACGGGGGCCCGCATCGCTGCAGCCATCCGTCCGGACCCGCTCGCGCGCGGCGACTGGCCGCAGGCGCTGAGCCTCCTCTGGTGACGCGCTGAGTAGGATCGCCGTGATGTCGCTCGATCCCGCACGCACGGTCGCGGAGCTCGAGGAGCTGCGCGAGCTGACCGGCGACGACGACGGCGCTCAGCGCGTCGCGTGGACTGACACCTGGGAGAACGCGCGCGAATGGCTGCGCGGGAAGCTCGCCTCGACCGGAGCGCGCGAGGAGATCGACGAGGCCGGGAACCAGTGGTTCACAATCGGCGAGGGAGGGCTTGCGCTCCTGATCGGCGGCCATCTCGACTCGGTCCCAAACGGCGGCTGGCTCGACGGGAGCCTGAATGTGGTCGCGGGCGCCGAAGTCTTCCGCCGGATCGCCGAGGAGGGGCCGCCGCCGGTGGCCGTGCGGCTCGTCAACTGGGCAGACGAGGAGGGTGCGCGCTTTGGCCGCTCGCTCTTTGGCTCCTCCGCCGCGGCCGGGTCGATGAGCGACCAGGAGGAGCTGCGGAGGCTCAGCGACCGGGAAGGGATCACCCTGCCCGACGCGCTGCGCGAGCACGGGGTCGAACTCGACCGGGCGCTCGAGGCCCGTTCCCAGCTCGACGGCGCGGGCGCCTACCTCGAGCTGCACATCGAGCAAGGGCCGGTGCTCGAGTCGATGGAGCTCCCGCTCGGGGTCGTCCTCGGGACGTTCGGCGTCGAGCGCTCGCGGGTCACGTGGCGCGGTCAGGCCGCGCACTCGGGCTCGACGCCGATGGATCAGCGGCGGGACGCGCTCGCCGGAGCGGCGAAGCTCGCGCTCGAGATTCGCCCGATCGCGCGCGCGGCAGGCGGCGGGGCGGTGTGCACCTCCGGTGGCGTCGTCTGCAAGCCGGGGATCGTCACCTCGGTCGTCGAGACCGCCGAGCAGCTGCTCGACCAGCGGCACCTGGACGCGCCGACGCTCGCGCGGATGCTCGCGGCCGCCAAGGAGGCGTCAGCTCGTTTCGCGAGCGAGGAGGCGATCGACGTCGTCTGGGAGAGGATCTGGAGCATCGAGCCGATCCTCTTCGACGAGCTGCTGATCGGCTTCGCGGAGGAGGCGATCCGGGAGGTCTCGGGCTCGTCGCACCGGATGCCGTCGGGGCCGCTGCACGACGCGGCCGAGGTCGCCCGCGCCGGCGTCCCGACGGTGATGCTGTTCGTCCAGAGCCTCCGCGGTCTCTCGCACACAAAGCTCGAAGACACAAAACCCGAGCATCTCGAGCTATCGGTGCGGGCGCTCGACGAGCTCGCGTCGAAGACGCTCGCCTGGCTCTCCTCGCGCGCCGCGGCGTGAGTCGCGTGATGCCTGCAGTCTGGCGTGTCCCCGTCCGACGCGGCCCGGACGGTTCTACGGCTCGGCGACGACCGGATTACGCAGCACACCGACACCCTCGATCTCGACCTCGACGATATCGCCGCTGCGCATCGAGAGCGGCGGCGTCCGGGCATGCCCGACCCCGGAGGGAGTGCCGGTGAGGATCAGATCGCCGGGCTCGAGGGTGAAAACCGCGGACGCGAACGCAACGAGTCGGCGGACGCCGAACACGAGGTCTGAGGTGTTCCCGTCCTGGAGGAGCTCGCCGTTCAGCCGCTGCACGACGCGCAGGCCGGCGCCGTCCCCCAGCTCGGAGACCGGGGCGAGGCGGTCGCCGAGCGGGCAGAAGGTGTCGAACCCCTTGCCACGGGTCCACTGCTTGTCGCCGTACTGGAGGTTGCGCGCCGAGACGTCGTTGGCGCAGCGGTAGCCCGCGACGAAGTCGAGCGCGTCGTCCTCGGCGATGCGGCGGCCGCTGCGGCCGATCTCGACCGCGAGCTCGGCCTCGGAGTCGACATGGGTCGCCTCGCGCGGGATCACGATCGCCTCGCCGGGGCCGATCAGCGTGTTCTCGAACTTACCGAACATGAGCGGCTCCTCCGGCGGCTCCATGCCCTGCTCGCGGATGTGCCCCGCGTAGTTGAGGCCGGTGCAGATGATTTTCATCGCCATATCTTCTAGATTGACCGGGATGTCGATCAGCTTTGGAGTCACGGTGCTTCCGGATCCGCCGTTCGTGCGCTTCCTCGAGCTGCTTCAGCTCGCAGAGCGGCACGGGTTCGAGTACGGCTGGACCTACGACTCGCACGTGCTCTGGCAGGAATCGATCCCGCTGCTCGCGCTCGCGGCCGACAGGACCTCGACGTTGAAGCTCGGCCACTTCGTCACCAACCCCGGGACCCGTGAGCCGACCGTGCTCGCGAGCGCCTACGCGACGTTGCACGACATCTCGAGCGGCCGGATGGTGATGGGGATCGGCCGCGGCGACTCGGCGCGTCGCTACATCGGCCAGCAGCCGGTGAAGGTGGCCGAGTTCGAAGAGGCCTGCCGGATGATCCGCGAGTTCATGAACGGCCGCGAGGTCAACTGGAACGGGAGGGACCTGCAGCTCGCGTGGGCGGGAAGGGAGCCGCAGATCCCGCTCTGGGTCGCGGGCTACGGGCCCAAGGCGCTCGCCGTGGCCGGGCGCGTCGCCGACGGCGTGATCATCCAGCTCGCCGACCCGGTGATCGTCGAGTGGATCATGGCGACCGCGCGCGCTGCCGCCGAGCAGGCGGGCCGCGACCCTGACGCGCTCCAGTGCATCGTGGGCGCGCCCTCCAAGGTCTCGGACGACCTCGCCGCCTCCCGCGAGGAGGTTCGCTGGTTCCCGGCGATGGTCTCCAACCACGTGCTCGACCTCGTCGAGCGCTACGGGTACGACTCGGACATCCCTTCGGAGCTGACCGACTTCGTCAAGGCGCGGAAGTTCTACGACTACAACGACCACTCCCGCGTCGGCGCCGCCCACGGCGAGTTCGTCACGGACGAAATCTGCGACCGCTTCTGCGTGATCGGCTCGGCCGAGCGGTGCGTCGAGAAGCTGCGCGCGCTCGAGTCGGTCGGCGTCGACCAGTTCAACGTCTACCTGATGACGAACGCGCAGGAAGCGACGCTCGAAGCCTACGGCCGCGACGTGATCCCGCGCTTCGCCGGTGCCGACGCCGGGTAGCACCCTCTGGTGCAGGCCGAACCGAGTTCGCCTACAGGTGGCCGGGCGGTCCGATCGACGGGGTCAGATCGCGGCGCGGAGCGTGGGGTAAAACGAGCACGCTTGGATCCACCACCACCGGTATTCTCGGTTCGGTGAGCACGAACGGCACGAGTGGCCCCGTCGTCACGGCCACCGACGTCAGTCGCCGCTACGGCGCCGGCGAGACCGCGGTCGACGCGCTCCGCGGCGTCTCGCTCGAGATCGAGCGCGGCAAGCTGACCGCCGTCATGGGGCCTTCCGGCTCCGGGAAGTCGACGCTGATGCACATCCTCGCTGGGCTCGACAAGCCGACGAGCGGCTCGGTCACCGTCGCGGGGCAGGAGATCACGGGGATGGATGACGGCGACCTGACGGCTCTCCGCCGCAAGCACATCGGGTTCGTCTTCCAGTTCTACAACCTGCTTCCGATGCTGACCGCCGAGGAGAACGTGAAGCTGCCGCTCTCGGTCGCAGGGACGAAGGCCGACGCCGGCTGGTTCAAGGATCTGATCACCAAGGTCGGCCTCACCGACCGGCTCGGCCACCGGCCCTCCGAGCTCTCCGGGGGCCAGCAGCAGCGCGTCGCGGTCGCGCGCTCGCTCGTCTCCAAACCGACCGTGGTCTTCGCCGACGAGCCGACCGGCAACCTCGACTCGCGCTCGAGCGACGAGATTCTCAAGCTGCTCCGCGACTCGTGCGACTCGTACGGCCAGACGATCGTGATGGTCACACACGACCCCCGCGCCGCGGCGATCGCCGACCGGATCCTGTACCTCGCGGACGGCAGGATCGTGCTCGACCAGAAAGGCGCTACCGCTGCCGAGGTCCTGCAGACGATGAACCAGCTCGACTCGATCGCCGCCTCGCCCGCCTCGTGATTCGGGTCGCGCTGAAGGATCTGCTCGGGCGCAAGCTCCGGCTCGCCCTCACCTCGCTCGCGATCGTGATGGGCGTCGCGATGGTGAGCGGCACCTTCATCCTCACCGACACGATCAACAGCGGATTCACGGCGATCTTCACGACCGCGACGGCCGGTTCGGACGCCGTCGTGACCGGCAAGGAGGTCTTCGGCGGCTCGCAGAACGCGCCGTCGTTCCCGGCCTCCACGCTCGCGAAGGTCCGGGCTCTGCCCGACGTCGCCGACGCGGCGGGCGGGATTGCCGATCAAGCCCAGTTCGTGGGGCGAAACGGCAAGGTCGTCGGTAGCCACGGCGGCGCGCCGGGGCTCGCCTTCAGCGTCGACGCGGGCGGCGACCCCCGTTTCAACCCGACCACGCTCGTCTCGGGCACGTGGCCGATTGGGCCGCACGAAGTGGCCATGGACGAGCAGACCGCATCCACGCAGCATTTCAAGGTCGGCGACCTGGTCGGCGTGATCCCGCAGGCGGGCAGGGAGCGGCGCTTCCGGCTGAGCGGAACCGTCCGCTTCGGGCAATCGACCTCGATCGGCGGCGCGACGCTCGCATTCTTCGACTTGCCGACCGCACAGGCACTGTTCGGCAAGCGCGGCGAGCTCGATCAGATCGACGTCGCCGCGAAGCCGGGCGTCTCGAAGTCGACACTGATCGCCGAGATCCAGAAGGTGCTGCCGCCCCACACGCAGGTGCAAACCGGAGAGGCCCGGGCGAAGCAGCAGTCGAGCGAGATCATCTCCCAGCTCTCGTTCCTGCGCTACTTCCTACTCGCGTTCGGTGGGATCGCGCTGTTCGTCGGCGCATTTGTGATCGCGAACACGCTCTCGATCACGATTGCGCAGCGCACACGCGAGTTCGCGACCCTGCGCTGCGTCGGCGCGACCGGAAAACAGGTGCTCGCCGTCGTCGCCCTAGAGGGGCTCGTCACCGGTGTACTCGCATCGGTCGTCGGGCTCTTCGTCGGTCTCGGCCTTGCGAAGGGTCTCGACGCGCTCTTCAAGGCCTTCGGCGCCGACCTGCCCGAGACCGGTCTCGTCTTCGCGACCCGTACGGTGATCCTCTCGCTCGTGGTCGGGACGGTGGTCACCCTGCTCGCGAGCATCCGGCCCGCGCTTCGTGCGACGCGGGTCCCACCGATCGCGGCCGTGCGCGAGGGATCGATCCTGCCCACCTCGCGGCTCGCCCGCTTCGGCCCGCTGGTCGCGGTCGTGATCTGCGGAATCTCGCTTGGCCTCGTTCTCTTCGGCGCCTTCAGCCACAGCATGTCCACCGGCCCGCGGCTGCTCCTCGTCGGCATCGGCGTGCTCGGCCTGTTCGTCGGCGTCGCGATGGTGGCGCCGACCCTGGCGCGCCCGCTCGCCTCCGCCCTCGGCCGGCCCGCGACCATCGTCGGCGGCGTGGCGGGCAATCTCGCGCGGTCGAACTCGATGCGCAACCCGAGCCGCACCGCCTCGACCGCCGCCGCGCTGATGATCGGACTCGCGCTCGTCACCACGGTCGCCGTGCTCGCGCAAGGCCTGAAGTCGCAGTTCGAGGGCGCCGTCCAGGCGGAGTTCCATGCCGATTACGCGCTGACCTCCCAGAACGGCTTCCTCCCGACCTCGGTCGACTCCGCGAACGCCCTCCGCAAGTCCGGAGTGGCGACCGTGGTCGCGGGCGTTCGCGCAGGCGATGCCCGCGTGTTCGGCAAGAGCCTCCAGCTCGCGGGCGTCGAGCCGGGTATCTCGAAGGTGCTGCGGCTGAAGTGGAAGTCTGGCTCGGACGCCTCCCTCGACGATCTCGGCCTGCACGGCGCGATCGTCGACACGAGTTACGCGTCGTCACAGCACCTCTCGGTCGGCTCCCCCCTGCGCCTCGAGACTCCCGGCGGGAAGTTCCTCTCGCTTCGGGTGGCGGCGATCGTCTCGCCGGCGCGCGGCGGCTCACCGCTCGGGACAGTGACCATTTCGTCCCGCGCGTTCGACTCGGTCTACCCGAACCCGCAGAACGTGTTTACGTTCGTGGAGACACCGGGCGGGGTGACCGTGGCGAACACCAGGAAGCTGAACGCGGTGCTTCGCTCCTACCCGGACGCGAAGATCCAGACCGAGAAGCAGTTCGTCGCGAACCAGGTGGCCGGGCTCAACCAGATTCTGCTCCTCCTCTACATCCTGCTCGGGCTCTCGATCATCGTCAGCCTGTTCGGGATAGTGAACACGCTCGTGCTCACTGTCTTCGAGCGAACGCGAGAGATCGGCATGCTCAGAGCTGTGGGGATGACACGTCGCCAGACCCGCAGGATGATCCGACACGAGTCCGTGATCACGGCGCTGATCGGAGCCGCGCTCGGCATTCCCGTCGGCTTCGGCCTCGCCGCCTTGATCGACCGCGCGCTTCGAGACATCCCGTTCATCGTGCCGTGGGGGACGATCATGATCTTCGTGATCGCCGCGATCGTGGTCGGGCTGCTCGCCGCGATCTTCCCGGCGCGCCGGGCCTCGCGCCTCAACGTGCTCGAAGCGCTCCAGTACGAGTAGTGACGCGAGCAGCTCTCGTTGAACTGCTCGCAGCGCACGAGCCGGCCGATGCCGAGGAGGCGGCCGACCTCGAGCGGATGCGGGGCTTTGCCGCCTCGCTGGCCGAGCCCTTCTCCCGTGAGCAGCCCGAAGCGCACTTCACCGCCTCGGCGCTCGTCAGCGACGAGGCCGGCGAGCGGACGCTGCTCGTGCATCATCGCCGAAGCGGCTCCTGGTTCCAGCCCGGCGGTCACTTCGAGCGGAGCGACATATCGGCGGCCGAGGCGGCGTTGCGTGAGGCGCGTGAGGAGACCGGCCTCGCCGTGCGCCTCGGGCGGTCCGGGCTGCTCGACGTCGATGTCCACTGGGTGCCATGGGACGAGCACTACCACCTCGACCTTCGCTTCTACGTCGTCGCCTCCGGAGAGCTGGCGCCGGACGCAACCGAGGTTCACGCGGCGGAGTGGCTCACCTGGGAAGAGGCGTTCGCACGCATCGGCGAGCACGCCCTGCGGCGCGCGCTCGCGAAGGGGTCAAAGGCGGCCGGCAGCCGTCTGGGCGAGGGACAGCTGCGTCGCGACGAACGGTGAGACGCCGGCGAAGCTGAACGAGACCTGGACGCCGTTCTTCCAGACGAGCAGTCCCTTGCCCTCGGAAACCGACCACGCGTCGGCGCCGGCTCCGTGGATCGGGATCGCAAGACTCGCCTTCTGCGCGGCCTTGTCGAACGCGGATTGCGTCGCGACCCGGGTGGTTTCGATGGTCATCGCCTTCTTCTTGATCACGTAGGTGCAGGAGAGAGCGAGGTCCACCTTCTTCGTCTTCGGCTTCGGAGGCGTCGAGCCAAGCACCTTCGAGGCGTCGGCCGTCGTGATCAGCTCGCAGGGATCAGGCGGCTTCGAGGCCGATGCCGTTGAAGCAGCAATCCCGGCGATGCAAGCAAGGGTCGCGACGAGCAGCCAGCGCATCGCCGAAATCCTACCTATCCCTCGCGGCGGAAACCGACCGGCGCCGGCTGCGGGTCGAGTGGGCTCACGGGGAGTCCCGCGACCGGCGTCGCGGAGTTGTAGCCGCCGGGCGCGACATCGTTCGACCCCTCCGGGTTGAAGAGCCCGGCGAGCAGCTGGATGTGGCCGCGGCCGACGCCGAGTTCGAACTGGCCGCCACCGTACAGCGCGATCTCCTGCTCGGCGCAGCGGTCGTAGAAGTCGAACAGCCGCTCGACCGAGCCGAACCGCGACGGCTTGCAGTTGAGGCACCGGGGCGCGAACGGTAGCGCCTCGACATCGGCCCAGGCATGGATCGGCGCGTCCCAGGTGATGCGGTCGCGGTGCTGCTCGAGCACAGCGTCGGTCTCCGGGGTGAGCGCCGGGTCCTCGATCCAGGCCTCCGGGAAGGCCT
>DATKRX010000081.1:0-2856 GCA_035531915.1 Gaiellaceae bacterium | reverse complement strand
CGCGCATGTCGTGATGCCCGCCGCCTCCTCGATGCGCGGCGTCACCGGCTTCCGCGCCCTGGACGCGATCAACGGAGCGCTCGCGCAGCTGATCCCCGCACGGATCGGCGCTGCCGGCGAGGGCGGGAACACCCTGGCGATCTTCGGCTCCGAGCGTCCCTCCGGGGCGGGCCGGTTCATCTTCTACGAGCTGATCGTCGGCACCTGGGGCGGGACGCCGGTCGGCGACGGGAACGACGGCCTGACCAACCCGGCGAGCCTCGCGGCGAACATCCCGGTCGAAGTCGCCGAGGCGGAGTTCCCGATCCGCGTCGAGCGCTACGGGCTCGTGCCCGACAGCGGCGGCGCGGGCCTGCACCGGGGCGGCCTCGCGGTCGAGCGGGTGTGGCGCTGCCTGACGCCGGAGACCTCTCTGATCGTGCGCTCGGACCGCTCGGCGCATCCTCCCTACGGCCTCCAGGGCGGGGAGCCGGGAGCGCTCTCCTCCAACGTCCTTCGCCACCCGGACGGAAGCGAGGAAGTGCTGCCGTCGATGTTCTCGATCACGATCGGCGAGGGCGACGTCTACGCCCACCGCACCGCCGGCGGCGGCGGTTGGGGCGAGGCGCGACGCCGCGATCCCGAACGTATCCGGGAGGACGTCCTCGACGGAAAGGTCAGCGCACAGGCAGCCCGCAAGCAGTACGGGTGGCAGCAGTGAGAGCTCGGGTTCTCGACCCGATCAGCTTCGAGGTGATCAGGAATGCGCTTGTCGCCGCGACCGACGAGATGGTGCTGGCGCTCCGTCGCAGCGCCTACTCGACCAACATCAAGACGCGCTCGGACTTCTCGTGCGCGTTCTTCGACAGCGAGCTTCGCTCGGTCGCGCAGGGGTTCGCCCAGCCCGTGCACCTCGGCTCGATGGTCGAGCAGGTGCCTCGCGCCGTCCTCGACTACGGCCGGGAGAACCTCGGAGCGGGCGACGTGATCGTCACCAACGACCCCTACCCGAGCGGCGTCCATCTGAACGACGTCAGCCTGATCTCGCCGGTCTACTCCGACGGCGAACTGCTCGGCTATGTCGCCAACCTCGCCCACCACGTCGACGTCGGCGGCGGCGCGCCCGCGAGCATCGGCGCCTTCCGGGAGGTCTTCCAGGAAGGCGTGATCATCCCGCCGGTCAAGCTCGTCGAAGCAGGACGGATCGTCCCCGACGTCTTCAGGCTGATCCTGGCGCAGATCCGCTCCAAACACGAGACCGGCGGTGACCTGCGCGCCCAGGTGGCCGCGAACAACACCGGCGTGCGGCGGCTCCAAGCGCTCGTCGAGCGGCACGGCCGTGACACCATCGTGGCCACGATGAGCGAGCTTCTCGACTATACGGAGCGGCGGGCCCGCGCCGAAATCGCGGCCCTCCCACAGGGAGCGTTCGAGTTCGAAGGCTCCGTCGACAGCGACGGCTACAGCGACGCGCCCGTCCGCCTGAAAGCACGGATCGAGATCTCCGACGGCGGTGTTCGCTTCGACCTCGCCGGATCCGACCCGCAGCGCCGCGCCCCGGTCAACTCGACCTTCGCGCAGACCTTCTCGGCCTGTGCCTACGCGGTGAAATGCCTGATCGACCCGGATCTCCCCGTCAACGACGGCTTCTATCGCCTGATCACGGTGGACGCGCCGGAGGGCAGCGTCACCAACTGCACCTGGCCGAGCCCGGTCGTCGGAGGCTGGGAGACACAGACGCGGCTCGTCGACGTCATCTTCCGCGCGCTCCTCACCGCCATGCCCGAACGGCTGCCCGCGGGATCGAAGGCGATGATGTGCCACGCCGGCTTCGGCGGCGTCGACCCGGTCAACGGCGAGTACTACTGCTTCCTCGAGACCTTCGGCGGCGGTTACGGCGGCCGCCTCGCGAGCGACGGGCCAGATGCGGTCCAGACGCACGGCCAGAACACCGAGAACGCCCCGGTCGAGGAGACAGAGCTCAACTACCCGGTGCGCGTCGGCTGCCTCGCCCTCGTCGAGGACTCCGAGGGGGCGGGCCGCTTCCGCGGCGGGCTCGGCCTTCGCAAGGACTACGTTTTCGACCGGGACACCACCTTCACGGTGCTCGCCGACCGCGACAAGGCCGGCCCCTGGGGCGTCCTTGGCGGCCTCGACGGCGCGCGCGCCGAGTACCTGCTCCTGCGCGGAGGCGAGGAGCGGCGGCTGGCCGCCAAGGGCACGATCGATGTCGAGCCGGGCGACGTGATCAGCTATCGCACCTGTGGCGGAGGTGGGTACGGGCCTCCCCGAGAACGGGCTCCAGAACGGGTCGTCCAGGACGTGCTCGAGGGAAAGATCAGTGCCGCCCGGGCCCGTGAGGTCTACGGGGTCGCGATCGTGGACAGGCTGCTCGACGAGCCGGCGACTGCCGAGCTGCGGAGGCAACGTTGATCGACCCGATCAGCTTCGAGGTGATCAGGAATGCGCTCGTCGCCGCGACCGACGAGATGGTGCTCACGCTCAAGCGAAGCGCCTACTCGACCAACATCAAGACGCGCTCGGACTTCTCGTGCGCGTTCTTCGACGCGAAGCTCCGCGCTTCGGCGCAGGGATTCGCACAACCGGTCCATCTCGGCTCGATGGTCGAGCAGGTGCCGCGCGCGGTCCGCGACTACGGCCCGGAGCATCTCGGCCCCGGCGACGTGATCGTCACCAACGACCCCTACCCGAGCGGTGTCCACCTGAACGACGTCAGCCTGATCTCGCCGGTCTACTCCGACGGCGAACTGCTCGGCTACGTCGCCAACCTCGCCCACCACGTCGACGTCGGCGGCGGCGCGCCCGCGAGCATCGGCGCCTTCCGGGAGGTCTTCCAGGAAGGCGTGATCATCCCGC
>DATKRX010000080.1:0-18669 GCA_035531915.1 Gaiellaceae bacterium | reverse complement strand
AGCCGGGCGTAGTTGGTCGAGTAGTAGGCGTGCTTCCAACTCGCGAGCTCGGGGTCGATGTAGTTCTGGTAGGCGAACCCCGACACGTACGGTCGCATTGCGGCGTAAAAGCCGCGCAACCACGCCGCCGCCGCCGCGGCGGGCGAGGACCAGTGTGCGAGGTACTGCCCCGAGCAGAGGGCGTTTCGGTGCACGAAGGCAGTGGCGTCAGCGGCGACGCGGTTGATCGCTCCGCCGTAGGAGTCGAGCGCCAGGGACCCGAAGCCGAAGCTCGCGGGCTGGGGCTACTCCAGCCAGTGCGTGATCGTCGAGAGCGCGGCGGCCGAGAGCGGCGCGTTGACGTAGTCCGACTTTGCGACGAAGTTCCCGCGCGGCAACATGCCGGTCGGAGTGTCGCCGACGAGATGGCACTGATCGATCCTCATTCCGGTGCAGCCGGCCCAGCGCAGCTGCGCGTCCAGGTAGCTCGACGAGCCATGCCTGAGCGTCCCTCCGGAGACGTCCGTGAGCGGCTCGAGCAGGCTGACGAGCTGCGCCTGCGGCCCCAGGAACGGGCCGTAGCATTCGATATTCGGCCCGGTTGTCCCTGCCCGCAGATAACAGCTCGAGAAAAGCTCGTCGGGTGCGTGAGGCGCGTCGAAGCACGTCACGATGCCGAAGTTGCCCCCTCCTCCCCCTCGGCAGGCCCAGAAGAGATCCGGGTTCTGGTGCGCGCTGCAGTGGAGGTAGCGGCCGTCGGCCGTGACGATTCCGAGCGAGACGACGTTGTCCGATGTCGTCCCGAACTTCCGTTAGGAGAAGCCGACACCCCCGCCGAGCGCAAGCCCGCCGATCCCAACCGACGCGCACGAGCCGGTCGGGATCGCGCGCCCGACGGGAGCCAGGTAGGCCTCGACGTCGAGCAGCCGACTGCCGGCCCGATCGTGACGATGCCGGAGGTCGCGCTCAGGTTGACCGAGTTCATACGGCGGAGATCGACGACGACGCCGCTGCCGGTCGAGTAACCGCCGTAGCTGTGACCCCCGGAGCGGATCACGAGCTGCATTTTCGCGCGCTTCGCCCGGCCGACGATCGCGCTGAGGTCACCGGCGGTGAGCGGCTGGACGACACCGAGCGGGTAGATGTTGTCGAAGCGCTGCTGGTAGATGAGGCGCGCCTGCTCCTAACCGGCGCTCGGCGGGGCAAGCACCGGACCCTTGACGAGCCGCTGGAGCGCAACGAGGCGAGGATCGGCCGCGCCGGAGGCGTCGGCCACAAACCGCCAGCCGCAGAGCGCCGCTGCGAGGCCGGCGCTTCGGCTGAGCAGCGCCCGGCGGTCGAAAAGCGGAGGAACGGGGCGGGGTTGCGCGCTGATCACTGCTTCCTGCCGAACAGTTTTACACCGGCCTCGGGCGCGCCCGCGAGCTTGGGCGTCGTCGGGAGATGGAATCGCCGGTCGGGGCTCGCGAACCGCTTAGCCGGACCTCATCCAGGCCAGTAATCGCCCCAAATGGGGTCGCCAGGCTCGCCCGCGTCAGCCCCTCGGAGGCGAGGGGCTGATGCACCGAGAAGCCGCCACCCGCGCTCCAAGTGGACGAGGCCGCCTCTCGTCGCGGCAGAGCCGGGCCGGGCCGAGCCGGCCGCGGCGGCTCTCGACCGTGTTGGTCTCCGCGGCGGGCATCGACAGACGCGGCTGGTAGGGTTTCCCTACACGAGCGAGTAATGGTGGTTGCTTGGTACGGGCCTCCTCTACCCGTTCTTCACGCGGGAGAGGACGTGGTATCCGTGGCAACAGGACCCGCCAGGCTCCGGCCCGACCCGGGCGTTCGTCGGTCCGGCAGACCGCCTGGGCCCGCCCCGCGGGCCCTGACGCTCGCGATCGGCGATGTGGTCGTTTACGGAGGCTACGGCATCGCGACGATTGCAGCCGGCGAGAGCGCACGCGGCCAGGCGAAAGTCGTCGTGCTCGAGTTCGCGGACGGCCTGTCGGTCACCCTGCCCCTCGAGCGGGCGATCGCCTACCTGCGACCGGTGTCCGGTGAGACCGAGATGTCCGCCGTCCAGACGACCCTGCAAGGGGCAGAAACGCCCGGCGAGGAGGCGTGGCTGAAGCGAATCAAGGCGGCGCGCAGCAAGGTGGTCGAGGGCGAGGCGACGGGCCTCGCGGAAGTGATCCGAGACGGCGCCCGCCGCGCGGGCAAATCGACGCCACGAGGCGAAGCCGTCCGCCTCTCGAGCAACGAGCGGGAGCTGTGCCTGAAGGCCCGCCGGCTACTCGCGGCCGAGATCGGGTTGGCGCGCGGCATCGAGCCCGACGAGGCCGACGTGTGGATCGACGACCAGCTGGCGTCCGCTCAGCCGCGCGGAAGCACGTAAAACGCGATCGCGGCGTACTGCAGGCCCGCGCCGACGAGCGTCAGCAGGTGGAAGACCTCGTGATAGCCGAGGACGTTGGGGATCGGGTTGGGGCGTTGGCGGGCGTAGGCGATCCCGCCAAGGGTGTAGGCAACGCCTCCGACGAGGACGAGCACGAGCGCGATGTCCGGGAGCTTCAGGAGCTGTGAGAACGCCACCACACCGACCCATCCGAGCGCAATTCCAATCCCGGCCGAGATGCGTTTCGGGACGGCAGGCCACGACAGCTTGAGGATGATCGCACCGATCACGCCGGTCCAGATGATCGTAAGCACGGGAATCGCCCAGCCAGGCGAGAGCACGAGCAGGCCGAAGGGGGTGTACGTCCCGGCGATCAGCAGGTAGACCGCCGCGTGGTCGAGCCTGGAGAGCCGCGAGCGAATCTTGGGTGACCACATCGGGCGGTGATAGAGCGCGCTGACGCCGAAGCAGGCGATCAGGCACGTCGAGAATACGATCGCCGAGATCCGCGCCCGGTCCCCGTCGGCGGTCAGGGAGAGGGGAACCGCGAGCCCGAGCGCAACATAGAAACCGAATTCGTGGAACACGCCCCGCAGCTTGGGTTTGACCCTGACCGGCTCTGCGGAACTCATCGCTCGAATCTCATCGCTAGCGGAATCGGTTCTCGCTCACGGACTTCGGTGACGGTAGGTGATCCGGCCGCGGGTCAGGTCGTACGGTGAGAGTTCGATCTTGACGCGGTCGCCGAGCAGGATCCGGATGCGGAACTTCCTCATCTTGCCCGCCGTGTAGCCGAGCGCCTCGTGGCCGTTGTCGAGGGCGACCCGGTACATCCCGCTGCGCAACGCCTCGACCACCTCACCGTCGAACTCGATCTTCTCTTCCTTGACTGTGATTCTCGCCTCCTCGTTCGAAGAAATGCGGGGCGCGCTGCGAAGCGCGCCCCGCGAGTACTAAACGACGCTGACGGTCTTGGCCTGAGGGCCCTTCGGGCCATCTTCGGTCTCGAACTGGACGTTCGCCCCCTCCGAGAGGGAGCGAAAGCCGTCGCCTGAGACGGCGCTGAAATGAACGAAAACGTCCTTGCTGCCGTCGCTCGGAGTGATAAAGCCGTACCCCTTGGCGTCGTTGAACCACTTTACGGTTCCAGTTGCCATATAACACCTCCTCTGCCAACTCAAGAACGGGCAGGGAGGCGCATCGCGCGCAACCGACACTCGCTCGTAGTAGTTCCACCTTAGCAGCCATGCCGCACCCGATCTCTCCGGGCACTGGCCCGATCGGGTTCGGTTTTTCAGCTCGCCCTTCCGGGGTACTTCCTTTCTAACCATCGATTCGAGAGGAAGCAGGAGGCTGTTTGCTCGTCTTGTTTTGCCATTCTCGCGCTCTTCGCGTTCGGAGCGGCGTTTGCGATCCACTGGCTGTTCGTCGTGGCGATCGTGGCCGCGCCTCTCTGGGTGATCTCGGCTCTGCTCGGCAGGGTCGGAGGACGCCGCGACGCGTTCTTATGACCGCCTCGGACCGGGCCGTCACTGGCGCGGGTTTAGCGCCCGTGCCCCGGGCAATAAACGACATAAGAGCTCGATCTTCGAGCGGCGATTCAACCGAAGGAGTCAACCATGGCGATCACCTTGTCGTTGCTGCTGAGCGCTGCTGGCGCGATCCTGATCTGGGCGGTCAAAACCACGTCGTCCGGCTTCAACATCCATACGGCCGGCGTCATTCTCCTGGTCGTCGGGATCATCGGGTTCGCACTCTCGCTCGCGTTCTGGACGAGCTGGGGCGGTTTCGGTACGGCCCCGCGCGCCCACGACGGCGACCACACGACCGTCGTCCGGTAGCGCACGGCGCAGCATGCCGGGCTCGGCATGCCGAAGTCGGGTCAGGCGAGCGCAGCCTCGAGCGACTCGACGACGCCGAGCTCTTCGGTCAGCTGCGTGATCTCGAACACCCGCCGTACGGCCTGATCCTTCGGGCTCACGGTGCGAAACGACACCTTGCGCCCGGCAAGCTCACGCCGAACGTGGACGAGTGTGTTCAGACCCGACGAGTCGATGAAGCTCACCTCGGAGAGGTCTACGACGACGCGCATCGCGCGATCGGAGACGGCGCCGAGCGCGGCCGCCAGCTGAGGAGCGGTCGCCATGTCGATCTCACCCTCGGCTGCGACGACGAGGGCACCAGAGAGATACGAGGACCGAAGCTCGAGCGGGGGCGGGTTCGTCACGAGAAGGGCCAAAGCTCTCTTCACCAAAGAGTCGCCGTCGGCGCGAAGGTATCACGGTCGACCCGTACCGGGCCGGCAGAGGTCGACGACCGGCAGCGCGGGCTCGCCCGCCGGCACCCCGCGACGACGCTCGAGCGTTACGAGCGTGCCGCGAACCGTCGAGTCGATCGCCACGTTGTGCATCAGGCTGTGCATGAGCAGGATCCCGCGCCCGCGCTCGTCGTCTGACTCCGCGACCTGCCAGCGGCCCGTATCGGAAACCTCGATGTGCACGGCGTCACCGTCGACCCGCCCCTTCAGCTTCAGAACGCCGACGGCTCCGGCGTAGCCGTGCTCGATCGCGTTGTTGCACGCCTCGTTGAGTGCGAGCACGATCTCTCCCGCCTCGGTGTCTTCGAAGCCTCGCCGTGCGAGCCAGCAGCGGAGTCGTCTGCGGAGGTCCGGAAGCACGCTCGGTTCCGCCGGCAGCTCGAGCTCGAACGAGACGATCGGCTCCACCGCGACCATCAACAGCGCGACGTCGTCGCTCGGCGCCCCGATCGTCCTCGCGAGCGCCGCGAGCGCGGCCTCCGACGAGGCCTGTGCGTCGTCGGCCAGCACCTCGCCGAGGGCGTCGATGCCTACCTCGATGCTCTGTCCGCGCCGTTCGACGAGCCCGTCGGTGTACATGGCGAGACGGCCGGGCTCGGGGAGCCGCAGGCTTGTCTCAACGATGTCTGCGGCATCAGCGACTCCGAGCGGCGGCGCGCTCGCGCCGTCGAGACGCTTCACCTCACCCGACGCGCTGTCGTAGAGGAGCGGCGGTGGATGGCCAGCGCACGAGTACGCGATCTCGCCCGCGAGTGGGTCGATGCTGACGCAGGCGGTGGTGATCATCTCGTCATCGTTGACGTGACGCAGCATGCGCCGCAGGATCTCGGCCGGGGAGGCGAGGTCATAGGCGTGAGCCCGGAAGATGTTCCGTTGGCGCCCCATCACGGTCGCCGCTCCGACGCCCCTCCCACTGACATCCCCGACGCAGAGCTGCAGGATCCCGTCTGGCCGATGGACGGCGTCGTACCAGTCGCCGCCGACCTCGACCCCTGTGCCGCCCGCGAGGTACTCCCCGGCGAGATCGATTCCGGGAACGCGGGGAAGCCGGTCGGGAAGGAGGCTCCGCTGGAGCCGAACGGCGAGGTCGTGCTCGTGCACGAATGCGCGCGCGCGGGCGAGGGCGCGCGCAGCCTGGTCGACGACCGCGCCCAGAAGCTCCCATTCGCTCGGCTCGAGACGGCCGCGCGCGGTCATCAGCGAGATGCTTCCGGTGGGAGCCCCGCCCTGGTCGAGGATTGGCACCGAGTGCAACGCCTTCAGACGTCGCCCGTAGGCGAGGTAGAGCTCGCGCAGCGGCTTCTCGCGCTCGAGCGACCGTGTCCGGGGCGTGCCCGTCGCGAGAGCGGCCACCTTCCGGAGCCGCGGCGCATCGCCGGCGACCCGCCGCCAACCGGGAAGCCTCGACGAGGCCCGTACCTCGGCGCCGGTCTCGGACTCGACGTCGACCACGATCACCGCGTCGGGAAAACCGGATTGCAGCGAGTCGAGCAGCGTGTTGGCGATCTCCGAGGGCGTCGCCGCGTCGGTGAGCGTCCTCGTCAAGCGGCTCCACGACTGAACCTGCTCGCCCTGCGCCTCGATCGCGCGGCGCGACCGGCGGACGACGAGCGAGAGGGTGAAGAGGATCAGGAGGACGGCGCCGCCGAGTGAGGCGAGCGTGAGAATCAGCGAGCGGCGAGGCGCGGCATAGAGCGCCGACTCGGACCGGTCGATCGCGATCGTCCAGGCAGGCAGCTTCGCCGCTGCGAACGCGACGACGTGCTGACCGCCACCCTCGAGCCCGCTCGTTCCCTCGAAGTCACCGGTGCCGGCCTTCTCGATCCGCGCCAGGAGCTTCCCGTTCTCCGGGCGGGCGAGGCCGGCGAGCAGCAGCTGCCCGTTCCGGTCGAGAATCGTCAACCCCTGGAAACCGAGAGGCTCCGACTGCTTGCCTTTGCCCACCGTGTTCAGCTGGATGCCGCCGAAGAGCACTCCGTTCAGGCGGCCATGGGAATCGAAGGTGGGCACAGCCACGACGACCGTCGGCTGCTTCGTCCGGCGGCTGACGAGGCCGGCGCTGACGTACGGTTTGTGCGTCGCCACAGCGCGTCGGAAATAGAGTCTGTGGGAGACATCGAGGTTTGGGGCGCCCGGGACGCTGCTCGCTCGGACTGCGCCTCGTAGGTCGCTCCAGCCGAGGCCCGCCGAAAAGAACCTGCCGTTGCGAGCCTCGATTCGCCTGAAGAACTGCGTCATCAACGCCGGATCGCCAGCGATCACCGAGGGAGCGGCGGCGATCGCATCCAGAGTCGAGATCCCGCCCGCCATCCCGGTGTCGACATCGGCGGCGACGAGGGCGACGCGGGCGTTCAGGTCGCTCACAGCCCGGTGCTGGTCTGCCCGATACTGCCGCCACGCGAGCACGGCCGAGACCGCAGCCAGCGCGATGACCGCGATCGCGGCGCCACCGATCAGCCGACGCCGGAACATCGCCGGAGTGCGAAGAAGCAGACGCTCAACGGGGCCGGGCCCGTCGAAACCGCGCGGCAGAGAGCCGCGACCTAGCCGACGCCGCCGCAGAGGCGGTGGCTCGCCGCTCCCGGACTCGGCCCCCGTCACGGCATTCCGCCCCCTTCTCGGCGCCGTGCAAGCGAACCACGCACCGCTCTTCGCCCGACCCGCTCGCGAGCGCGGCCGAACGTGCTCTCCGAACCGATGTTTGGTTCGGGCCTCAGACGGGTAGCCTCGCAGACACGTGGTTCAGTTGGAAATCTCGACCGCCGATCTCGGCGGGGGTGTGGCGAGCGTCGGCGTCGCGGGCGAAGTCGACCTCTACACCGCCCCTGCCCTGAAGGCTGCCCTCCGCGAGACGATCGACGGAGGAGCGCGAAACGTCCTCGTTGACCTCTCCCGAGCCACTTTCATCGACTCGACGACGCTCGGGGTGCTGATGGGCGCCGTGAAGCGGCTCCGGCCAGCGGGCGGTGAGCTCGCGATCGCCTGCAGCGATCCGAACATCCGCAAGATCTTCGAGATCACGCTGCTCGACCGGATCTTCAACATCTTCGACCTCCCGGCCCAGGGGATCGAGCACCTGCAAGCCGTGTCGCTGAACGACTGACGCTTCGGGCTGAGGGCCTCGCAAGTTCGGGCGGCCTAGCAACTGCGGGCGAAGGCGATCCGGCTGCCGGAGTCGTCACTCTCGAACCGGGCCTCGTCGGTCAGCTCACGGATGATCATCAGGCCCATCCCCTGGCCGTCGACGTTCTCGCTCGCATCCGCGCCGGGGTCGGACGGGTCGAATCCGGCCCCGTCGTCCTCGACCTCGACCTCGAGCGCCTCGCTTCCCACCCGGTAGCGGATGACGATGCGGCCCGCTCCTTCCGGGTAGGCGTGCTGAATCGCGTTCGTGCACGCTTCCGTGACCGCAACCTTCAGATCGGCGATGACGTCCTCGCCGGCGCCGGCGAGCGTGCCGACACCTGCGAGTGCGAGGCGAGCGAGCGCGAGATTCTCGGGATGGGCGGGAATCCGCAGCTCGACGGTGTCGCGCTCCCCTGCCTGGATGCGACCGCCGCCTCTCACGGCGCTTGGATCTCCTTGCCGAGCGTCTCGAGTGCGCGGCGGATCAGGCGCGAGACGTGCATCTGCGACACGCCGACCTCGGCTGCAATCTGCGACTGCGTGAGACCGTCGACGAAGCGCAGCTGCACGATCCGCCGCTCGCGCTCGTCGAGCGCCTTGATACCGGAGGCGAGCAGCTCGCGGTTCTCGGCGTCCTCGTAGCCGTGCTCCTCGACCTCGAGCAGATCGATCAGCTCGACATCGGAGTCGTCGTCGAGCTCCGGGGAGCTCGTGAGCGACCGGGCCGAGTAGGCCCGGCCGGCCTCGATCGCCTCCACGACCTCTTCCTCGGTCACCCCGGCGGCCTCGGCCAGCTCGGCGATCGTCGGTGAGCGCCCGAGGCGCGCCGTCTGGTCCTCGAGCAGCCGCGAGACTTGCTGGTGGAGCTCCTTGAGCCGGCGCGGAACGCTGACCGCCCAGATGCGATCGCGGAAATGGCGTTTCAACTCGCCGACGACCGTGGGGAAGATGTAGGTGACGAGCTCGACATCGCGGTCGAGATCGAACCGCTCGATCGCCTTGACGAGGCCGAGTGAGGCGACCTGCCGGAGATCCTCGAACTGCTCGCCGCGGCCGGCATAGCGGCGCGCGAGCGACGTGATCAGAGGCATGAAATCCTCGACGAGCCGATCGCGAGCGCCGATATCGCCTTGCTCGCGATAGGCGCGAAGCAGGGAGCGGCGATCGACCTCGGACGTAGTGCCGTTCACGGCTGCCCCGGCAGCGTCTTGCCGAGCACGACGACCGGTTCGGGTCCCGCGCGCAACTCGACCGTGTCGACGAGCCGTTCGAGCGACGCGCCGAGCCCCATCCCACCACCGTCGAGGGCGCGGAGGGGCTGCTCGAGCGTCAGGCCCGCAACTGGCTCGATCTCGACCGAAAGGCTCCGGCCATCCTGGAGGAACGACACGGTCGTGGTCGCCTCCCGCGCCGGAATCGACCGGAGCACGAGCTCGATCGCGAGCTGGATGTCGTCGACCGTCTCGAAGCCGAACTCGAGCCGAGACGCCAGCCCGCCCGTGACGAGGCGAGCGACGTGTTCGTAGCCCTCGACCGGCAGCGTGATCACCACGGGCTCACCGTTCACGATTCCGCCTCCACCCGAGCTCGCAAGCACAGTTGCGGTACCGGGGATCGCGGCCATGGCGCGGGTATACCCCCGATCGGGTCGCCCAAACCGGACCAGCGCGCCATCTTGGTTTTCGCCCGCTCATCCGGGCCGGTCGGCGAGCTTGGCAGCGGTCGCGAGCGAGACCGGCAACTCCGGTCGGTGCTCGACACCTGCCGCGGCGTAGGCATCGTCCTCGTCGAGCGTCTCGTGCTCCATCAACGCGTCGGCGAGCGCGTCGAGCTTCTTGCGGTTCTTGGCCAGCAGTGCAAGCACCTCCTTGTGCGCCTCCTCGACGATCCGCCGCACCTCGTCGTCGATTCGCTCCTGCGTGCGAGCGGACACCTCGGACGCGCCGGGCAGGAGAGGCCCGACCCCGTCGGCCGGTATCACCGCGAGCGGGCCGATCGCGTCGCTCATCCCCCAGCGACCCACCATCTGCCGGGCGATCGCCGTCAGCTGCTGGATGTCTGACTCAGCACCGGTCGTTGGCTCGTCGTAGACGACCTCTTCGGCTGCGCGGCCGCCGAGCGCGACCTTGATCTTCGCGATCAGGTCACGGCGGTCGTAGCTGAAGCGGTCGGCGTCGGGCGCCGAGAAGGTGACGCCGAGCGCCATGCCGCGGGGGATGATCGAGATCTTCCGCACGGGGTCGGCGCCGGGAGTGAGCATCCCTACGAGAGCGTGCCCGCCCTCGTGGTAGGCGGTCCGGCGCCGGTCCTCCGGCCCCATCATCACCTGACGCTCAGCGCCGAGCACGATCCGCTCGAGCGCGTCGGTGAAGTCGGCTTCGAGCACCTTGTCGTGGGCGCGACGCGCGGCCAGAAGCGCCGCTTCGTTGACGAGGTTCGCGAGGTCGGCGCCGACCATCCCCGGCGTCGTGGCGGCGATCCGGCGAAGATCGACGTCGGGACCGAGCGGCACCGGGCGCGTGTGCACCTCGAGGATCCGCTCGCGCCCCGCCCGGTCGGGCGGCTGGACGGCGACGCGGCGGTCGAAGCGCCCGGGCCGCAGCAGCGCGGCATCGAGGACGTCCGGCCGGTTGGTCGCGCCGATCACGATCACGCTCGTGGCGGAATCGAAGCCGTCCATCTCGGTCAGAATCTGGTTCAGCGTCTGCTCGCGCTCGTCGTTGCTGCCGCTGAAGCCGGCGACCCCGGATGTGCGCGAGCGGCCGATCGCGTCGAGCTCGTCGATGAAGACGATCGCCGGCGCCGCGGCCTTCGCCTGGGCGAACAGGTCGCGCACCCGGGCTGCGCCGATGCCGACGATCGCCTCGACGAACTCGGAGGCCGACATCGAGAAGAACGGCGCGTTCGCCTCTCCCGCCACCGCGCGCGCAAGCAGCGTCTTACCCGTCCCGGGAGGTCCCGAGAGCAGGACGCCGTGCGGGATCCTTCCGCCAAGCCGCTGATACTTCTCCGGGTGGCGCAGGAAGTCGACCACTTCGTTGAGCTCGGCCTTCGCCTCGTCGATCCCGGCCACATCGGCGAAGGTCACCGGCACGCTCGAGGTCGGCTCGTAGCGGCGGGCGCGCGAGCGGCCGAACGCACCGAGCATCCCCTGGGCGTTGCCGGCCCTCCGCATCAGCAACACGAGCAGCCCGATGAAGAGCACCGTCGGTCCAAAGCCAAGCAGGACGCTCTCCCACCACGGCACGTTGCTCGTGAGCGGCTGTGCGTTGACGACCACGCCTCTCGACTCGAGCAGGTCGGAGAGCGCCTTCGTGTCCGCGAACGCCGGAATCTCCGTCTCGAAGAGGAGCGAGGGTTTCGAGCCCGCGTAGCCGATGTTCGTCTTGAAGGTGCCTTGGATCGCGGTGCCCTTGGAGGTGATCGAGACGACATCGTTCTTGCTCACCTCGTTGAGGAAGAACGGGCTGTAGGGCACGCGCGTGCGGGCAGGCGAACGGGTGGCGCGCGCGCTGATCCAGTAGTTGACGACGAGGAGCGCCGCGAACAGTGCGGCCAGCCGCCAGCTGAAACGGAAGCGCGGCACCGCCGGCGGCGCGCCCGATCTCGACCGCGGCGCTGCTGGCTGGCTCGGCCGGCCGGGCGTACTCACCGGGGAGCTCTAGCGCCTGCGCCCGCGGAGCACTCGCCCGACTTCCTGGAACCGCGCCTTGTTACCCGGCGCGCCTGCCGCCTTGCCGGCGCGGGCGGCCAGCTTCGCCGCCTCGCCGATCAGCTTGCGGCCCTCGGGACTCCCGGCGACCTTGCGCGCCTGCGCGATCACCTTCTTCCCTTCGGCGCTGCGGGCGAGGCGAATCGCCTGCCTGATCGTCTTGCGACCTGTGGGGCTCGCAGCGACTCCCAAACCTTTGAAGATCGGGCCGAACACGTGCTCACTCTATCGCCCGGGGCTCTCCGTGGGCGCTCGCGAGCACACGTGCGATCCCGGTCGCCGAGACGCCGCCGCCGGCGTTGAAGCGCGAGCCGATCTCAGGCGTCGTATGCGAAGCGCAGGTGCGGCCGTGTCGATCGTCGACTTCCCGGTCAGAGGGCGGGCGGACGTCGCTCGGCGAAGCGCGGGAGGCCGTCATCTGGGAGCGTATCCCAGGCCGGGGCGTAGTCGACGAACTGCCGGTAGCCCGCGCGGATGCCCGGGTCGGAGTCGAGGACGCCGAAGCGAACCGCGAACGTCTGACCGTCGGGGCTTCTGCTCCACATGCTCGAGCCGCACGCCGAGCAGAAGACCTTGGCGAACCCGTCCGAAGGCTCGAAGGCGTGCAGGAGCTCCTCGCCCTGGAGGATTCGAAGCGATCCGGGTGCAAGCCGCCCCTGCAGCGAGCCCGAGGTGCCGGTGCGGCGCTGGCAGCGCGTGCAGTGGCACCAGCCGGCGCTCACGATCGGCTCGGTCACCTCGAAGCGGACGCCACCGCAGTTGCAGCGGCCGGTCAGCGGGGAGTCCGACATCTTCCGATTCTAGAGACGGCTGGGAGGAGCGACGCCTCGGATAGAGGCGTCGAGGAGCTCGACCGGGTGCGCGGCGGGAAGCGGATGGCCCGCGCGGCGAAGCGCGGCCGAGACCTGGAGCAGGCAGCCGGGGTTGGCGCTGACGTAGAGCTCGGCACCGGTCGCGAGAACCTTCGCGGCCTTGCGATCGCCGAGCTCGCGGGCGGCCTCGGGCTGGACGAGGTTGTAGATCCCGGCGCTGCCGCAGCAGAGCTCCTGCTCGGCCGGCTCGACGAGCTCGAGCCCGGGGATCGAGCGCAGAAGCGCCCGCGGCTCCTCGCGGACCTTCTGCGCGTGGCCGAGATGGCAAGACTCCTGGAAGGCAACGCGGAGCTCGAGCGGGAGTAGCGACGGCGCGTTGCCGCGCGCGAGCGCCTCGGAGATGTCGATCACCGGCAGGTCGAGGTGGGCGTCCTTGAGGTGGGAGCCACAGCCCGCAGCATTCGTCACGATCGCCTCAACCCCCGCGGCGGCGAGCGCCGCCGCGGTTCGGCGAGCGAGTTCGAGCCCCTCCTCGCGCCTACCCGCGTGGAGGGCGAGCGCGCCGCAACAGGCGTCGTAGGGCGCCGCGACCTCGTAACCGTAGGCGGCGAGGACCCGGGCCGACGCGCGGTTGACCTCGCCGAAGAGGACCGACTGGACGCAGCCGGTGAGCAGGCCGACGCGCGCGATGCGCTCCCCGGCGGCGGGCGTCTCGCGTGCCGGCGAGACCGGCTCGCGCCAGCGCGGGGCGAGCTCCTTCAGCGGCCGGAACGGGCCGGGCGCCGGGAGTGCGGCAAAGCGGAGCGCAAGCCGCAACCGGCGCGGGTGCGGAAAGACCGCGAACACGAGCGCGCGCAGCAGGCGTTCGCGCGCAGGCCGCCGCACCTCCTGCTCCACCTTCTCGCGCGCGAGCTCGATCAGCCGGTCGTACTGCACGCCCGAAGGGCATGAGGTCACACACGCCATGCAGCCGAGACAGCGGTCGAAGTGCTCGGCCACCGTGTGGTTCAGCTCGACCGTGCCCTCGAGGGTCGCCTTCATCAGCCAGATCCGTCCACGCGGGGAGTCCATCTCCTCGTGCCACAACTCGTAGGTCGGGCAGGTCGGGAGGCAGAAGCCGCAATGGACGCAGTCGGAGATCAGTTCCGGATCCATCAGACGAGGATGCCCTCCGGGTCGAAGGCGGCGCGGATTCGCTCCGCAAGCGGCGACCAGGCCGGCTCACCGCGCTCGGCCCCGCCGGCCACGTAGGCGATGCCCGGGCCAGGCCGGGCAAGCAGGCATTCCTGCCAGGAGAACGCGGCTTTGGCGGCGGCCTCGCCCTGCAGTCGAGCGCTCTCATCCCAGACGGCCGCGTCTGTCGGATCGCCGGGCGCAGCCCGGACCTGCGCTGCCACCGCAGCCTGCGCGCCCTCGAACAGGAGCGCGACCCTTCCCTCGGGGAGGATGTCGACGGCGCTCGGCTCGAGCTGAGAGCGGTGGAGCTCCTGCCAGAGCGCGCGCGGATCGCTGCTCTCGGCGACGACGGTCGCCTCGGATGCCGAGCGGGGGTGCAGGCGAAGCGCGACGCGGGCGATCAGGCCGAGCCGGCCGCGCGAGCCGGAGAAGAGCTTCCCGAGGTCGTAGCCGGCGACGTTCTTCACGACCTTGCCGCCCGAGCTTGCGATCGTGCCGTCGGCGAGCACCACGGTGACGCCGATCACAAGGTCGCGCATCGCGCCGTAGCGGTGTCGGCGCGGCCCGGAGAGGTCGGCCGCGAGGCACGCCCCGATCGTCGGGTCGCCAGGCGGGTCGAGCGCGAGCATCTGGCCGTGATCGGCCAGCCGGCGCTGAAGCTCCGAGAGGCGCAGCCCGGCCTCGACGATCGCGGTCAGGTCACCGGGCTCGTGCTCGAGGACGCGGTTCAGCTTCGCGGTCGAGACGACCACCTCGCCGCCGTCGCGTCCGATCGAGACCGCCCGCCCGGCGGAGATCGCCTCGGCCGCTTCCTCGAGCGTGCCGGGCTCAGAGACGCTCGGCAAGGCCTGCCCGCTCCAGCGGGTGCGTTCGATAGGGGCCGGGCACCTCGCCGCACAGGCGCGGGGTCGGGAAGATCTTGCCCGGGTTCGCGAGCCCGTCCGGGTCGAAGCCCGCGCGCAGGCGGCGCATCGCCTCGAGGTCGCGCTCGCTGAAGAGCTTCGGCATCGAGCATGCCTTGTCGACACCGACGCCGTGCTCGCCGGTGAGCGAGCCGCCGGCGTCGATGCAGACATCGAGGATCGCCGTCGCGAGCTGCTCGGCGCGCTCCGGCTCGCCCTCAACGGCCTCGTCGTAGAGGACGAGCGGGTGCAGGTTGCCGTCTCCGGCGTGGAAGACGCTCGCGACCCGCAGCCCGTATTCGGCAGCGAGCTCGGCCGTGCGGCGCAGCACCTCGGGCAGCCGCGTCCGCGGGACGACGCCGTCCTGGACGTAGTAGCTCGACGAGATCCGGCCCATCGCCGCGAACGACGACTTCCGGCCGCGCCACACGAGCGCGCGATCCTCAGGCGTGTCGGCAGCGCGGAGCTCGAACGCACCGCACTCCTTGCAGATCTGCTCGACCGCCGCGGAGTCCTCGGCGACCTGAGCAGCGGGGCCGTCGAGCTCGACGATCAGCACGGCGCCCGCACCGCTCGGGTAGCCGGGCGCGACGGCCGCCTCGACGGCCTCGATCGTGAGCGCGTCCATCATCTCGATCGCCGACGGCAGAATGCCCGCGGCGATCGTGTGCGAGACGGCGTCGCCGGCGGCGTCGGTGGTCGCGAAACCCGCGAGCAGCGTGCGCACGGCCTCGGGGCTTCTGAGCACTCGGACGGTGATGCCGACGGCGATGCCGAGCGTCCCCTCCGAACCGACGAACACCCCGAGCAGATCGGGGCCCGCGTCTTCGCGCGCCAGGGTGACGAGCTCGCCGTCGGCGAGCACGACGTCGGCAGCGAGGACGTGGTTCACGGTGAACCCACGCTTGAGGCAGTGGGCGCCGCCCGAGTTCTCGGCGAGGTTGCCGCCGATCGTGCAGACCTGCTGGCTGGACGGGTCGGGCGCGTAGTAGAAGCCCTCGCCGGCGACCGCTCTCGTGATCTCGAGGTTGGTGACGCCCGGCTCGACGACGACGCGGCCCCGCTCGAGGTCGATCTCGAGCACGCGGTTCAGCCGGGCGAGCGAGACGACGACACCGTCGGCGACGGGAAGCGCCCCTCCGGAGAGCCCGGTGCCGGCACCGCGGGCGACGAACGGCACGCGATGGGCGTGACAGAGGCGCACGACCTGCTGTACCTCGGCCACCGAGCTAGGGATTACGACCAGCTCGGGAACCGCGCGGTGCCCGGTGAGGGCGTCGCACTCGTAGGTGCGCAGCTGCTCGGGCTCGGTGACGAGCGCGCCGGCCGGGAACGCGCTCACGACCGCGGCACGGAATTCGGGCGGAAGCATGCTGGGACGATAGTCGCGTCAGGCTGGCGGGATCTCGAGGGCCGCACGGATCGCGGTCGTGAGCTCGCTCTGGCCGCTGCTGAGCGGGATGCTTGCCCGGTCGAGCGGGTCGACGGAGGCGAGGTGCCCGAGTTGCGACACGGCTTCCACGACCAGGCGCCCCCCGCGCTCGAGGTCCCTGCAGGCCTGGCTCGCATACTGCCTGGAGAACTGCAACGGCTGGGGTACAGGCCCGATCCGGCGGAGCACCACGGTGCAACCGGCTAGGGTGAGCTCGTAGCGCACGAGCCTGACCGAGATGTTCGAATGCCGAGCTTCGAGCGCTGCGAGAGAGGCCTGGCGCGAGAAGATCAACGAGATCCCGTCGAGCGCGCGCAGCATCGAGGCCCGCCACCGTTCGAGCCCGACCCGCCAGCGCGCCTCGGCGGCCTTGACCTGTGCGGCCGAGGTCGTCGTCTTCGCGATCGTGCCCCCGCAGGCACAAGCCCCCAGCGTCAGCGCCAGGATCACGAGCATGAACATCGCAGCTCGCCGGGCTCTCATCCCACTCCTTAGACGAGCCTAGCCGCCTTCCCGATTGCGCGTCGAGGTCGAGCGGCGGCGAGCTGACGGTTCCTACTTGACAGCCCATATCCGGTATGCCAGAGTCGCCTGGTCAAGTCCTGTGGGCCCTCGGGTTCGCGGGACTTGACGTTTTAACGGGTCCTCCAGCGGGCTCAGCCGCCTGTCGAGGAGAAGTGCTGGTAGTCGGGTGAGCCTGTCCAGCGGCCGCCCCACCGCCATCCGACAGCGGCGAACGCGTCGATCAGCGTTCCGCCCGGAACGGCCATCCCGGGGCGCACATCACCACGGTCGAGGTAGGGGCGCCCGCCCGGCGGGACCACCCTTGAGCCGAACAGGTAGGGGTTCTCGAGCGGGTCGACGTCGATCGCCTCACCGTAGGCGTGGACCGACCACTGCTTCGGCCCGGTCGTGACGGCGTAGCGGCAGTTGAACCCCGACGTGTTGTCGGCCGCCATCGACCGGTTGTCGCTCCCCTGGTAGTCGTCGACCGGCTCCATCCGGCGAATTGGGAACCGGCTGGCAAAGAGCGTGGCGAACACCTTCCGCACCGCGGGGACGACGGCCTTGTTGACGACGAGCTCGCCGCGGTGCGCGAGGCCGTCGAAGCCCCAGTAGGAAAGGTGGAGCAGGCGCAGCTCGTCGGGTGCGACGGGGCACCCGGGGCGGTAGGAGTAGGGAAGGTCGGCCGCGGCGATCGTCGAGACCGAGGAGGCGAAGCGCGGAGTCTTCGCCGCCTGCGCGGCGCCAGATGCAAGCAGCAACGCGGCAACCGCGAGCATCAACCCGGCCCGGCCCATATCGTTCGAGAGTACTCGCGCCGCGGACAGCATGCTTCGTCTCCGCCGTGGCCGCCCTGGCGGCCGCGTCAGGGGCGCCTGCCTCGAGCCGGGCCTCCTGCCTCTCAAACCTCGCCTCTGAGCTCGACTCGACGCGCTCGGCTGCCGAACTCGTCACGGTCGTCGCCCCCGACGCGGCCTCGACAACGGGCACCCTGCAGCTCTGGCAGCGCCGAGGAGCCTGCTGGGGCGGCGCGGGCGGGCCGTGGAACGTGCACGTCGGCTTCGCCGGGCTCTCCGGCGATCACCACGAGGGCGACGGGACGACCCCGGAGGGGCTGTTCACGATCGGACCAGTGATGTACGGCGTCGCACCGAACCCGGGTGTCCACTTCCACTACCACCAACTCGTCTGTGGCGACTGGTGGGACGAGGACCCGGCCTCGGCCGGCTACAACCGTTTCGCGCATGTGCCCTGTGGGTCGCAACCCGCCTTCGGCGGCGCGAGCGAGGCGCTGTGGCGCTCGACGCTCGCCTACGCGCATTTCGCGCTGATCGACTACAACGTCGATCCCGTGATCCCGGGACGCGGGTCGGCGATATTCATCCATCGTGACCTCGGTCACGCGACAAACGGCTGCGTGTCGCTCCCGCTCGCGCGGCTCGTCAGGCTCCTGCGCTGGCTCCGCCCAGGGCTCGATCCAGTGGTCGTGATCGGAACGGCCGCCGGGATACGGGGGTTCTGAGCGAACCAGAGGCAGTACGCGAAATGCCTGCGGAGCGGGACGTCGATCACTTTCATCCACCCGCGACCGGCTGCACCGCGGGCACCACGACTAGGCCGGGCTTGGGCGGGCGTGGTCGGTGGCAAGCTTGACCGCGAGCGCGCCGAGCACCGAGCCCATCAGGTAGCGCTGCGTCCTCAACCAGCGAGGCCGGGCAACGAGGAAGCCCGCCAGCGTCCCCGCGACGAGCACGATCAGCAGGTTGACCGTGAGCGAGACGCCGATCTGGATCCCGCCCAGCGCGAATCCCTGCAGCACGAGATGACCCTGCGCGGGACGTTCGAACTGGCGGGATCAACGAGAGATACATCACAGCGCACTTCGGGTTCAGGAGGTTGGTGAGAAAGCCCATCGTGAACAGACGCCGACGCGAGTCGGTTTCCAGCCGGGTCGGCTCGAAAAGCGATGTCCTGCCTGGCCGGAGGTCCTTGAACGCCAGCCAGCCGATGTAGCACGCGCCGGCGAGCTTGACCGTGACATAGAGGCTCGGCACGGCAACGAACACGGCCGCCAGGCCCAGGTTGGTCGCGGTCAGGTAGACGAGGAAGCCAAGCGCGATGCCACCAAGCGAGATCACCCCGGCGCGGCGGCCCTGCGTAATGCTGCGCGAAACGAGATAGATCATGTTCGGGCCGGGAGTCAGCACCATGATCAACGCGACCGTGAACATCCCGAGCGCTGCGGGCCAGGACGGCATCTTGCGACGGTAGCGAACGCCGGGGCCACGCCGCGGTCGCGCCGGTTCTGCGAGCATGCAGGCGATGAGCCGCGC
>DATKRX010000079.1:0-28543 GCA_035531915.1 Gaiellaceae bacterium | reverse complement strand
CCAGTCGCCGGCCGCCCAGGCGGCGCGCGCCCGCTGCCGGGCCTCGTCGTTGCCTTTCACGAGGCGACGGTAACAGACCTCCGGAGCCGGCGCCGATCGCTCGGCAGCCGGCTCCGGCCGGAGATTCAGGCCGCGACTTCGAGCTCGGACACGCGCTCGATCGCCTCGGAGCGCCTGGCGCCGCCGAGTTTGACGAGGAAGGCGGCGACCGAGCCGGCGGCAAGGATCACCGCGCCGACGTACACCGCGACGCTCATCCCGTGCGTGAAGGTGTGCGCGCTGCGATAGCCGCCCTCGTGGGCGAAGATCGACGCGAGCACCGCCACCCCGAGCACCCCTCCGAGCTCGCGGATCGCATTGTTCGCACCCGATGCTTGCCCCTGCTCGGAGACTCCGACCGAGGAGAGCACGACGTTCGCGACCGGGGCGAAGAAGAGCGCCATCCCGGCCCCGGAGATCGTGAACGGGAGCACGACGTCGATGTAGGGCATTGTCGGAGTCGAGATCGCCGCGATCCAGCCGAGTCCGATCGCCTGGAGGGCAAGACCGGCGCCCATCAGGCGGTGCCCGCCGATCCGGTCTGAGAAGGCGCCCGCGATCGGTGCGACGATCATCGGCATCGCCGTCCACGGCAGGATCCGAAGGCCGGAGCCGAGCGGTGAGTAGCCCTGCACGGTCTGGAAGAATTGCGCGAGCAGGAAGATCGAGCCGAACATCCCGAACGAGAAGAAGAGCGAGGCGACGTTCGAGAGCGCGAACGCGCGGTTGCCGAAGAAACGCATCGGCAGCATCGGTGCAGGGGCGCGCAGCTCCCACCTGACAAAGAGGCCGAGAGCCGCGAAGCCCGCCGCGATCGCGGCGACGATCTCGAACGAGCCCCAGCCGACGGAGTTGCCGCGGACGAGCCCCCAGACGATCCCGAGCAGGCCGACTCCGGCCAGGCCGAGTCCGGGGAGGTCGAGGCGGCCCCATTCTCCGCGGCTCTCGTCGAGACGGAGCAGCACGAGCGGCACGAGCACGAGCCCGATCGGCACGTTCAGCCAGAAGATCCAGTGCCACGAGATCCCGGAGACGACCGCGCCGCCCACGAGCGGCCCGAAGGCGATCGCGAGGCCGGTGATCCCTCCCCAGGCGCCGAGCGCGAGGCCGCGACGCTCCTTAGGGACCGCCGCCGACAGGATCGTCAGCGTGAGCGGCATCACGATTGCACCGCCGATCCCCTGGATCGCGCGGGCGGCATCGAGCACGCCGATCGAGGGCGCGAGCGCCGCCGCGGCCGAGGAGACGGTGAAGATCGTCAATCCGATTGCGAGCAGCCGGCGGAGCCCGAAGCGGTCGCCGAGCGCGGCCCCGGTGAGGAGCAGCACGGCGAAGGTGAGCGTGTAGGCGTTTACGGTCCACTCGAGCCCGCTCAGGCCTGCGCCGAGGTCATGCCGGATCACCGGCAACGCGGTCGTCACGACCAGGTTGTCGAGCGTGACCATGAAACCCGCCGCCGAGGTGATCAGGAACGCCCAGAGAAGCTTGTGATTCTTCTTTATAATGTGATTCGTCACTAACATCCGTTTGAAAAAAAGGGGCTCAACTGGATTGCGTGCAGCCCTGCAGGAGACGCAGCGCCCACGGTTCAGCGTCCTCGCCAGTCTGCTCCATCGAGGCGAACACGTTCAGGAGCATGCCGGTGGCGAAGAAGGCGGTAATCTCGGCCTGCGGCACGTCTGCGACCCGCTCGGCATAGGCGACGAGATCGCCGAAGCCCTGACGTACGACCTCGCGGAGCTCGGGGTCGTCGCAGGCGGCGTATGCCTGCATCTGCGCCCGCAGTCGAGTCGGATCGGCGGCCATCCTGGCCACGTAGGCCGCTCCCATTGCTTCGAGCGCAGCGCTGCCGCGTCGTCCCTCGGCCGCCCGCTGGAACATTTCGAGTGTCTCGCGGAAGCAGCGGGCGACGACCGCCCGGAAGAGCTCCTTCTTGGTGCCGAAGAGCCGGAACACGTAGGGCTGGGAGATGCCGGCCCGACGGGCGATGTCCTCGGTCGAGGCGCCGTGGAGCCCACGGCTCGCGAACTCCCGGAGCGCCGCGTCGAGGATCTCCTCCAGCCGGACCTCCTTCGTCTTGCGTTCCGTCACCACCACGTCGCTAAGTTAGTGATTACTCACAAGTTTGTCAAGGGCTCCGGCGACACGATCGAGCTCCGAGTCGGTGAGGCGCGTGTGGAACGGGAGCGCGAGAGCGGTCCGGAACGCGTGCTCGGCACCCGGGAACGAGCCCTGGTCACGGTAGGGGGCGAGAAGGGAGAGGGCGAAGGTGCCGATCTGCGCCTCGATCTCCTGCGCGCGCAGCGCGGCCAGCACCTCGTCGCGGCGCTCGACCTGGATCACGTAGGCCTGCCAGCCGTGGACGTCGCCCTCGTCTGCAGCCGGGAGCGTGACCGGCAGCCCTGCGAGGCGCTCCGAGTAGGCGGCTGCGAGACGGGTGCGCGCCGCGACCAGCTCGTCGAGGCGGCGGAGCTGCGGCAGCCCGACGGCGCAGAGGATGTCCGAGATCCGGTAGTTGAGCCCCGCGGCGGGCATGTCCGCGTCCGCGAGCGAGCGCCAGCCGTGGTTTCGGAACTCGGCGACGGTCGCGGCGACCCGCTCGTCGTCGGTCGTCACCGCTCCGCCCTCACCGGTCGTGAT
Organism: Gaiellaceae bacterium; assembly: GCA_035531915.1. GTDB lineage: Bacteria > Actinomycetota > Thermoleophilia > Gaiellales > Gaiellaceae > PALSA-600. The sequence continues at coordinate 25,864 of DATKRX010000079.1, read as the reverse complement.
GATCTTCCGCGGGTGGAAGCTGAGGCATCCCATCAACCCGAGCGAGCCGCACGCGCGGCCGCGATGGCGGGCGCCGAGCGCGCCGGCAGCGTCTTCGAGAAGCGGCAGCCCGGGTAGCTCCTCGAGCCGCGCCGGGCGGCCGAAGAGGTGGACAGCGAGGATCGCCTTCGTCCGCGGCCCGACCTCGACCTTCCCCGGGTCGATATTCATCGTCACGGGGTCCACGTCGACGAGGACGGGCTTGAGGCCCGAGAGCGCGACGACATTGGCCGTGGCCGGGAAGGTGTAGGCGGGGACGAGGACCTCGTCTCCTGGCTCGAGGTCGAGCGCGACGACTGCGAGGTGCAGCGCAGCCGTCCCAGAGGAGACGGCGAAGGCATGCCGGGTCTCGCAGGCGGCCGCGAGCTCCTGCTCGAACTCCGCAACGAGCGGGCCCATCGTGAGCGTGCCCGTCTCGAGCACGGCCGCGACCGCGCCGAGCTCGTCGTGGCCCACCTCGGGCCAGGCGAGCCGGATCCGCTCTAGGTCTTTTCCCGGTACCAAGCGATCGTCCGTGCGAGGCCGTCGTCGAGCTCGACTTTCGGTTCCCAGTCGAGGACCTCGCGTGCTTTCTCGACGTTCGGGATGCGCAGCTCGACGTCGACGTAGGCAAGCGGCACGAAGACGATCTCTCCCGGGCAGCCGGTCAGCCGCCTGATCCGCTGGGCGAGGTCGTAGACCGTGACCGAGGAGCGCGGGTTGCCGATGTTGAACGCCTGGCCAACCGCCTCGGGTCGCTCGAGGCAGGCGAGGACGCCGCTGACCATGTCGGTCACGTAGCACCAGGCGCGGATCTGCGACCCGTCGCCGCGCACCGTCAGGTCCCGGCCGCCGAGCGCAGCCTCGATGAAGGCGCGGATCGCCCCGCCCCCGATCTGGCGTGGCCCGAAGACGTTGAAGGGATGAACCGTCACGGTCGGCAGCTTGAGCTCGTCGTGGTAGGCGTGCGCCATGTGCTCGCCCGCGAGCTTGGAGACCGCGTACGTCCAGCGCGCCTCGCCGACCGAGCCGATCGTCGAGACCTGGCCCTCGCTGACGTTGTAGGCGTGGGTGCCGAAGACCTCGCTGGTCGAGAAGTCGACGAAGCGCTCCAGCGTGGCCAGGGTCGAGAGCGCCGCCTCGAGGGCGTTGTAGGTGCCGATCACGTTGACGCGCATCGTCCGCACCGGGCTCTGGAGCACGGTATCGACGCCGGCAATCGCCGCGCAGTGGACGAAGTGGGTCGCACCGGCGGCGAGCGCCTTCAGCTGCGGGCCGTCGAGGACGTCACCCTGGACGAGCGTGAAGTTCGGGTGGTCGGCGAGCGGGGTGCCGGTGAGCGCGTCACGGTGCAGGTTGTCGACCGCGACGATCTCGTTCTCGTCGACGAGCTCGCGTGCGAGTGTCGTCGCGATGAAGCCGGCGCCGCCGGTGATCAGGATTCGCTTTCCTTTGAGCACGCGTCGAGTCTAACCGCGGCTTATCGTGCAGCCTGATGGACCCTCTCGAACACGCACGCGCCGAGGCCGAAGCGCTGCGGACGGTCTCCGCCGCCGCCGACGCGGGCGGGCTGCGCGGACGGCTCTCGCAGGCGGCCGAGCCGCTCGCACGCGCCCAGCGTGCCTTCAACGACGCGGTACTGAGGCTGGCCGACCGGTTGTCCGAGCGGATCGACGCCGCCGCTACCCAGGGGGCGGCGGCGGAGCGCCGCAGCCGCGAGCTCGAGGAGCGGCTGCTACGGCTGGAGCGGCGCGGGTCGGAGAGACCGCGGACGGTCGCCGCCCAGCCGCGCCAGGACGCCCTGCCCGATTACTTCACGTTCGAGTCGCGCCTCCGCGCGCCCACCGAGGAGGTGCGTGAGCGCCAGCGCCCCTACGTCGAGCTGCTCGCAGGGTATGCGCCGGTGCTCGATCTCGGCTGCGGCCGCGGCGAGCTGCTTTCCCTGCTTCGCAGCGCCGGGGTCGAGGCGCGCGGCGTCGATGCCTCCGCAGACATGGTGGCCTTCGCGCGCGGCGAGGGCCTCGCCGTCGAGCAGGACGATGCGCTCGCGGCGCTCGAAGCCGTCGGCGACCGATCATTCGGCGCGGTGACCGCGCTCCAGCTCGTCGAGCACCTGCCGCCGTCGTCGATCGTCCGCCTGCTCGAGCTCTCGTCCTCGAAACTACGGGCTGGCGGGCTGCTCCTGCTCGAGACGATCAACCCGGCTTCGAGCGCCGCGCTCCGCAACTACTTCGCCGATCTGACCCATGCACAACCCCTCGTTCCGGCAACGCTCGAGCTGCTCGTGCACGGTGCGGGCTTCCGGGAGGTCGAGGTGCGCTACCTCAACGCCCCCGCCGAGCGCCTGCGCGAGATCGAGCTGCCGCCAGGCGCAGAGTGGGACGTCGCCCGGGCCGCCCTGGCCGCGAACAAGCGGCTGCTGGACGAGCTGCTCTTCGCGCCGCTCGACTACGCCATCGTCGCTCGGGCAGGCCAGTAGCATCGCAAGCCTGTGAAGACCGTTCTCTTCGTCGGCGCGGGACGCCACCAGCAGCGCGCGATCCTGAGGTTGAAGGAGCTCGGTGTGCGCGTGCTCGCCGTCGACGGTGACCCGGATGCGCTCGGACTCAAGGAGGCCGACGTCCGGTTCGTCGTCGACTTCTCGGATACCGAGGCGGTCCTCGCCGCCGTTATCGACGAGTCGTTCGACGGCGTCCTGACCGTGTCGGCCGACCGCGCGGTACCGGTGGTCGCCGCGGTCGCGGAGACGCGCGGGCTGCCGGGGATCGGGACCGAGACGGCGCATCTGATGACCCACAAGGTGGCGATGCGACGGCGGCTCGCCGAGGCGGGGGTGCCCCAGCCGCGATTCGCTGCGCTCCGCGGCCTGTCGGAGCGTCGCCGCGCCGCGGCCGAGGTGGGGTTCCCGGCGGTACTGAAGCCGGCGGACTCGGGCGGGCAGCGCGGGATCTTCCTCGTCAGGTCGGTCGACGACATCGAGGGGCACCTGCACGAGGCGCTGACCGCTTCGCCGACCCAGGAGGCGATCCTCGAGGAGTTCGTCGAGGGCACCGAGATGAACGGGATCGTGATCGCGCGCGCCGGCGAGGCGTGGCCGCTCACGCTCTCCGATCGGCTACGGCCACCCGGGATCGGGTTCGGCGTCGGCTGGATCCACGTGTACCCGGCCACCGTGTACGGCGACCAGCTCGAGGAGTCGGAGCGCATCGCCGCACTGACCGCGCGTGCGCTCGGCCTGCAGACGGGGATCGCGTTCCCGCAGCTGATCGCCGCGGATGACGGCCGCGTGGTGGTCGTCGAGTGTGCGGCGCGGATTCCGGGCGGCCAGATGGCCGATCTCGTGCGACATGCGGTCGGGATCGACCTGATCGAGGTACAGCTTCGGATGGCACTCGGCGAGGAGCTCCCCGACGAGCTCGTGTTTCCCCGCTTCCGCCAGCCGCTCGCGGTGCGCTTCCTGACCGCGGCGCCGGGACCGCTCACGCCCGGCCGCGTCGTCTCGGTCGGATCGCTCGAGAAGGCGCTCGCGTTCCCCGGGGTCGTCCAGGCCGACACCTACTTGGTCGAGGGGGACGTCGTCCGCCCCGTACGCGTCGACGCCGACCGCGTCGGCTACGTGATCGCGGTCGCGGACACGAACATCGAAGCACTCGAACGCGCCGAGGCCGCAGCCCGCCTGATCGACGTCGAAGTCGAAACGGCGTGAGTCCCCGGCTTGACGGGATGTCCGATCCGCGGCAGGCCGCGAACCTCCCCTTCGTCGAAGCTCACCGCGAGGAGCTCGAGCGATGAGTGCGCTGATGCCGCTCACGGTCCTCGTCACCGCCTCGGGCGCGCCGGGCACCGCGGCCCTGCTCCACGCGCTGCGCGAGAACGGCGAGCGGGAGGTGCGGCTCGTCGGCACCGATATGAGCGAGCGTTCGGTCGGACGCCACCTCTGCGACTCGTTCCACCTCGTTCCTGCGGGCTCGGACCCGGGGTTCGCGGAAGCCGTCCGCGAGATCGCCGAGCGCGAGCGAGCGGCGGCAGTCCTGCCGCAGTCGTCGTTCGACCTCGAAGGGCTCGCCGCCGCCACCGGCCTCTTCGACGGCATCGCCGTGCTCGTCTCGCCGCCCGAGGCAATCTACCGCTCGAACGACAAGGCCGAGAGCTACACGTTCCTGCGCCGGCTCGGGTTGCCCGCCCCTGACTTCCGGCGCGTGCGCGGCGCCGCCGAAGTCGAAGTCGCGGCGCACGAGCTCGGCTACCCCGAGCGTCCCGTGTGCTTCAAGCCGGTCTTCTCCTCCGGGTCGCGCGGCTTCCGGATCCTCGACCCGACGGTCGACCGCGCCAACCAGCTCCTGCGCGAACGGCCCGGGTCGGTCTCGATGCTGCTCGAGGACGCGGTCGAGATCCTCGCTTCGGTCGACGACCAGTCCGACCTCCTCGTGATGGAGTTGGCGACCGGGCCGGAGCGGACGATCGACGGGATCGCGAACGGCCGGAAGATCGTCCTCGGCCACCCGAAGACGCGTGAGGCGATGCGAGCCGGCCTGGCGATGTATTTCGAGACGCTCGTGGACCCCGAGCTAATGGAGCTCGCGAACGCGATCGTCGCCGAGCTCGGGATCGAGCACTTCTTCAACATCCAGCTCGTCGGTGACCACGTGATCGAGATCAACCCGCGCATTTCGACGATCGTCTACCAGCATGACCTGAACCTCCCCTACCTCGGCGTCAAACGCGCAATCGGAGAGATCTCCGACGGCGAGCTGCGCGCGCTGAGGCCGCGGATCCGCCCCGGCCGGACGGCGCTGCGCTACTTCGACCAGCTCGAATTCGATCGGTGAGGCCAGGACGCGAGCGGGGACAGCCCCCCGCGATCCCCGGCACGGCATGACGCTTCGGGTGACGCACTGCCCGGTCAACGTCGCCGGGATCCCGTGGGAGAACGTCCAGGCGCTTCGGCGCAAGGGGGTCGACGCAAGGCTCGTCGTCTTCAACCGCGGGAAGCTGCACCCCGAAGCCGACTGGTCGCTCGACCGCCGTGGCGCGCTCCCGCGACGCCTCGCGACCCAGTTCGCCGCGCTCACTCGCCTGCTGCCCCGCACCGACGTTTTCCACTTCTACTACGGGCTCCCGCTCGTACCGAGCTCGCTCCAGTTCCCGATCCTCCGCGCGACCGGCAAAAAGAGCGTCTTCCACTACCTCGGCTCCGACATCCGGGGCAAAACGCCCGCAGAGCTCGCCTACGGCAAGCGCGCGAACGCGGAGATCGTCGGCTCCTACGCCGCCTTGCGCTGGGTGCCCGAGGCATACGTCGTGCCGCCCGGGCTCGACCTGCGCCCCTTCACACCCGTGCCGCCGAGCGACAACCCGCGGCCGCTCGTCGTCCACGCCCCCTCCAACCGAGAGAAGAAGGGCACCCGCTACGTGATCGAGGCCTGCGAACGGCTCCCCGTCGACCTCGAGATCGTCGAGGGCATCCAGCACGAGGAGGCGCGCGAGCGCTACGCCCGCGCCGATATCGTCGTCGACCAGTTGCTCGTTGGCTGGCACGGCGTCTTCGCTCTCGAGGCGATGGCGCTCGGGAAACCCGTCGTCGCCCAGCTCGACCCGGAGATGGTCGACGTGAGCGCCGAGGGCTTCGGGGTCCGGCTCCCGATCGTCCCGGCGACCACAGAGACCCTCGTCGATGCGCTTCGGCCGCTGGTCGAGAGCCCGTCGCTCCGACGCGAGCTCGGTGCCGAGAGCCGCGCCTACGTCGAGCGGGTGCACGACATCGACAGGATCGCTGACCGCCTGCTCGCTATCTACGCTGCCCTCTAATGCTCGTCCGGGAGCTCAAGCGGCTCGGCACGCAGTCGGCGATCTACGGACTAGGCGGAGTCATCTCCCGGCTGATTGCGGTCTTCCTACTGCCCGTCTACACGGTCTATCTCGGCCGCGTTGGCTTGGGCGAGATCGAGACGATCATCGCGCTCACGAGCGTGCTCGTGATCGTCCTGGGGCTCGGCATCACGAGCGCGTTCTTCCGTTTCTACTTCGACTCCGAGGACGAAGCGCGCCGCACGCTCGTCGTTCGTACCTCGTTCTGGTTCACGATGACGATGGCGACTGTCGGCCTCGCGATCGGCTGGGCGCTCTCGGTGCCGCTCGCCGCATGGCTCAACCTCGGCCACTTCACTGGCCCCGCTTCCCATCAGGTCTTCCACGCCGACCCGTGGATCGTCCGCGCCGGGTTCGTCGGGCTCTGGGCCCAGATGAACTATGCGCAGATTACGGCGCTCTTCCGGGTCGAGGAGCGCCCGGTGCAGTTCGCGATCGCGAGCATCGCCAACGTGCTGATCACGATCGGCTCGACGATCGCGCTCGTGATCGGCGCTCACAAGGGCGCAATCGGCGCCGTGATTGGGAACTTCCTCGGCACGCTCGCCGTCTACGTCGTCCTGGTCTCCTACCGCCGCTTCCAGCTCGGGTTCCAGTTCGACCGGAAGCTCTTGCGCCAGATGAACAAGTTCGGGCTCCCGCTCGTCCCGGCGGCGCTCGCCCTGTGGGTGATCAACTTGATCGACCGGCTGTTCATCAACGCCTACAAGGGTCAAGGCGAGGTCGGCGTCTACTCGCTCGCGGTGCGGATCTCCTCGGTGATCATCTTCCTGATGACGGCGTTCCAGCTCGCCTGGCCCGCCTTCGCCTACTCGATCCGCGACGACCGGGTCGCCAAGCGAACCTACTCCTACGTCCTCACCTACCTGCTCTTCCTGACCTGCTGGATGTCGCTCGCCTTGGGGGCACTCGCTCCCTGGATCGTCGCGCTCTTCGACCCTAAGCACCAGTTCGGCCGCTCCGCCGAGGCGGTGCCGATCCTCTGTTTCGCCACGGCCGCCTACTCGGGCTACTCGGTGCTCGCGATCGGGATCGGCCGCATGCGCCAGACGCAGTTCAACTGGGTCGTGAGCGGAGCGGCGGCAGTGGTGAACATCGGGCTCAACATCGCGCTGATCCCGCCCTACGGGATGATCGGCGCCGCGGTCGCGACGATCGTCGCCTACGTCGTACTCTTCCTCGGGATGTGGCTCCGAAGCCGCCAGGTCTACCCGGTGGCCTACCAGTGGCGGCGGATCGTGACGCTCACCTCGGTCGCGGGCGGGATGACGATCCTCGGCTACGAACTGCACTCGCTCCCCGTCTCGATCGCACTCGTCGTCGTCTTCCCGCTCGTGCTGCTGCCACTCCGCTTCTACCTTCCGGCCGAGCTGACGCGGCTTCGCCGCCTCGTCCGCCTAGAGCACGAAGCAGGCGTCGTGTGAAGGACGCGGACACCGCCTCCGCGGCGAGGCCGGCGAGCTCTGTGCGGCTCGCGAGGCGCTCGTGTACCGGTCCGGCCCCGGGGCGGAGAGCGATCGTCCCGTTCAGCGCGCTGCCCGAGGCTCCGAGCTCTGGGAGCAGCCAGCCGGTGCATCAGCCGCGCTGATCGACGGCCGGTGCCGCTGCGAGAGAGGACTCAAGCGAGGCCTCGCGGCGACCCTCCTCGGCCTGCGCCAGCCCCCCAGCCGCAGGTTAGGAGCCGTCGAAGAGCGCGCTCGCGGTCGCCAACGCCTCTCGCAACGCGATCGCACGGTTGACCGCGTTCACGATCGCACGGAGCGACGCAGTCACGATGCTCGGGTGGACACCGACGCCCCAGACGGCGTCGTCGTTGACGTCGGCTTCGACGTAGGCAGCCGCGGTCGCGTCGGCGCTCGCGGCCATCGAATGCTCGTGGTAGTCACGGATCCGGATCTGGATCCCGAACTGCCGCTCGAACGCCTCGACGAGCGCCGCGATCGGGCCGTTCCCGCTTCCGTGGAGCTCCTGCGGCTCGCCGTCGACCGTCACCTGGGCGACGATCGTGTCTTCGTCGGCGCTCCACCGCCCGAGCGCGTAGGGCCGTTCGTGCGCGAGGTAGTGCTCGTGGAAGGCCGAGAGCAGCTCGTCAGCGGTCAGCTCGTCCCCGCGGGCGTCGGTGATCGCCTGCACCTTCTGTGCGAAGTCGACCTGGAGGCCGCGCGGCAGCTCGAGATGGTGCTCGGTCTCCATCAGGTAGGCGACGCCGCCCTTCCCGGACTGCGAGTTCACGCGGATGATCGCCTGGTAGCTACGGCCGACGTCCATCGGGTCGACGGCCAGATACGGCACATCCCACAGCTCGGACTGGACGCGCTGCTGCGCGTACATGCCCTTCTTGATCGCGTCCTGGTGCGACCCGGAGAACGCCGTGTACACGAGCTCGCCGGCGTACGGATGACGTGGATGGACAGGCAGCTCGTTGCACTCCTCGACGATCGCCTTCGTCTCGTCGATCCGGGAGAGGTCGAGGCGCGGATCGACCCCCTGGGTGAACAGGTTCAACGCCAGTGTGACCAGATCGACGTTCCCCGTCCGCTCCCCGTTCCCAAACAGCGTTCCCTCGACGCGCTCGGCGCCCGCCATCAGCCCCAGCTCCGCCGTCGCGACCGCCGTGCCGCGGTCATTGTGCGGATGGACGCTGAGGATGATCTGGTCGCGCGCCGACACGTGCCGCTGGAACCACTCGAGTCGGTCGGCATAGACGTTCGGGGGGAACGACTCGACCGTCGTCGGGAGGTTGACGATCATCTTCTCCGTGCTCGTCGGCGCCCACTCGGCGATCACGGCCTCGCAGATCGCGAGCGCGTAATCGAGCTCCGTGCCGTGGAAGCTCTCGGGGGAGTACTCAAACATGATCTCCGTCTTCGTGGCCGCGGATAGCTCCCTGCAGAGCGTCGTGCCGCGCACGGCGAGGTCGGTGATTCCGTCCTTGTCGAGCCGGAAGACGACCCGCCGCTGCGTCTCGGAGGTCGAGTTGTAGAGGTGCACGATTGCCCGCTGCGCTCCCTCGATCGCCTCGTAGGTGCGCTCGATCAGCTCGGGCCGCGCCTGTGTCAGGACCGCGATCGTGGTGTCAGCGGGGATCAAATCGCCCTCGACGAGGCTGCGGACGAAGTCGAAGTCGGTCTTCGAGGCCGAGGGGAAGCCGACCTCGATCTCCTTGATCCCGAGCGTGAGCAGCAGGTCGAACATCTTCTGCTTGCGAAGCGAGTCCATCGGCTTGACGAGCGACTGGTTTCCGTCACGAAGGTCGGTCGAGCACCAGATCGGCGCGCGGTCGAGCACCCGGTCGGGCCAGGTGCGGTCGGGCAGGTCGACTGTCTGATAGGGGCGGTATTTGCGGTAGGGCATCGGCACGGTAGAACTCCTCCTTCGGCGTCGGGCGGACTACTCCCTTGATGCGAGAGCGCGGGCCGGGTATGTCGTCGCGTCGCTCCCCTTTAGCGGGGAAGGAGGAGGCCAAGCGCCAGCAGTGAGCAGGAGAGCTCGGCTGAGGGGGTGGCTGCGCTGTGCCCGGCGACCATTCGGTTCAACGATAGCCGTCGATGCAGCGGCCCGCAACGGTGGAAACCGGGAAGCTCGGGCGCCGACTCTGCTGATGAGCCGGGAAATGGGTGGTGAGCCGGGAGGGCGCCGGAGGGCCGTAGTATCGCTCGTTGCTTATGCGGGCCCCCGAGCTGAAGGTCTTGCTGATCGCGTTCTACTTTCCGCCGGCGGGCGGAGCGGGTGTGCAGCGACCTTTGAAGCTCGCGTCGCACTTGGCCGATCTCGGCGTCGAGATGCACGTGCTGGCGCCAACGGATCCGAGGTGGGTGCATCGAGACGAATCGCGTCGGATACCGGCAGGGGTGATCGTGCATCGAACCCCGTTTCTGGGGCCGCGCGGGCGTATGCCTGCCGAGGAGTTGTACGGAAGGGTCGGCTTTGAACGCTGGCGTCGCAAGACGAGCCTTTTCGGTCGGCGGCTACTCGTCCCCGACGAGACCGTGAGCTGGGCGCTGACGGCGATTCCGGCAGCCCTTCGCATCGTTCGCCGGCAGTCGATCGATGTTCTGATCACGACATCCCCACCAGGCTCGATCAACCTTGTCGGAGCGTCGGTCCGGCGGGCAACCGGGGTTCCCTGGGTCGCGGACTTGCGCGACCCTCTCGTTTCCCATCCCCATCGGGACACTCGACGAAGGACGGTCCGCATCAAGGAACGGAGTCTTCAGATCGTCGCTGAGGCCGTGGCACGCCGTGCCGACGCGGTCGTTTGCGTCTCCGACGCGATCGCCGAGGACATGCGATCCAGGAATCCGCGTGGACGCGTGGTCGTGATCGGCAACGGCGCGGACTTCGACGACTTCGAGGGCCTCGACTACCAGCCAAGCGATCGTTTCCTGATCACGCACACCGGCTCCTTCTTCGGTCGGCGTGACCCAAGGCCGTTTCTGTCGGCGATCGCAGAGATCGACGATGTCACCGCCCGCTTCGTCGGCGACTTCCGATCCGTAGACCGCGACTGGGTCGCCGAGCACGGTCTCGAAGACCGAATCGAGCTAGTGCCGTACTCGTCGCACCGTCGTTCGCTTGAGCTCCAGCGGGACTCGGAGGCGCTGCTGTTGCTGATTCCCGACGCGGAGGGACGCGGCCGCCACATCCTCTCCGCGAAGCTCTTCGAATATCTCGCCGCCGGGCGACCGATTCTCGCAGCGGTCCCCGAGGACGGGGCCGCTGCGCGCCTGATCCGCGAGCTGGGAGCAGGGGTCGTGGTGGCGCCCGACGACGTCGAGGCTCTGGCGCGTGTTCTCGGCGAGCTTCGCGATCGTTGGCGCTCCGGCGGGCTCGACGATATTCGACCCGATGCTGCCCAGCGGAGAATGATCTCGAGACGGTCTCGCGCCGAGGAACTCCACCGACTCCTCGAGAGCATCGCATCACGGTCAGCCGCCGCGACGTAGCGGCGCGACTGTCCAGGCGCGTTCGCGAACGCCGCCAGGCGGGATGCCGCGCGAGCTCGATGCGGTTCTGCCCGTCGGAGCCGAGCGTTGCTGCGAACATGCCCGCCGTGAAGCTCACCGTGATCGGCTGTTCACCGGCCTGGCCGAACCCGGGCGGAGCCCACTCGGGGTATCTGGTCGAGGGGCGCGGGTCGCTGCTCCTCGACTGCGGCCCGGGCGTGCTGCGACGGCTGCGCGAGCGATCCCGCTGGCCGGCGCTTGACGCGATCGCGATCACGCACTTTCACCTCGACCACTGGGGCGACCTCGTCCCCTGGGTCTGGGGCTCGCTCTATCTGAGCGGCGGGAACCCGATCCGCCCCGAGCTCTGGGTACCAACGGGCGGCCGGGCGATTCTCGAGGACTTCGGGAGCAGGTTCGGATTCTCCGACATGTTCGACCGCGTCTTCGTCCTCCGCGAGTACGAGGCGGGCACGCCGTTCGAGGCCGCAGGCTTCACCATCACCGGCCGCCGGGTACCGCACTACACAATCGAGGCGAACGGGTTCCACGTCAGTGACGGAGAGACGACGCTGGCCTACTCCGGCGACTCGGCCCCCTCGGAGGAACTCGGTGAGCTCGCGGCCGACGCCAACCTCTTCCTCTGCGAAGCGACTCTCGCGCGCGGAGCCGACGACGGCGACCTCCGCGGGCATCTCGCGCTCGACGAGGCGCAAGCGGCCTTCTCGGCCTCGCGGGCGAAGCGCCTGATCGTCGTCCACCGCCCCGTCGAGCTCGAAACGAAGGGCTGCGAGCTCGCCTGGGACGGGATGACGATCGATCTCTGAGCGAGGATTCGACGCGATCACCGTCTTTGGGCAAGCGTGAATGAGATCTCGCCAGCCCTCGACGGTTCACCGCGTAGGGTAGGGACGAGCGGATGGTCACTGAACTCGCGATTCTCGATCTGAAGCCCGGTCGGGAAGCCGAGTTCGAAGCGGCGTTCGACGAAGCCAAGGCGATCATCGCCTCGGCTGCGGGGTTCAACCGCCTCGAGCTCCAGCACTGCCTCGAGCGGCCAAGCCGTTACTTCCTCCTGGTTGAGTGGCAACGACTCGAGGATCACACGGAGGGGGTTTCGCGGATCGCCGGAGTACTCGGAGTGGCGCGAGTTGCTGCACCACTTCTACGAGCCGTTCCCGACTGTCGAGCACTTCACCTTGGTCACGCGAGCGCAAGGTTCAGGAGCGGGGCCTTGATAGCCTGACGAGGTGCGACCCGTGCGATTTGCACTGGGCTTGGCAGCCGCGGTGGCCGTCGGAGTCACGGTCTTCAGCTTCGCGACTGGTGGAACGACTCGCTCCCAAGCCACGGCGGGAACAACCTCAACCGGCTTGAACACCAGGCGTGGGGCCGCTCTCGAACGGGTGAAACACGGAGACAGCGAACGGACCGTGAGCGGGTTGCTTGGCAGTAACTACACGGCGGTCCGCGAACACGGAAGCCTTGTCTGGGTTTACCGATCTCTCTCGATCGCAGTCACGTTCAACAACGAACGTGTCGTCGAAATGACCCGATCACCGTTCTCCCTTCTGGGAACACGTTCGAGAGCCGGCCAGACCGGCCTGATGCCGTGCAACTGGCCGGCTCGGATGATCGCTGGTTGCGGCTCGCTCTTGCTGAGGTAGAGCGGAGCGCGAAATCGCAGTCACCCCGCTTCGACCTGGCAGCCGCCGACTGCCCCCGCTCCTCGCTCTCCCTTCTCCTCCCTCTCCTCCCGCAGCGCTGCTTCTCCTCTACTCCTCCCCCTACCACCCAGTAAGCGAGCGGCCTGAGTTAGCACGCCGCTTCGGGGGAGTCCAGTCGGCCGGTGCCGGACTACCATCGTTGTCTCTCTCTAACCGATCGCGCGGTAGACCTGGAAGACCTCGGCGTACTCCCGGTTGATGTTGATCCCGTGGGTGCGGGCGAGGTTCCAAACGTACTCCGGGTCGGCGTAGCGGCGGTGTTGCTGCGAGGCATAGCGCGCGAGCGCGGCCGCCTTACGCTCCAGGTGGCGCCGCTGGAGCGAGATGTATGCCTGATAGGCGAAGTCGAGGTTGTTCCAGGGAATCTCGTAGCCGAGGATCGTCGTGCGCTTGAAGGCGCGCAGGCCCTCGGCGGCGATCGTCTGGTGGTCCTGGTGAATGTCGTGCAGAGAGGGCTGGAAGACGACATCGGGCGCCCAGTCGTTCCAAAGCTCGATCAGGACATCGAGGATCTCCTGCCGGTGCTCGGGGAAGGTGCGGACGTCGAAGTCGTGGACGGTGAGGTTCTCAGCGGAAATGCCGAGCTCGGCGGTCGCGGCCGCGACCTCGTGCCTGAGCGTGTCGGGCGGGAAGCCCTCCGGGAGCGAGCGCGTGGCGATCGAGAAGGCGACGTAGCGCACCTCGGTGCCGTCCTCGACGAGCCGCGCCATCGTGCCGCCGCAGCCGAACTCGCCGTCGTCAGTGTGCGGGGCGAGCACGAGCGCGCGCTTCCAGCCGCCGATCAAGCGGACGCCGGCTCACGGAGCGCGACCGCCGACAATGCGAGCAGCGCCCAGAAGAGCGGGTCCTCGAGAAGGGCATTGTAGAAAAGGCTGTGCACGACGATCGCGAGCAAGGCTAGACCGAAGGCAAGACGGGCGCGGTCGGTGGCGGTCCGGACGCGGTTTCCACGGAACGGCACGACGAAGACAGCGGCGAGCAACCAGAGCAGCAGCGCGAGGCCCGGCAAGCCGTTCTCGGCAGCGACGGTGATTGGGGCATCATGCGACGCGGCTCCGCTCGTATGCGTCTCCTTGGCATAGCCGGAGACGAAGCCACCCGTCCCGAGGCCGATCAGCGGATGATGAAGGGCGAGCTTGATCCCTGTGCTGACGAGAGTCGAGCGGGTTCCGGTCGCATGAGAGAGGTTCTTGCCGAGCACGCGGTGGCGGAGCTGTGGGACTCCGAGCGTCACGGCTGCGAGCGCGGCGACCGCGAACGCAAGCGGCAGGAGCGCTTTCTTCCGCCAGAGCACGGTCAGGGCGACCGCGATCCCGCACCCGAGCGCGAAGAAGCTCGACTGCGAAAAGGACGGGAGCAGCCCGACGAGAGTGACGGTCGCCGCACAGGCGGCAGCCCAGACAGGACGGCCACGCCCGAAAAGGACGAGCACGAGGCTCGCGAGGATCGCGACCACGAGAAAGCGCCCGTAGATCGACGGGTCGTAGAAGATGGAGTTGACGCGGTAGAACCAGCTGTTGGGAGCGTAGGCGTTGTCGACAATCACCTTCGGGTTCCAGTAGATGTGACGCGTCAGGTACTGGTCGATGCCGATCGCCGCGAACGCGAGCGCCATCGCGGCGAGCTGGACATAGAGGCCCTTCACCCAGCGGATGTCCCAGCGGAGCCGGCCGAACGCGACCGCGAGCAGCCCGAGCGGGAGCACGTAGAACAGCAGGTCGACGGCGCCCGCCCTGAGAGACTTGTCGGCGGCATCGGACCAGAGCAGGCCGAGCCCGAGCCAGGCGACGAGGAGGGCCGCGGGCCGGGCGCTCGCTCCGAGCCCGAACGCGGCCGGCTCCGCGTCGGCCGGCGGCTTGCGCAGAAGCCCCCACGCGAGCGCGAGCGCGGCGCCGGCGACGACGACGTAGAGCGGCAGGAGCAGGTTCGCCTTCGTCGCCCCGATCTTGATCGGGATCCGCGCGGGAGCGCAGGCGAGAACGGCCACCGCGAGCGTCCACGGCAGCCGGACGAAGAGCAAGGCGAGCAGCCCGGCCGCAGCGAGGCCGGCGACGGCCGCGGCCGCGTAGGCCCGGTGGTGGCCCGAGGGCGCGAGCTCGATCGCCAGCAGCCCGCACCCGAGCGCCCAGACCGCAAGCGCACCGGCGCGCCACGTTCGGGCGCGAGCGAGGATCAGTGCCGAGAGCCCGAGCGCGCCGATCACGCCGCCGAGGCGCAGCAGGTCGGCGTTCATCCGACGACCACGGTCGCCCGAGCCGTGTGGCCTGACGCGGTGACGTACAGGCTGTAGCGACCGGGCTTCCGGGGTGCGCGCAGACGCAAGGTGTGGAAGCGGGATTGGCCGTGGCCGCGGTCGAGCAACCAACTCACGTCCTTGGCGTCGGTCAGGACGAAGAGCGCGAACCGGTGCAGCGGCGCGACGTGGATCGTCTTGCGGCCGAGTTCGACATAGCGGATCGTCACGACCGCGAACGGGAACGGCTTCGAGCGGTTGCCGGCCGCGTCCTCCGCGGCGATGTAGAGCACGTACCGGCCGGGAGGCGCGAGATGCCCGTCGATCTTGCCGCGCCACTCGAGCGTGCCTTGGAGCCTGAGCCGGCGGGTGAACTCGGCCTGGTGCCCGTTGACGATCAGGACGCCGTGCGCGGGCACGTTGAGCGTGTAGGGCTCCCGGAAGACGTCGTGCCCGTGGCCACTGTCGGGCGAGATGTGCGTGTAGATCTGCTTGCGGAACGTGACCACCTGCGGCGCCGTCGTATCGAGCTGGATCTTGTTCGGGAGCGTGATCACGCGATGTTCGTTGGTGAGGCTGATCACCGCGTAGTAGATGCCGTCGGGCAGGATCGTCACACCGTCGTCGGCGAGGCCGGCGAACTGGAGCTTGACCGGGCCCTTCGGGAACGTCTTGCCGGCGACGATCGTGGCCACCTGTTTGCCGTTCTGCTCGATCCAGACCCGGAGGTTTTGCCTCTTGCGCAGGGTGAAGTCGATGTCTTCGGCGTTGGTCTCGCACCCTTGCTGGCGCAGGTTGCAGGTCGGCGAGAAGACGTGAGGGATCTTCGTCTGGTAGATCGGGCTGAGCTCGGTCTTGGCCCCCTCGGTCAGCGCGAACGCCATGGCCGTCGCGGCCAGGAGGGCAACGCAGAATGCGGTCGAGAGCACCCGGGCCACGGCCCGGTCGATTCTACGCCGCCTCTTGGGCTGCGCCCCGGCGCAAGCGCACCGTGCGCAGAACCCAGGCGCCGAGCAGCGCGGCGAGAGCGACGAGGATCACCGCGATCACGTAGTTGGCTTCTGGCACTCCGGCCAGCTTGATCCCCGAGAGCACGAGCACGATCCCGAAGACGACGCGCAGCGAGCGCTCCGGCACCTTGATCGAGAGGCTCGAGCCGAGCAGGACACCAGGGATCGAGCCGACGAGCAGCCACGCCATCGCGTGCTTGTCGACGTCGCCGTGCAGGAGGTGCGAGGTGCCGGCGACCCAGAGCAGGACGGCCGCATGGAACATGTCGGTCCCGACCATCTTCGGAGCCGTGAGCGGGTAGCTGAACAGCATCGCGAGCCCGAAGAAGGTCCCCGAGCCGACCGAGGTGAGGCCGACGATGAAGCCGCCGAAGGCGCCGATCGCGATCGCGATCGTCTTGTCGCGCCGGGAGAGGATGAACGGGGCATCGTCAGCGTGACCGGCGATGAAGGTCTTTGCGAGGAAGCCGCCGCCGCCGAGGATCAGCGCGCCGCCGACGATCTTCTGCAGCGTCGTCATGCTGTGTGCCCCGACCGAGTTCGCGACCTCGACGCCGAGCAGCGACATCGGCGCGGACCCGATCAGCATCCAGAGTGCCAGGCGGGCGTGCACCGTCCCGAGCATCCGGTGGCGCACCGCCCCGAACGACTTGAAGATCGCCCCGTGCAGGATGTCCGTCCCGACCGCGACCTTCGCGTTGAACCCGAAGAGCAGGATCAGGATCGGCGTCATCAGGCTGCCGCCGCCCATCCCGGTCATCCCGACCAGGATTCCGACGCCGAGCCCAGCGAGCGAGAACTGCCAGGTCACGTGGCTCGGGGAGGAAGCGGGCAGGAGATAAACGGGCGGCCCGTCAGACGGCAGCCGAGCTTGTACGCCTCGCAGCCCGTGCAGAAGCCTGTGATCGCCGCGAGCAGCGCCAGGACGGCGACCAGGAGCCCGAGCGCGATCCCGAGCAATGTCAAGCCGGCCGCGTAGGAGAGCGCTGCGGCCGAGGTCACGACCAGCCCGACGACGTTCGCCGCCCGTGGCGGGCGTGAGTCCTCGAGCGGCCCCTCGCCGAACCTCGGCTGGATCAGCTCGAAGTAGAGAAGGCACGGAAGGCAGAAACGGCGCCCGAGCGTGAGCCCGAGGGCGAGCTGGGCGGCCAGCACGGCGAGCAGCCACCACCAACCCGTCGCCACCGCGACGACCGACAGCGTCCCGATCAACGTCTGGTTGACCCGCGGCGCGCGGGAGTCGATGAGCGTGAGGTCGCGGTAGGGATCGGCGGCGCGCGCGGTCACGACGCGTCGAGCACCATGCCCGCCGCGACCGTGTCGTTCGTCACCTCGTCGATCAGGATGAACGCCCCCGTCGCACGGTTGCGCTCGTAGCGATCGACGGCCAGCGGCTCACCGAGGCGGAGCCGAACGACCCCGAGATCGTTGAGCTCGAGACGGTCGGGCGCAAGCCGGTCCTCGAGCGTGTGCATGTCGACGACCGAGACGAGCTCCTCGACGACCGCGCGCGCGGCACGCGTCGTGTGCTTGACCGCGAGCTTCGCGCGTGGCTCCAGCGGTCGCTCGCTCATCCAGCAGAGCTCGGCAGTCAGCTCGCGCGCGACGATCGGCGCCCGCTCTGGGTCGGCAAGCATGTCGCCGCGGCCGACGTCGATGTCGTCCTCGAGCCGGATCGTCACCGACTGCGGCGGGATCGCAGCCTCGAGTTGCCCCTCGAACGTCTCGACCGCCGCCACACGTGAGCGCCGGCCCGACGGCAGCACGATCACGTCGTCTCCGGGGCGCCAGATCCCGCCTGCGACCTCGCCCGCGTACCCCCGGTAGTCGTGGTGGGCGCCCGACATCGGCCGGATCACCCACTGCACCGCGAAGCGCCTGTCCTCGAGGTTGCGGTCGCCCGCGATCTCGATCGACTCCAGATGCTCGAGCAGCGTCGGCCCGACATACCACGGCATTGACTCTCCGCGGTCGACCACGTTGTCGCCCTGCAGTGCCGACATCGGGATCGCCCGAGCGTCGTGGAGTCGAAGCCGCTCGGAGAGAGCGCGCAGATCGGCCTCGATCTCGGCGAAGCGGTCGGCCGAGAAGTTGACGAGGTCCATCTTGTTGACGGCGACGACGACGTGCGGGATCGCGAGCTGCGCGGCGATGTAGGAGTGCCGGCGCGTCTGCTCGACGACGCCGTTTCTGGCGTCGAGCAGGATCACCGCGACGTCGGCGGTCGAGGCGCCGGTGACCATGTTGCGCGTGTACTGGACGTGGCCCGGGGCATCGGCGAGCTGGAAGCGCCGCCGCGGGGTCAAAAACGAGCGGTAGGCGACGTCGATCGTGATCCCCTGCTCGCGCTCGGCCCTGAGGCCGTCGGTGAGCAGCGCCAGGTTGACGTACCCGTCGCCGCGCCGAAGCGAGGTCTGCTCGATGTGCTCGAGCTGGTCGGCCAGGATCTGCTTGGTGTCGTAGAGCAGCCGGCCGAGCAGCGTCGATTTGCCGTCGTCGACCGAGCCGGCGGTCACGAGCCGCAAGAGCTCGGACTGCATCATCTGCTCAGAAGTAGCCATCGCGCTTGCGGTCCTCCATCGCCGCCTCGGAGACGCGGTCGTCGGCACGGGTCTCGCCGCGCTCGGTGACGCGGGTGGCGGCGATCTCGGCCACGACCTCGTCGAAGGTTGCGGCCCGCGACTCGACCCCTCCGGTACAGGTCATGTCGCCGACCGTTCTGAACCTGACCCACGCGGAGAAGGGCTCCTCGCCCGGAAGCCGCTCGATGTGGCCGGACACCGCATAGAGCATCCCGTCGCGGCGGAAGACGTCGCGCTCGTGGGCGAAGTAGATCGACGGCAGCTCGAGCTGCTCGCGTGCGACGTACTGCCAAACGTCGAGCTCCGTCCAGTTGGAGATCGGGAAGACGCGGATCTGCTCGCCCTTGCGGATGCGACCGTTGTAGAGGTTCCACAGCTCGGGCCGCTGGGCGCGCGGGTTCCACTGGCCGAAGTCGTCGCGGAAGCTGAAGATGCGCTCCTTCGCGCGGGCCTTCTCCTCGTCTCGCCGCGCGCCACCCATCGCCGCGTCGAAACCGTGCTGCTCGATCGCGTCGAGGAGCGTCGTCGTCTGGAGCTGGTTTCGCGACGCGCGCGGGCCGGTCTGATCGACGACGCGGCCGTTGTCGATCGACTCCTGCACGCTCGCGACGACCAGGCGCTCACCGAGCTCGGCGACACGGCGGTCGCGGAACTCGATTACCTCGGGGAAGTTGTGGCCCGTGTCGATATGCATGACCGGGAAAGGGAAGCCGCCGGGCCGGAACGCCTTCTCGGCGAGCCGAAGGAGCACGATCGAATCCTTGCCGCCCGAGAACAGCAGCACTGGGCGCTCCCGCTCTGCTGCGACCTCGCGCATGATGTGGATCGCCTCGGACTCGAGCTCGTCGAGGTGCGAGAGCGTGAACGGCGCCATCGTCAGGCTCATGCCGCCCGCTCCTCGCGGAGGAGGCCGAGCTCCTCGAGCTTCGCGATCACGATCGCGGCGGACTCCTCGGCGGTGCGGCCCTCTGTCTGGAGCCGAAGCTCCGGCCTCGACGGCTCCTCGTAGGGATCGTCCACACCGGTGAAGTCCGAGATCTCGCCGGCATGCGCCATCGCGTAGAGTCCTTTCGGATCGCGGCGCTCGCACTCGGCGAGCGAGGTGGCGACGTGGACCTCGACGAAGACCGCGTGCTCCTCGGTCAGCGCCCGGGCTTTCTGGCGACCTTCCTCGTAGGGCGAGATCACAGACACAATCACGGCGGCGCCCGCCCTGGCGAGGCGGGAAGCGACCCAGCCGATGCGCTCGATGTTCGTGTCGCGGTCCGCCTTCGAGAAGCCGAGGCCCTTGGTCAGGTGCGTCCGCACGACGTCGCCGTCGAGGCGGTCGATTAGGAGGCCCCGCGCCCCGAGATCGCGGGCGACGAGGCCGGCGATGGTCGACTTTCCCGCCGCAGAGAGCCCGGTCAGCCAAAGCACGAAACCGGTGGCGCCGTTCACGTCGCACCGTTCCCTTCGGCGGGCGCGCCGGCCGTGTGCAGGCCGCACTCGGTCTTCTCGTTGCCCTCCCAGCGGCCCTCGCGCCCGGCGCCTGGCTTGGTGCAGTGCGTGCAACCGATCGAGGAGTAGCCGTTGTCGTGGAGCGCGTTGTAGGGCAGGCCGCGCTCGCGGATATAGGCGAAGCAGCGCTCGTCGTCCCAGTCGGCGAGCGGGTTCGCCTTCCAGAGCTCGTGGTCTGCGTCCCAGCCGACTTTCGGGGCGTTGGCGCGGGCCGGAGACTGATCGCGGCGCAGGCCGGTGATCCAGGCGTCGAGGCCGCCGAGCGCGCGGCCGAGCGGCTCGACCTTGCGAATCGCGCAGCAGAGGTCCGGCTTGCGCTCCCAGAGCGCCTCGCCGTGGATCTCAGCCTGCCGGGAGAGTGTCGGCCCTTCGAAGATCTCCACTCTCGTCCCGTAGCGGCGCTCGACCTCGCGCCAGACGGCGTAGGTCTCCGGGAAGAGAACGTGCGTGTCGAGCGCGAACACGCGCGCATCGGGGTCGATCGCGTAGACCATGTCGAGCAGCACCGACTCCTCCCTCTGGAAGGAGCAGGCGAGCGAGACACGTCCGGGGAACGCCTCGAGTAGCGCCCGGAGGATCTCCTCCGCCGGCATCGCCTCGTAGTCGAGCTCAGGAAGCAGCGGTCGGCTCGCCACCGAGGAGCACCTCCTTCAACGTGTCGCCGCGGAGCCCGAGCCGGAGGGTCTCGAGCGGGATCACCTCGTCGGGCGGGATGTTCCCGAGGTTCACCTCCGGGCCGAAGTGCTTGATGAACCACGCCTGCGCCGATTTGGTCGGCGCCTCCCAGACGAGGTCGTGGAAGTCGACCTCGTGTGCGATCTCGTCGACCAGGCCGGTGCGCATCTCGCCGGAGGGCCTGAAGATGCCGGCGGTGCCGCCCTCACGGCTTTCGGTCACGACCTTCCAGGCTCCGGCGGCGAGCTCCTCCTTGATCCACTGCACCCATTCATAGGGCGCGAAGACGACCTCGGAGTCCTTGGAGCCGACCTCGGAGAGAACGGTGAAGTCGCGCGCGAAGTCGGCGATCAGCTCGAGCTTGCGCTCGCGCGGGATCTCGACCGTGCCGTCGGAGATCTCGACGTGTGTCAGACCGAGCTCGGTCAGCCACGACTTGTACTCGTCGAGCTTCCCCTTCGCGTACACGACCTCGAAGAACGTCCCGCCCAGGACGACGCGCTTGCCGGCGAGCACCTCGAGCTTGCGACGCAGGTTCGGGGTCACGTATGCGGTGCCCCAGCCGAGCTTGACGATGTCGATGTATTCGCCGCTCGTCTCGAGGACGTCCTCCCAGCCGCGCGTGCCGAGGCCCTTGTCGATCACGTGGGTGAGGCCGCCGGTGGGGCCGAGCTCGAGATCAAAACCGGGCAAAGATCTCCTTCAGCTTCTCGTTCGCGGCCGCCTGGACGTCGTGGTAGAGCGAGTTGCCGTGGGCGTCGATGCCGACGGTGAGCGGGCCGAAGTCCTTGACCCGGAACTTCCAAAGGCATTCAGGCATCAGCTCCTCCCAGGCGACCTCCTCGATCTCCTCGATCTGGGTCGTCTCGAGCGCCGCCGCGCCGCCGACGATCGCGAAATAGACCATCCCGAGCCGCTGCATCGGCTCGATCGCCTCGTCGGGGAAGCCGCCCTTGCCGCAGATCCCGCGGACGCCGTATTGCGCCCCGAGCGGCTCGGTGAAGCGCACCATGCGCGCGCTCGTGGTGGTGCCGATGCAGAGCTTCTCGTATCTCCCGGGCCCGACCTTGCGCACGTTCGGCGCCGTGTGGAGCAGGAACGCACCGGCGAGGTCGATCGGCGGCTCGACGCCCTCGTCGAAGATCCGGATCTGTGTCCGGTCGCGGATCCCGATGATGTGCCCCTGCACGATCACCTCGTCGCCGGCGCGCAGCTTCAGGATCTCGGCCTCGTCCTTGATCGGGAACCTCAGCTCGTGAACGGTCATCACGCCTCCCGGTCGTATTCGATCTCGCCGGCTGCCGAGATGTGGGCGCTCGCACGCCGCGCCGCCCAGCACTGGTAGTTGACCGCGACGGGGTTCAGCGTCATGTGGGTGTCTGCGTGCTCGATGTGGCACTGGAGCACGGTGACCTCGCCGCCGAGACCCATCGGGCCGATCCCGGTCTCGTTGAGCAGCCCGTAGAGCTCGTCCTCGAGCTGCGCGACGAGCGGATCGACGTTCCGCGTCCCAATCGGGCGCATGATCGCCTCCTTGGCGAGGTACATCGCGTAGTCGGCTGACCCGCCGATCCCGACGCCGACGATCCCGGGCGGGCACGGCTTGCCGCCGGAGCCGACGATCGACTCGAGCACGAACCTCTTGATCCCGTTCACGCCGTCGGCGGGGACGCACATCTTCAGGAAGCTCATGTTCTCGCTTCCAGAGCCCTTGGGCACACACTTGACGTCCAACCCATCCCAGCCGGTCACGAACTCCCAGTGCACGATCGGCAGCCGGTAGCCGATGTTCGGCCCGGTGTTCTCGCGCGTGATCGTGTGCACCGCGTTCGAGCGCAGCGGGTGCTCGAGCGTCGCGCGAGCGGTGCCGGCGCGAAGCGCGTCGTAGATCAGGGCCGGGTGGAGCGCGAAGCCCTCGCCGACACGACAGTGATAGACCGCGATCCCGGTGTCCTGACAGACGAGGTTCTTCTCCGAGTCGGCGATGCTGATGTTGCGATGAATCGTCTCGAGAACGCGCTTTCCCGGCACCGAGGTCTCGCGATCGCGCGCAGCAGCGAGCGCGTCGCGGAGGTCCTGCGGGATGTCCTTGAGCGCCCAGACATAGAGGTACGCCGCCGCGTCCTCGACGGTTCCCTGAAGATCGGTGGCAACTGTGCTCATGCGGCCTTCACGGCGGCGGCGCGTCCGGCGCGGCGACCGAAGACGACGCACTCGAGCAGCGAGTTTCCCATCATGCGGTTGCGCCCGTGGGTGCCGCCCGCGATCTCGCCGCAGGCATACACGCCCTCGAGCGTCGTCTCGGCCTCGGTGTCGATCACGAGACCGCCGTTTTGGTAGTGGAGAACAGGGTAGGTGAGGATCTTCTCGGCCAGGGGATCGACGCCGGCCGCACGGTAGCGGCGCAGCATGTAGGGAAGCGAGATCGCCGCGTCGTCCTCGGAGATCCGCGTCGTGTCGAGGTACACGGCAGGCCGCCCGTCGGGCGTCGCGACGCCGTTCCCGGACTCGACCTCGTCGACGATCGCCTGCGCGACCACGTCGCGCGGGCCGAGCGAGTCGGTGAACTCATCGCCGTCGGCGTTCAGCAGCACGGCGCCGTAGGCGCGCGTCGTCTCGGGGATCGAGTAGCCCTGCATGTTCGCGGGCCACGCGCCGCCGTTCGGGTGGTACTGGAGCGCGTCGAGGTCACGTGCCTCCGCCCCGAGCTCGAGCGCCATCCGCGTCACCTCGCCGGTCGCGTTCGGGTGGTTGGTGGAGAGCTCGCCCCGAGCCCGGGCCTCCGCGTAGCAGCGGCCGCCCGCGCCCAGCACGACGGTGCCGGCCTCGATCGTGTGCTCCCCGCAGAGGGCTCGCCAGCCGGAGGCGATCGGCTCGAGGCTCTTCAGCGGTGCGTTCTCGAACGAGGTGCCCGAGCTTCCCTGCCATGCCTCGCGGAGCCCTTTCGTGATCGCGTGACCGGTCCTGTCCCCGACCTGCAAGAGCCGCTTCTGCGAAGCGCCGCCGCACCGCGCAAGGCGATAGCCGCCGTTCTCCCTCGTGAACTCGACGCCCAGCTGCTCGAGCCAGTGGATCGCGTCGGGCGCCTCGCCGGTCAGGATCTCGACGAGTCGCATGTCGGCCGTCTCGTGGGAGGAGCGCCAGACGTCCTCGGCATGCTGCTCTGGCGAGTCCTCCGGCCCGAACGAGGCCTGGATGCCGCCCTGGGCCTTGGAGGAGTTGTTGGCCTGCAGCGAGCCCTTGGTCGCGACCGCGACACGGGCGCCCGTCCGCTCGGCGGACACAGCGGCAGCGAGGCCCGAGGCGCCGCTCCCGATCACGAGCACATCGAAGTTGACCCCGGCGGTCATGTCCGCGCAATCTACCAGAGATGACTAATCTAACCGATTAGGAAGTCTTATGTTAGTAGATCGCGTGGAGGAGCGCCTCGATCTCCTCCACCGTGGCAGGGCGCGGGTTCTGCCTGTTCCCGGCTCGCCCGGCCGCTATCTCAGCGACTGCCAGCAGCTCCGATTCCGGCACATCGAAGTCTCGCAGGCGCTCGAAGCCGCCCAGCCGGGCGAGCTCCTCGACCCGCGCCGCCGGGTCGTCTTCGGCACCGATCGCGGCCCCGAAGCGGGCAACCTCGTCCGGCGCGACAGAGGCGTTGAAGCGCAGAACCGGCGGCAGCGCGAGCGCGTTCATCGCGCCGTGCGGCAGCCCGAAGCTGCCGCCGAGCGCCTGAGCGATCGCGTGGGCGAGCGCGAGCCCCGCCAGAGCGAGCGCTTCACCTGCCGCGGCCGCGCCTCGCAGGAGACCTTCCCGGGCGGCGCGATCGTGCGGCGTGTCGACCACGCGCGGCAGCCACCGGGAGATCAGCTCGGCGCCCTCGATCGCGCGGAGGTCGCCTCGCTCGCCGCGGCGCCCGTAGAGCGCCTCCGCGCAGTGCGCGAGCGAGTTAAGCGATGTTCCGACCGTCAGCGCCAGTGACAGCTCGAGCGTGAGGCCAACGTCGTAGACGATCCCGGCGAGGTGCGCGCCGCCGCCGCCCCCGACGATCTTCCTCTCCTGCGTCCTGATCCCGAAGCTGGGTACCCACTCCGCGCCCGAGTAGGTGGTGGGCACGGAGACAAGCGGCAGGTCGGAGGCCGACGAGGCGGCCTTGGCTGTGTCGATCGCAGAGCCGCCGCCGACCGCCAGGATCCCATCGGCACGCGCGGGCGCCTTGATCCGGTCGGACGGCACCTCGGGCCAGTGGCCCGCAGGCGCGAGGCCGGCGAACGATTTCCAGCGCGGGCTCGCAACGAGGAAGGCACGAGAGATCCCCGACTCGCCGAGCACGTCGGGCAGCTCCTCGCCCGACCAGCGGACGATCACGACAGGCGTTCGCGGGCAAACTCGACAAACGCCCCGGCAGCACGCGTCTCCGCCCGCCCCGTCGCGCGCACGAGGAAGATCTCACGCTCGAGCTCGAGTCCCTCCACTCGAGCCTCGGAGAGCGTTCCAGCGGCGAGGTCGGACTCGATCGACGAGCGCGAGATGAACGTCACGCCGTACCCGCCACGCACCGCGCTCGCGACCGACTCCTGCAGGCCGAGCTCGAGCGTGACGTCGAGGTCGCGCAGCCGCGTCCCGGCCCGCTGGAGCTCGTCCTCGATCAGCTGCCTAACGCCGGCCCCTTCCTGCATCACGATCAGGCCCGCGCCGCGGAGCGCCTCGAGCGTCACCGTCTTGCCGGCGAAGGGATGGCTCGGGGGACAGGCGAGGATGACCTCGTCGCGGAAGAACGGCTCGAACACGACCCCGCGGTGGCGCCGCGCCGCACCGACGACGCCGAGCTCGAGCTCGCGCGCCGCCACGCGATCGACGATCGTCTGGGTGTCGAAGACCCAGAGCACGACGTGGAGCCCGGGATGATCGGCCTGAAACTGGCAGAGGAGGTGAGAGAGCACAATCCCGCCCGGGCCGGTCGAGGCGCCGATCTCGAACGCCCCCTCGAGCCTGTCGGTCGCTCCCTCGGCCACCTCGGAAACGACCTGCTCCTCGAGCGCCAGCAGCCGCTGCGCCCCTCGGTAGAGCCGGAGCCCTGCCTCGGTCAGCTCGACCCGTCGCCCCGAGCGGTCGAGCAGCTGCGTCCCGAACCGCTTCTCGAGCGAGCGAATCTGCAGGCTGACCGCCGGCTGGGTCACCCCGAGTCGCTCCGCCGCCTGTGAGAAGCTCCGGCGCTCGACCACAGCGCAAAACGCCGCGAGCTGCCTGGTGTCCATAAGTCCACCTTATCCCGGATCCACCGATTGGGCTGTGGGGCGGCGTGAATTCGGGTGTG
>DATKRX010000078.1:0-15391 GCA_035531915.1 Gaiellaceae bacterium | reverse complement strand
AGTGGATGCGCAGGGACGCGCACGGCTTCTCCCCATTCGGCCCGCCGAACATCGCCGATATCCGCGCCGGGCTGGACGCGAACGGGAAGATCGTGGCCTACGACTACACCTCGTTGATCGGGAACAGCAGCAACAACCCGGTGGACGCGTCGGTTCAGGTCGGATTGACCGTGCCCGCCGACCCGAAAAGCGGCAGCTCTACGAGGGGTGCCCCCGGAGCGGCTCCCCGGCATCACCTCGAGCAATCCGCCGAGCGGCGAAGCCAGAGTCGAGACCTTCAGCACCGGTGACCAGTACTTCCCGAACATCCCCAACCGTCGCGTGCTCGGCAAGTCGCTGCCGAGCATCTTGAAGGTTTGCTCCTTGCGGGCGCCCTCCTGCATTCAGCCCGGTTGGGCGTCGGAGTCGATGATCGACGAGCTGGCACACGCAGCGAACATTGATTCACTCGCCTTCCGGCAAGCGCACACCACCCACTCTGCCTGGCTGGGGGTGCTGAACACGGTCGCTGCGGCGGCGAACTGGCAGCCTCGAGTGTCGGCTTCGAACCTGTCGAACGAGCGCGTCGTCACCGGTCGCGGGATCTCGATCGCGGGCGAGAACCACGCCAACGACGACGTCCAGGCGGGAGTCGTCGCCGAGGTCCAGGTCGACCGGAAGACGGGCAAGATCGTGGCAACCCACATCTACGGCGCCCAGGATTCGGGGTTCGTCATCAACCCTGCGTCGGCCGAGAACCAGATGACCGGGATGCTCGTCCGGGGCGTGAGCCGAACGCTCCTCGAGGAGGTCAGCTTCTCGATGCAGCGGCTCACGAGCCTCGACTGGATCTCCTATCCGATCCTCCGTTTCCAGGATCACCCGAACGTGACGACGATCGTGATCTCCCACACCGACGAGGTGGTGGACGCGACCGCCTCACAGACAGGGCTCCCAGGCCCGCGCTACCGCGGGGTGGGCGAGTCGATCGAGGCTGCGGTTCCTGCTGCGATCGGCAACGCCGTCTTCGACGCGACCGGTGTCCGTATGCGGCAGATCCCGCTGACCCCGCCGAAGGTGCGTCTGGCGCTCGCAGCGGCTGGCAGGCTCTACAAGAGCTAACGCGGTCCGCCGCCTCCAAGCAGAGATCGGGCCCGGAAACGGGCCCCTTCTCTGGTCTCTCAGAGGAACTGCCGCTTCCCGCCGATGCATCGCACGCTGGTAGCGTGACTGTTAATGGCTGATCCTGTCTCGTGGTTGCAGATCGCGCAGGGTTGGAACGTCGTCACGACCGATGGTGTGTTCGTCGGCACCGTCGCCCAGGTCGAAGGCGACAAGCAGAGCGATATCTTCGATGGCCTCGCGGTCGAGTCAACGCAGCCGACGCAGATCCGGTACGTGCCGGGCGAGCAGGTGGGGCCGATCTATCCCGGAGAGGTCAGGTTGACGATCTCTTCCGCCGACATCAGTAAGCTCGAGCCTTTCCAGACACCACCGCCACAGACGAAGTGGCTCCCCGGAAAGGTGCCGCTCTCGACCCGGATGTCGAACTGGCTACGAGGCAAGCGCTAGCCGGCGCCCTGAACCGCCGCTCCGCTGCCTCCAGATTGCCGTTCGAGCAAGCGCGGAGGAGTCGCTTCGATCGAGACCGCCGATCGAGCCGACACGTAAGTAGTTAGACGCCTGGCGCTCTTTCGGAGCTGACCCCGTCAACTCCCTGGGGCGGCGGGCTAGGCCCGGCGTGATGCTGAGCACGTAAGTCAGAGCAGCTTTCTGGCCAAGACCTCCAGCTTGGAGGTCGGCGTCAACACCGATCGCGCAGGCACGACGGCGCCACCGCCCTTGTTGGCTCCTTACCGCACTCTTAACCCCCTCTAAGCCCTCGCCTGCTCCACTGTGGGGGATGAGTTCGCCCAACCGATGCCCCAACTGTGGTGAGTACGTCAGCATGTTCGCGGCCGGCTGCGCCGTCTGCGGCATCGCACTCGATCCCTCTCGGGGCGGCGCTCGGCGCTCGCTCCTCCAGCGCATCCGCTCGGCGTGGGGCTCACGGCCGGTCATCGCTCCACGCGAGCGGATCAGATCCAAGCGCAAGTAGCCGTCATCGACGCGCTACCTACTCCAGCGTCGGCGGCGCGGCCCCTCCCCACATCGGCGGGAGCCGCCACGGCCCGGCGGGCCGGAAGCGAGAGCGTGCGGTTTGCGCCCTCAGGCAGCAGAACCGGCGCGCGCACGCCGGCCAGGCAATAGGCTCTGCGTCGTGCCTCCGAACTTCCAGCGGTTCCTGCCGATCATCCTGATCGTGTTCGTGTTGCTCTTTGTGCTGCCGGCGGTCTTCCACAAGTCGACCTCGACAGGGCCGAGCTCGAGCACGCTCTCGACCGAGACGATCGCGGCGATGGGCATCGTCGACAAGGCCGAACAGACCTTCAAGGTCTCGCACAAGGACTACAGCCCGCACGTAGCCGACCTCCTGATCATCGCCCCCACGCTCGGGCACGACCTGGCCGACGGCATCAACGTGCAGCTCGACGTTTCGAGCAACGGACAGACCTACTACGCGCAGGTCGCGAGCAGCGTCCTCGGGATGGACCGCAGCCGAAGCGTCGGCAAGGAGATCGCGAACGGCTGCCTCGTGATCAAGAGCAACTCGGGTGTC
This sequence comes from Gaiellaceae bacterium, assembly GCA_035531915.1. Classification (GTDB taxonomy): domain Bacteria; phylum Actinomycetota; class Thermoleophilia; order Gaiellales; family Gaiellaceae; genus PALSA-600. The sequence goes on along the minus strand of DATKRX010000078.1, from coordinate 12,753 downwards.
GCCTGCCCGGTGGCGAAGACGGCCGTGAAGAGCACGACGACCACGACCACGACCACGACCACGACCACGACCACATAGCCATAGCCAACCCTCCCGCGCCGGATCGCGGCCCGTGTTCCGGGGCACTCAAGCGGCAGCGCACGACGCAGCACGGAGAGAAGTGGGCGTACCCTGGAGAGATGAAAGTCGCGATTGAAGTGCTGGTCGTCGCCGAGACGGTTCTCACCGTCGTTGTCGTGCTTGCGCTCTTTGTCTGGGCGGCGGTCATGGACGGCCAGGCAAACGACGCCGTCCAGGGACGGATCGTGCGCCGGCACTGGCCGCGACACATGGCGTAGCCGCTCGTTGAGGTACGCGTTGGCGTGGTGAACCGTTGAGGAGGCAACCGGGCTGTTGGGAACCTCGGCGTTGGCCGACGCCCGCTAGGCCTCCCGGACGAGCTCGTAGGTGAGGTAGGCGAGGCTTTCACCGACGGACCGGGTGTCGAGGAGGCGCATCGACTTCTTCTCGCTGGTCTCCCCGAAGAGGCGCTCGCCAGCCCCGAGCACGAACGGGAAGACGATCAGCCGCAGCTCGTCGACCAGGTCATGCTCGATCAGCGTGTGCACGAGCTGACGGCTGGCGTAGACGACGATTTCCCCCTCTAGCTTCTGCTTCAGCCTCGAGACCTCGGTCACCACGTCGCCCTTGAGGACCGTCGAGTTGCTCCAGTGGGCCTCCACGAGAGTGGAGGACACGATGTACTTGGGCAGGCTGTTCAACCTGTCCGCCCACTCGCCGCTCCGGCCCACCCAGCGTCGTCCGAAATACTCGTCGCTGCGCCGACCCAGGAGCAGGGCCTCGGCGCCCAGCGCCTCCTCGAACTCGACCTTGGCCCACTCTTCGCGATCCTTGTCCCCAATCTGGCTGAACCAGCCGCCCTGCCTGGAGCCTTCCTCACCGGTTGGGTCCTGGACGACTCCGTCGAGCGTGACGTTCTCGCTGATCACGATCTTTCCCATCTCGGTTCTCCTTTGATTTGGGTTACTTGCTGCGTTTGTTGAGGCGTCCGCCCCGACGAAAACTGAGCGGCGAGTTTCGAGCCGCCGCGACGTCATCAGTTGTGATGCGGGTGAAAGCAAGAGTCGGCGCGAGGATGCGAACGTGACCGAGCAGACCCTCGCCAGTGCGCGCGGCGGCGACGAGGACACGTTCCGCGAACTGACCGACCCCTACCAGCGTGAGCTACAGCTGCACATCTACCGGATCGTCGGCTCGGCTCAGGACGCCGAGGACCTGCTCCAGGAGACGCTGCTCGCTGCGTGGCGCGGCCTCGAGCAGTACGAGGGACGCGCGTCGGTCCGTGCCTGGCTGTACCGGATCGCCACCAACCGCTCGCTGGATGCCCTGCGGGCGAGCCGGCGCCGCCCGCAAGACCAGCGGACGACCCAGATGCCTGAGCCGACACGCTGGAGCGAGCCGGTCTGGCTTGAGCCCTACCCCGACGTTCTCCTCGAACGGATCCCCGACGAGGCTCCCGGACCGGAGGCGCGCTACGAGACCAAGGAGGGGATCGCGCTCGCATTCATCGTCGGCCTTCAGCAGCTCCCGCCGCAGCAGCGCGCGGTGCTCGTGCTGCGCGACGTGCTGGGCTACCGCGCCGGGGAGGTCGCCGAGATGCTCGTGACCAGCGAGGCGTCGGTCAACAGCCTGCTGCGCCGCGCGCGTGCGGCGTTCGACTCCCGCCTGCCGACCGGCGGACGCGAACGCGCGCCGCTCCCGAACTCCAAGGTCGAGCGCGAGCTCGTTACCAGCTTCGCAGAAACGGTCGAGAACGGCGACCTCGACGGGATCGTCGCCCTTCTGACCGACGACGCGTGGCTGACGATGCCGCCCCTCCCGCATGCCTACCAGGGACGCAACGCAATCAGCGCGTTCCTGCGTTGCGCCGAGGAGCGCCGCGGCGCGGCGCGGCGGTTGGTGGCGACGCGCGCAAACACACAGCCGGCGTTTGGCTGTTACCTCTCGGTGCCCGAGACCGACGTCGCGCACGCGTTCTCGCTCCTCGTGCTGACCCTTGAGGGCGACCAGATCTCTGCGATTACGTGGTTCGCCGAGAGCAGTCTCTTGCCGCAGTTCGGCCTGCCGCGGATGCTGCGATAGGAAAAGCTGGGTGCCTTGGCGCGTACGATCCGCCCGTGGTTGGGATCGCCCTGCTCACCCTGGTACCGGGCGCCCTCGGCGGCAGCGAGTCGGCGGCGCGAGAGCTCCTGCGGGCACTCGCGCGTGGGGGGACGCTGCCCTACCGGGTCTATCTCCCACCGGTCGCGCCCGACCGGGCCGAGGGGCTGCCGTCCGAGCTCGTACCCGAATACCGGCGCGGGACGTCGATCCCCGGCCGGCTCGCCGCGATGAGCTTCGCTGCGCTCCGCGCTCGCCCGCTCGAGCGGCGCCTTGCCGCCGCCGACGCCGTCCACTTCCCGCTCACCCTGCGGATCCCGCCGGTCGCGGCGCCGAGCGCGATCACGCTGCACGACCTCCAGCATCTCGACCTGCCGCGCCTCTTCTCGCGCGGTGAGCGAGCCTTCCGAGCGCTCGCCTACGTGCGCTCGGCCCGCAGCGCGCGGATCGTGATCGTCCCGAGCGTCTTCGTTCGGGACGGGGCCGCGAGCCAACTCGAGCTCCCCGCCGAGAGACTGCGCGTGATCCACCACGGGATCGATCACGAGCGCTTCTCGCCGTCCGGCGACCCGCGCGAGCCGTTCCTGCTCTACCCGGCGCGCCCCTGGCCCCACAAGAACCACGCCCGTCTGTACGAGGCCCTCACGCTCCTGCGCCGTGACCAACCCGAGCTCCGGCTCGTGCTCACGGGCGGTGGCCACCGCGGGCCCGTCCCCGACGGCGTCGACGTCCTCGGCGAGGTTTCCGCCGACGAGCTCGTCTCCCTCTATCGCCGCGCGGCCGCGCTCGTCTTCCCCTCGCTCTACGAGGGGTTCGGCCAGCCGCCGCTCGAGGCGATGGCCTGCGGCTGCCCCGTCGCCTGTTCGAACGCCGCCTCGCTGCCCGAGGTCTGCGGCGATGCCGCGCGCCTGTTCGACCCGGAGGATCCGCACGCGATCGCCGAAGGCGTCGCCGAGGTGCTGGCCGACCCCGCCCCGTGGGTCGGGCGAGGGCTCGCCAGGGCGGCAGGCTTCACATGGGAGCACTCGGCGGAGGCCCACGAGGCCGTCTACCGCGAGCTCCTCGCGTAGCCTGGGACGGCCATGTGCGGTATCTGCGGGCTGCTCTCGACCGACGCGGCCGACCCGAGGCTGGTCGAGGCGATGAACGCCGCGATCGTCCACCGCGGCCCGGACCACGGCGCGGTCGCAGACTACGGCCGCTGCGTGCTCGGTTACCGGCGGCTCTCGATCATCGACCTCGAGACCGGCGACCAGCCGGTCGAGAGCGAGAGCGGCGCGGTCGCCGCGGTCTTCAACGGCGAGCTCTACAACTTCCGCCGCCTCCGCCGCGAGCTCGAAGCGAAGGGCCACCGGATCCGGGGCAGTGGAGACTCGCCGCTGATCCCGCACGCCTACGAGGAGTGGGGCCTCGGCTTCGTCGAGCGCCTCGAGGGAATGTTCGCGATTGGGCTCTGGGATCGCGCGAACGAACGGCTCGTCCTCGCGCGCGACCGGCTCGGGAAGAAGCCGCTCCTCTACGCGCACCTCCCCGACGGCTCGCTCGCGTTCGCATCCGAGACGAAAGCGCTCCTGCGGCTCCCGAGCCTTCCCCGCGAGCTCGACCTGCAGCAGCTCGACGCCTACCTGGCGCTTCAGTACGTCCCACGCTCCGGGCTGAAGGCGGTCGAGAAGGTTCCGCCGGGCGCGTTTGCGGTCGCCGAGAACGGCACGGTCAGGATCGAGCGGTACTGGCGCCCGAAACCGGCATCCGGATCGAGCTCCGACGAGGAGTGGGTCGAGCGCGTCCGCGACGAGGTGACGGCGGCGGTGCGGCGGCGCCTGGTCTCAGACGTGCCGCTCGGCGCGCTCCTCTCCGGCGGGCTCGACTCCTCGATCGTCGTCGCGGCGATGGCCGGCGCCTCCGACAAACCCGTCCGCACCTTCACGATCGGCTTCCCTGACCGCCGCTACGACGAGCGTCCGCACGCCCGGCTTCTCGCTGAGCGCTACGGCACCGAGCACGCCGAGCTCGAGGTCGACCCAGGGCCCGAGCTGCTCGATCGCCTAGCCGAGACCTTCGACGAGCCGTTCGGCGACGAGGCCGCGCTTCCCATGCTGCTCGTCTGCGAGGCCACGAGGCACCACGTCACGGTCGCGCTCGCAGGCGACGGAGGCGACGAATCCTTCGGCGGTTACGAACGCTACCGCGCGCACGCGCTCGCTGGGCGTGTCCCGCGCGCGGCGGCGGTGCTCGCGGCGGCCGCGCTCGACGCCCTACCGGCGGCGCGACGGCGGCCCCGTTCGACGCTCTTTCGCGCCCGCCGCTTCCTCGACGTCGCGGCGCGGCCGGCCGCGTCGCGGTACGCCCGGCTGCTCGAGGTCTTCCCGCTCGAGCTCCGCCGGCGCCTGTGGACCGACGAGGCTCGCGCGCAGGCCGCAGAGACGCTGCTGCCGCACGACCCCGACCTTCGGATCGTCGATATCGAGTCGTACCTTCCGGGCGACCTGCTGCCGAAGAGCGACATCGCCTCGATGGCCGTGTCGCTCGAGCTGCGCTCGCCGCTCCTCGATCACCATGTCGTCGAGCTCGGCCTCGCCCTCCCGGCCTCGCTCGCCGCCGGGAAGACCGCCCTCAAGCGCGCCTTCGCGGCCGAGCTCCCACCGGAGACGCTCGCCCGCTCGAAGACCGGCTTCGGCGTCCCGCTCGACCGCTGGTTCCGCGACGAGCTCCGTTCGACTGTCGAGGAGCTCTTGCTGGGAGGCGAAGATCGGGGCCTCTTCCACCGCGCCGAGCTGGAACGGCTCCTCCGCGAGCACCTCGAGCGGCAGGCCGACCACGGACATCGTCTCTGGTGCCTCTGCACCCTCGAGCTGTGGCAGCGCCGCTACCTCGACCGGGGGTTGTGAGCAGGCGGGCCCGTCGCACCGTAGCTGCCGCCGGCGAGCTCAGACCGGGCGCACCGCCACGGGTATAAAGATGCGCCGGGTCTCGCGGCTCACGTGCCTACCGATACAAGGGGGAGGACAGCTCGAAAGCGGCGTCCGATCGGACCGATCGCCGCATCCGCGCGAAGGGGCCGTGGTAGTGGTCGCATTCGCCGCTACGAGACGGCCGCGGGAGCGGGTGCCTCACGCGCAGCGCCGTTCGCGCGCGCACCGAGCCAGTGTCGGTAGACCTCTTCGGTCCGCTCGGTGCAACGCAGCTCGGGGAAGCGCTCGATCGCGCGGCGGCGGGCCTCCGACCCGAGCGCGACCGCCCACGTCGGATCGTTGGCGAGCGCCAGCATCGCTTCGGCGAGCGCGTCGGCCTCGCCGGGCGGGACGAGCAGCCCGGTCTCGCGATCGCGCACGAGGTCCTCGAGCCCGCCGATCGAGGCGGCGATCACGGGGCGGGCGCGCTCCATCGCCTCGAGCGCGACCATCCCGAAGCCCTCGCCGAGCGACGGCACCACCACAGCGAGGGATCCCTCGACCGCTCGCTGCACCGGCGTGACGTGGCCGAGGAACCGCACCGAGCCGTTCAGCCCCAGCTCGCGCGAGAGATCCTTCAACCCGTGCTCGAGCACCCCGCGCCCGGCAATGTCGAGTGTCGTGTCGGGCCGCGCGTCGACCACCTTGCGGAACGCGCGCAGCAGCACGACGTGGCCCTTGATCGGAATCAGTCGGCCGATGCAGAGGAACCGCGGCGGGCCGCCCGAGTACGGCTCCGGCTCCGGGCCGGCCGCGATCCCGTAGTGGACGATCTCGAAGTCGGGCTCGACGAAGCCTTCGGTCTCGGAAAGGTAGCGGGCGAGTCCGCGCGAGATCGCGATCTGCCGGTGCGCCAGCGCGCCGATCGTACGGTCGCCGAGCGCGAAGATTTGCCCCTCGCGGAACTCGTTGAAGCCGTGCTTGGTCGAGATCCGCACCGGTACCCCGGCGACCGTTCCGGCCGTCTGGCCGTACGCGTCGGCGTGGACGAGATGCGTGTGGAGGATCGTCGGGCGATGGTTCACGAGGTAGGAGAGAACGCGTATGAACGTGCCCGGGTCGACGTCGGTCTTCATCTCGATCCCGTCGACCGGCACGCCGCCCGCCTCGAGCGCACGCGCGAACTCCCACGCGCCCGGCTCCTGCTCGTGCAGCATCAGGAAGCGGATGTCCCAGCCGCGCGCCTTGAGCGCGGGCAGGAGCTGGAGGAGGTGGGCCTCCGAGCCCGAGATGCCGGCGACCTTCTGGACGTGGAGGACGATCATCCCGCTAAGGGTACGCGCGCCGCGTCAGAGAAAGTCGAGGTCGCCTAGCTCGAAGTGCGGCCGCTCAGGGACAGGGAGCGATGCGTCGAGCGACTTCCCGACCACTGTGAACGTCTTCGGGGTCGGCACGTAGCCGCCGAGCACGTACTGCCGCCGCTCGCTCGGAGGCGGCGCCGCGAGCACGAGCGGCCCGCCCGCCGCCGAGGCGACGTCGCGAAGGAGATCTCCCGCCATGGCGGCGACGACGCCGAAGCCGCGCCACCGCCCCGCCACCCCGTAGCCCTCTTCGACCAGGCGCGTGTACCGGCCCGGCCCCTCGACGAACCGCCAGTTGAGCCATGCGGCATCTCGCAGGACGCGATCGCCGGCGCCGGGTGAGGGCGGGTCGGCGTCGAAGCGACCGACCGCCGGCGCCCAGGTCCGCCCCCGCCGAGCCTTCGCCCGCACCCAGAGGCGTAGCGGCGCGAGCTTGCTCCATTCGAGGCGATCGACCAGGATCGGCGTCGACGCATCGTTCGTCACGCTGAGAAGTAGCCCGACGCCGAGCTCGCGTGCCCGCTCCTCCTGGCCCGACATCAGCCCGGCGAAGACGCCGCGCCCACGGTAGTCCGGGTCGGTCGCAAGCCTGACGGCCATACCTACCTCCCTCTTCTCACCCCCGATCGACATCTGCACGAAGCTGAGCGCCGTCGTCCCGACGGTCTTCCCATCCTCCTCCGCGACGAGCACCGAGGCGGCCCGTACCGGGTTGTCCTCGTAGAACCAGGCGAGCTCGTCTTCGACCGGCCGCCTCCCCCACACCCGCCCCATCAGGTCGGCGACATCGGCGCGTCTCGAGGGGTCGTACTCGACGACCTTCATCGGACTCGTTCAGCGCGTGGACGTGCCGAGCGCCTGGTTGAACAGGCGCCGGGCGTGGGTGCCGGCGACGGTGTCCTTCACCGAGATCAGATCGCACGCGCCCGAGAGCACGAGATCGAACGTGCGGGCCGGATACGGCTCGACGTTGTAGCGCCCGAGCCGGAACGGGTTCGTACCGGTGCCGTTCGCGCGCGAGATCGACGTGAACGCGATCTCGTAACCGGCCTGCTTGAGGATGCTCTCGTGCACCGGGTGGAAGTGCGCCTCCGAGCCCTTCACGTAAGCGTAGGCCCGCACCGGGCGGCCGAGCTGCTCCTCGAGCTTCAGCTTCGAGACCGCGATCTCTCGCACCGACTCGTCCAGGCTCACCTCGGCCAGCGGCCGGTGCGCGATCCCGTGCGACTCGACGCGGACGCCGCCGGCGTCGAGTTCGCGCATCAGGCCCCAGTCGAGCGTGCGGTTGCGCATCCCGCGCTCGACGAGCCGCGCCTCGTGCGGCAGCGGCGTCTCGTCCTCCATGTAGGCGACCGGGATGAAGATCACCGCTGAGAAGCCCTTTCCCCGCAGCACCGGGAGCGCGTTTTCGAGCGTGTCCCGGTACCCGTCGTCGAAGGTGATCAGCACCGCCTTCTCGGGAAGCGGCTCGCCGATCGTGTAGTGGTCGAGGACGGCGTCGAGGTCGACGACGTTGTAGCCGAGCTCGCCGAGACGGCTGAGCTGCTCGTCGAACTTCCACACCGGCACCGTCGTCGGGTTGTCGGGAAGGTCGTTGATCTTGTGGTACATGAGGATGCTGAGCGTCTTCGTCTCGTCCGGCCGCAGGCGCAGCGCAGTCGAGGTCTCCCCGATCGTGCGGTAGAGGGCGTTCTTGACGACCTGTTTTGCCTGCTGCGCGGTCACACCGTCATTCTAGGCCCCCGGGCCGAGGCGACCCGCGCGCGCGTCGCGCCACCCCCGGAGCACCGCAGTGGCACCCTCGCGCTTGCGGCCCGAGCCCAACCCTTGTGCGAGATGAGCGCCGACGAGAACGAGCCGCCTGCGCCGTGTGCCGAACCACCCGAGCGGCGCGTGGCGCTCGCAGACGACGATCGAGTTGCGCGTGTCGTAGTAGAGAGTCGCGGGCGCGCTCTCGCCGCCCGAGCCGACCGACACCTTGTGGCGCACCTTGCTCGCCGGGACGACGTAGAGCCTGTAGCCGGCCGCACGCGCGCGAAGCGACCAGTCCGTGTCCTCGACGTAGAGGAAGAGTTCCTCGTCGAACAGGCCGACCGCTTCGAGCACCGCGCGCGGGAAGAGCATCGCGGCGCCGCAGCCGCGGTCGGTCTCGACCACCTCGCCGAAGCGGCCGTCGTCGGGCTCGCGGTAGCCGCGCTGGCGCCCGTTGTAACCGGAGCGCGGGTCGAAGCTCGCGCCCGCGAACCAGATCAGGCCGGGCGGGTCGGCGAAGAGGATAGTGCTGCAGAGGGCGCCCGCGTCGGGACGGCGAGCCGCCTCCTCGAGGAGAGCGTTGACGGAGTGCGGGTCGAGCTCGACGTCGTTGTTGAGCACGAGGACGTGGGAGGCGCCGCGTTCGAGCGCTCGGGTGATACCGGCGTTGTTCCCGCCGGCGAACCCGAGGTTCGCACCCGTCTCGATCAGCTCGACGGCGGGGAAAGCGTCCCGCACAGCCTCCGCCGTCCCGTCGCTCGAGCCGTTGTCGACCACGATCACAAGCGGCTCGGGGGCAGCGAGCGCCGCCAGCGAGCGCAGGCAGGCGAGCGTGTCTTGGCGCCCGTTCCACGACAGGACGACGACCGCGACCATATGTTGACGCTAGCGGTCGTGGAGGCGGCGCAGGTATGCCCAGGCGGCCACGAGCCCGGGCGGGCGCCAGAGCGCGAGCGCCGCGGCGTAGAGCACGAGCCCGATCCCCGCGGCGGGCAGCGCGCTCACGACCAGACGGGAGCCGCCGAACAGGATCAGCGCCGGCAGGCCGCAGGCGGCACTCGCCGCCGCGAGGCCGCGCAGGGTCGGCCGGAGCGCCCCCAGCGCGACCAGCAGGACGGCGAGGATCGCGAAGGTGGTCACCGCCATCCCGGCGGCGATTCCCGCCAGCCCGAGCCAGGCGCGCCCGGCCCACTCGAGTAGGACGTGGACGCCGAGAGCGACCGCTGCGAGCAGCGGCAGCCAGGCCGCCCGCCCGCGTACGAAGAGCAGCGGGAAGGCGACCGAGAGCGCGACCGAGGCCACCATCCACGGGGCGAGGTAGGCGACGAGCCGGCCGAGCTCGGCGCCCGTTTGCCCACCGTAGGACGACCCGAGCACGATCCGCGCCACCCGCTCGCCCGCGAGCGCGAAGAACCCGGCCGCCCCCGCCACGATCGCGAGGGAGGCCCACGACGCGCTGACGATGTGCCGCGACGAGCGCTCCGGGGTCAGCTCGCCGCGCGCAAGCGGCGCGGAGGAGATCAGCGCCACCGACGTTGCCGTCACCGCTACGAGCAGCGAGGCGATCAGGTAAGCGTACGAGAACGTCGTCGGCTTGCCCGTACCGAGGCCGCTGGCGAAGCGGTAGCCGATCAGGTACAGCCCCTGGAGCGCGAAGGGCAGCGAGACGCCCTCCGCGAGTGCGCGCAGCCGGCGGCCGGCGCAGCCGCTCGGCCGCCCGAGCGCGCGGCGCCTCACGAGCACCGCGAGCGGGATGGCAAGCGAGACCGCCCCGTTCACCGCAAGGCCCCAGCCGAAGGCGGCGACGCCGTGACCGACGAGGGCCGCGATCGTCGCTACCCCGGCGACCGCCCCGGCGAGGTAGCCGAGCGCGGCCGTGCCGTAGTCGTCGAGTGCGGCGAGCCCGCTCGCCGCGACGCCCGCGTACACCTGCGCCGCCGCCGCACAGGCGAGCCAGGGAAGGAGCTTCGCTGCGCTCGCCCGCGCTTCCGGGCTGTGGGTGAGGAGGCCGGCGACCGCGTGCGGTGCCGCGAGGCCGACCGCGACCGCCGGAGCGAGCGGCACGGCCAACGAGACCGCCCACGAGCCGAGCTCGCGCCCGAGCGCCCCTGCGGCGTGCGCCCGGACGAGGTCGGGGAGCACCACGACCCGAAGCGAGCTCGCCACGAGCAGGAGCGCGAGATAGATCGCGTAGGCGGCGAAGAACCCGTCGGTCGTCGCTCCATGCCCGAACTTGCGCGAGAGGATCGCGCCGGCGATTCCGGCCGCGCCGCTCACCGCCGCAGTCGACAATCCGGTCAGAAGCCCGCTTCTGACCGCGCTCCGCGGAGCTTTGCGATTACCCTGCATCGATGCCGCGCGACGATAGCGTCATCTGGTCGGACGACGAGCTCGACACGCTTCGCGAAACCCTCGGTCCCAGCTACGAGGGAAGGACGTGCCTCGTGACCGGCGCCGACGGGTTCATGGGCTCGCATCTCACCGACGCGCTGATCGCTCTCGGCGCCGAGGTGACTGCATTCGTCCGTGCGACCTCGTCGGGCGCCCTCAACAACATCGGCGCTCAGCGCGACCGTCTCGCCCGTGTCGTCTTCGCCGACCTCACCGACAAGACCTCGATCGACTACCTGATGCGCGACCTGAAGCGCGCGCCGGACAAGCCGTACATCTTCCACCTCGGCGCCCAGGCGCACGTGGGCGAGTCGTGGCACCGGCCCTACGAGACGGTGATCGCGAACACCGTCGGAACGTTGAACCTGCTCCAGTCGGTCGTCGACCAGGGCCTCGAGCTCGAGAAGTTCGACACCGCCGGCACCTCGGAGGAGTACGGCAACGTGCGCGCCTCCGTCTCCGACCACCACGACTTCGACGAGGACGGCGGGCTGATCCTGCATGAGCGCTCGCCGATCAACCCAAAGTCGATCTACGCGACCTCGAAGGTGGCCGCCGACTTCTTGACCATGAACTACCACGACGCTTACGGTGTGCCCGGGGTCGTGACCCGGATGTTCAACAACTACGGGCCGCGCCAGAACCCGCGCTACGTGACCGGCACGATCATCACGCAGGCGCTCCAGCGCCCCTCGATCGAGCTCGGCCAGCTCGACCCGCTCCGCGACTTCTGCTTCTGCACCGACGGCGTCCGGGGGCATCTGACCGTCGCGGCGCACGGCGAGCCAGGCGACGTCTACGTCTACGGCCAGGGCGAGAACATCTCGATGGCCGACTGGGCGGCGATGATCCTCAGGATCGGCGAGGAAGGCGGCTACTGGCCGGCCGGGCGGGAGATCGTGACCACCGAGGCGCGTTTCCGCCCGGGTGCGAGCGAGGTGATGGCGCTCCGCGTCGGCTACGACAAGCTGCACTCGGAGACCGGCTGGAAGCCGACGATCTCCTGGGAGGAGGGCGTCAGGCGAACGATCGCCTGGTACGCGGCCAACCGCGAGAGCTGGATCGGCCGGGTCGACTGGCGTGAGCGCACGCGGTGAGGGTGCTCGTCACCGGCGGCGCAGGCTTCCTGGGATCGTTCCTCGTCGAGCGGCTCGAGGGGCGGGGCGACGAGGTCGTCGTCCCACGGCGCGCCGACTACGACCTGACCCGCTGGGATGATGCCGAGCGCCTCTTCGCGAGCGCCCGGCCCGAGCTTGTCTTCCATCTCGCCGCCGAAGTCGGCGGGATCGGCGCAAACCGCGCCAACCCCGGGCGTTACTGGTTCTCGAACCTGATGATGGGCGCGCACGTCCTCGAGCTCTCGCGCCTCTGCGGCGTCTCGAAGCTGGTCGTCGCAGGCACCGTCTGCGCCTACCCGAAGTTCACTCCGACGCCGTTCTCCGAGGATGACCTCTGGAACGGGTACCCCGAGGAGACGAACGCGCCCTACGGGGTCGCGAAGAAGTCGATCCTGGTCGGCGCCCAGGCCTATCGTGAGCAGTACGGGCTGAACGCGATCTACCTGCTGCCGGCGAACCTGTACGGGCCTCGTGACAACTTCGACCTCGAGAGCTCGCACGTCGTCCCAGCCCTGATCCGCAAGTTCCTCGCGGGCGGCGACAGGGTCGTACTCTGGGGCGACGGCTCACCCACCCGTGAGTTCCTCTACGTCGAGGACGCGGCCGATGCGCTGCTGCTCGCGGCGAGCCAATATTCGGGCGCCGGCCCCCTCAACATCGGCACGGGCACCGAGACGGGGATCGGCGAGCTCGCCGAGCTCGTGAAGGAGCTGACGGGCTTCGCAGGCGAGATCGTCTGGGACACGACGATGCCGAACGGGCAGCCCCGGCGGCGACTCGACACGACCCGTGCGGCGGAGCTGCTCGGCTGGAGAGCCGGCACCTCGCTCCGCGAGGGCCTCGAGCGCACGATCGCGTGGTATCTCGCGGAGGCCTCGGTGCATGCAGGCCGCTAGCGAGACACCGGCCTTCGAGGGGAGCGCCCAGACGCGCGTCGCCCGGCTCGCCCGCGGCACCGGCAGGCTCCTCGGCCGCCTCGAGGCGCTCACGGCGCGCATCCCCCCCTGGGCCGTGCTCGGCCCGCTCGTCGTCGCCGGCTGGCTCGTCGTCGCCTTCGTCGCTCATGGTGCAGTGCACACG
>DATKRX010000077.1:0-31425 GCA_035531915.1 Gaiellaceae bacterium | reverse complement strand
GATGGCGGGGCCGCTCATCGATCGGGCGAACTCGACCTACATAACGCCGTCACTGCTCAGCGAGGCCGTCGTCTTCGAGTTCGTCCGCCGAGGCAGCTTCGAGCCGAATCTCGTGCGGATCAACGAGCTGCTGAAGGCTCGGCGCGATGCGATGCTCTCGGCGCTCGAGAAGCAGTTCTCGGGCGCGGCGTGGTCGAAGCCGGAGGGTGGCTACTTCATCTGGCTCGAGCTGCCCGAGGATATGAACGCGAAAGAGGTGCTCGACCGCGCCGAGGGTGTCACCGCCGTGCTCGGCACCGATTTCGGGGGTGCCGATAACACGATCCGGCTCGCGTACAGCTTCGTCTCACCCGAGGAGATCGACGAGGGTGTCGCGCGGCTTGCTTCGGCTGCCTCGGCCTGACGCTGCTCGCAGACGACTCACGCGGACGCGGTGGCGGCTGCCAGCGTGCGCGGCACAAGCCGAGGTTGCGGCGGCGGCGAGAGAGTGCGCCCTGCCGCTCTGAAGGTCGGACACGGCTGTTCGGTGACAAGAGCACAGAGCCCGTTGCTGCGGAAGTAACAGTCGTGGCAGGTCGGCGGTTGTTTGTTCATGAGGGGGCGAGGTGGCGTTTCGGGGGGCGTTGCGAGAAGCGATCCTACGCATGCCGGGGCGCTGAGCAAGGGCTTGCCTAAACAGAAAACGCGCAGTTTCCGGCCCTTTCCCACGGGCCAATTAGCTAGGTTTCTAGCGGTTTGGCGGCAATGTTGCCCACTCGTACAACGTTTGCGGTGGGAAGACGCCTAGCCGCTCGGCGGCAGCGTTGCCAACGCGCGCAACGCCTGTTGAAAGTTCTTCACAGGGATGATGCGCAGGATGCCCGCGTACTTACGCGCGTCGGTCGCGTTCTGTCCCGCCGGGACGAGGAAGGCATCCACACCTGCTTCGCGCGCCCCGATCGTTTTCTGCTTGATTCCGCCGATCGGCCCAACCTGGCCGTTCGGGAAGATCTCCCCGGTTGCCGCGATCTTGTGGCCGTGGTCGACATTTCGGCCGAGCTCCTCGAGTACTTGGAGCGCGAATGCAAGCCCGGCGGACGGGCCGCCGATGTTGTGGGCGTCGATCGAGACGCGGATCGGCAACCGGAAGCTCGTCGCCTGGCCGACCTCGATGCCGATGATCCCGATCTTCGACCCGTGCGTCTCCGGGACAGTGGCGAGGGAGACGCTTCGTTTCTTGCCTCCGCGCAGAAAGCTGAAGCGGAACGGGGTACCGATCGGCTTGCTGACGAGGATCTTGTGCAGGTCGTCGACCGTGTGCACGGCCTTCCCGTCGATCGCGACGATCACGTCTTCGGGCTCGAGCTTGCCCTCGGCCGGGAAGCCTGGATCGACAGCCAACACCAGAGCGCCGTTCTCGATCGTTGTCACCTTCTTGCCGAGCGTGCGCAGCGCGACCGCGGCGGCGGTCTGCTGCGACTGCCTCATCTCCGACAGGCTGGCCTGCTGCTCCTGCGCGTCGGTCTGCCCCGGTGCTACGACCGCCTCCGGTGGGACGAGGTCGGCTCCCGAGGTGAGGATCGGACCCCCGAAGAGCTGCTCGAGCAGCGATGCCCTCCGGATCACGACATCGACGAAATAGATCCCGCCTCCGTCTTTGGGCTCGTGGCCACCGGCCACATGCACGAGCGGAGCCACGGGGTGCGCGCGGTCGGGTAGGAAGATGTAGTCGCGCGACGAGATCAGCCTCAGGGCCGCGAAGGTGACCGCAAGAATCGCGCCGAGCGCGAGCAAGATCTCCGGGCGCAGGACGCGCCGAATCCGGAAGCGCGGTGAGCTCACCCGATCACTCTACGCCGACCGCGGGGATAGCCGGCCCTGGCTTCAGTGGCCGGTGCCGAGCACGCCGACGACGTCCCGGACGGCCTCGGATGAGGCGTGGAGCGCCCCGGTCTCGCTCTCGTCGAGCTCGAGCTCGACGATCGCCTCCATGCCTCCCGCGCCGAGCCTGACCGGGACGCCGACGTACAGCCCGCTGATCCCGTACTCGCCCTCGAGGTAGGCCGCACAGGGGAGCACGCGTTTCTCGTCAAGCATGATCGCGTCGACGATCTGCGCCGCTGCCGCGCCGGGCGCATACCAGGCGGAGGTCCCAAGGAGCGTGACGAGTTCGCCGCCGCCTTTCGCCGTGCGCTCGATCATCGCTTCGACCCGGTCGGCGGCGACGAGCGAACGCAACGGGACTCCGCCGACGCGAGTCGCGCTCACGAGCGGCACCATCTGGTCGCCATGCCCGCCGAGGACGAGGGTCTGCACGTCCTTGACCGAGCAGCCGGTCTCCCAGGCGATGAAGGTCGCGAAACGTGCCGTGTCGAGGATCCCCGCCATCCCGAGCACGCGCTCGCGCGGAAAGCCGGAGACGTTCTTCGCGACGTGGCACATCGCATCGAGCGGGTTGGAAACAACTACGAGCACGGCGTCGGGCGAATGCGCGATCGCCTTCTCGGTCACGTCGGCGACGATCTTTTCGTTCATGGTCACGAGGTCATCTCGGCTCATGCCGGGGCTGCGCGGCAGCCCGGCGGTGATCACGATCACCGAGGAGCCCGCCGAGGCTTCGTAGGCGTTCGAGCCGGTGACGTTCGGCTCGTAGCCGAGGATCGCGCCCATCTGGTCGATGTCGAGCGCCTTCCCTTGCGGGAGGCCTTCCTTGATGTCGATCAGCGCGACGTCGGCGTAGTCGCGCGTCGCGAGCACCTGCGCGCAGGTGGCGCCGACGTTGCCCGCGCCGATGACGGTCACCTTGCGGCGGCCACTCATCCGAGCTTTTCGATCAGGGCGTCCGCGACTTCGCTCGTCCCCACCGCGGTCGGGTCGTCGCGCGCGGGCTTCATGTCGTAGGTGACGCGTTTGCCCTCACGGATCAGGTCGGCGATCGCCGCTTCGAGCCGGTCGGCTGCTTCCATCTCGCCGAGGTGCCGGAGCATCAGCACACCGGAGAGGAGCTGGGCGATCGGATTCACCTTGTTCTGGCCCGCGTATTTCGGGGCCGAGCCGTGCGTCGGCTCGAAGACCGCTACGCCGCGCCCGAAGTTCGCACCCGGCGCGACGCCGAGGCCGCCGATCAACCCGGCCGCGAGGTCGGAGATGATGTCGCCGTAGAGGTTCGGCAGCACCATCACGTCGTACTCCTCGGGGCGCTGGACGAGCTGCATGCACATGTTGTCGGCGATCCGGTCCTCGAACTCGATGTCGGAATTCCGGGCCGCGACCGCCTGGGCCTCGTGCAGCCACAGGCCGTCGGTGAACTTCATGATGTTCGCCTTGTGCACCGCGGTGATCTTCCGGCGGCCCATCCTGCGGGCGTACTCGAACGCGAACTCGAACACACGCCGGGTGCCGGTGATCGAGATCGGCTTGATCGAGATCCCGGAGTCCGGCTGCGGCAGCTTCTCGCCGTGCGCCTCGAGCCAGCCGCGCAGCTCCTCGGCCGCCGGCGTTCCCTGCTCGAACTCGATCCCGGCGTAGATGTCCTCGGTCGTCTCGCGCACGATCACGAGGTCGACGTCGGCGTAGCGGGTGCGGACGCCCGGGTAGGTCTTGCAGGGCCGCACCTGGGCGTACAGGTCGAGCGCGACGCGCAGCCCCACGTTGACCGAGCGGAAGCCCTCGCCGATCGGCGTCGTGATCGGCCCCTTCAGCGCCACCCCGTTTCGGCGGATCGACTCGAGCGTCTCCTCCGGGAGCGGGTTGCCCCCGTGGTCTGCCATCGTGTCCGCGCCGGCCGGCTGTACGTCCCATTCGAACTCCACGCCGGTGGCGTCGAGCACGCGGCGGGTGGCTTCGGTGAGCTCGGGGCCGATCCCGTCGCCGGGGATCAGAGTGACGCGGTGTGCCATGGGAGCGCGGATTGTACGTTCGCCGGCGGTTTCTCCGGCCGCGAACCCGCTGCTCAGCGGCTTCTTCCCTTGCTGTAGCGTTTTCGGGGTGAATGAGTTCCATCCGGGGTTGGAAGGCGTGATCGCCTTCGAGACCGAGATCGCCGAGCCCGACAAGGAGGGCTCGGCTCTCCGCTACCGCGGCGTCGACATCGAGGAGCTCGTCGGCCGCTATCCGTTCGAGAAGGTCTGGGGGCTGCTCGTCGACGAGAACTTTGAGCCGGGGATGCCGCACGCCGAGCGGATCGAGCTGCAGGACCCGAGTGGCTCGGTGATGGCCGACCTCCAGGCCGGTCTGGCGACGCTCGGGCCGAAATGGGGCTTGAAGCAGCTCGTCGACATTTCACCCGAGGAGGCGCGCGACGATCTGGCGCGGCTCTCGGCCGCAGCCTTGTCGCTCGTCGCCCAGGCGGCTCGCGGCGACGGCACCACGGTGCCCGAAGCAGAGGTGGGGAAAGGCGAGAACGCCGCTGCCCAGTTCCTGATTCGTTGGCGCGGCGAGGCCGACCCGCGTCATGTCACCGCGGTCGACACCTACTGGGTCTCGGCGGCCGAGCACGGCATGAACGCATCGACCTTCACGGCGCGGATCGCCGCTTCGACGGGCGCGGACTGTGCCGCCGCGCTCTCCTCGGCGGTCGGCGCGCTCTCGGGACCGCTGCACGGCGGCGCCCCGACCCGGGTCCTCAAGATGCTCGACGAGGTCGAGGCGAGCGGCGACGCGGACGCCTACGTCCACGACCTGCTCGATCGCGGGGAGCGGATCATGGGCTTCGGCCACCGCGTCTACCGCGCCGAGGACCCGCGCGCCCGCGTGCTTCGCCGCACCGCGAAGGAGCTCGGCTCGAGCCGGGTCGAGGTGGCCGATCGGCTCGAGCAAGCTGCGCTGGCCGCGTTGCGCGAGAAGTCCCCCGACCGGGTGCTCGAGACGAACGTCGAGTTCTGGGCAGCGGTCGTGCTCGAGATCGCGGACATCCCGCCCCCGATGTACCCGGCGATGTTCGGCTGCGCGCGGGTTGCGGGCTGGTCGGCTCACATCGTCGAGCAGCGCCGGGCCGGGCGGCTGATCCGGCCTTCGGCGCGCTACGTCGGTGCCCCGGCCCACTCGCCGGCGGAAGCTTGACCCTCGCCGAAGCGGCGGCCGAGGCGGCGGCTCTCGCGGAGCAGGGCGAGGAGCGCCAACTGGCGGAGCTGCGCGCGACCTGGGACGAAGAGCTCGAGGCGGCGGCCCGGTCGGCCGATTTCCGCGAGCGTGCAGTCGCCTACCGGGCGATCTCGCAGTTCCGCTTCCGCCAGAAGATCGAGCTGCTGCGGCGTGGGCTCGAGGATGAGAGCCCGGCTTGCCGCGGCTCGGCGCTGATCTCGCTCGAGTCGCTCTCCCGCGACCACCCGGGCGACGTGAATGGGATGCGGCCGCTTCTGCACGAGCTCGTAAGCCGCGACGGCAACAGCGCCGTCCGCAGGCTGGCGGTCATGTCGTTGCGCAACGGGTCTCCCCAGCGGGACACGATCGGCATCCTCGCCGCGCTCGCCGAAGACGACGAGGCCGACCGCGAGCTTCGCGCCGCGGCTACCAAGGTCGCCCAGCTGCTCCGCCGCAAGGCCGGGCCCTCGAAGTAACCAGTCAGCTCTTGCGCTTGGCGTGCGGGTGCGCGGCGAAGTAGGCCTCGCGGCGCCGCCGGTCGGAGACCTGGGTGTAGAGCTCGGTCGTGCTCAGGTCGGCGTGGCCGAGCATCTCCTGGACGCTGCGCAGGTCGGCGCCGCCTTCGAGCAGGTGCGTCGCGAACGAATGGCGTAGGAGGTGTGGGTGCACGCGCCCGGGCTCGAGCCCGGCGATATCGGCGAGTCGGCGGAGGATCAGGAAGGCGCCGGAGCGGGTCAGCCCGCCGCCCTTCGCGTTCAGGAATAGCTCCGGACGGCGGCGGCGGTCGAGGTGTGGGCGGCCGCGCGCGAGATAGCGGCGCAGCGCTTCGGCCGCCTGGCGGCCGAGCGGTACGACCCGCTGCTTGCCGCCCTTGCCGAGCACGCGCACGGCCCGTTCGTCGAGGTCGACGCCGTTTTTCTCCAGCCCGACGGCTTCGGAGACGCGCAGGCCGGCGCCGTAGAGGAGCTCGACGAGCGCCTTGTCGCGGAGCGCCCGCGGCGTGACGCCGTTGGCGGCATCGATCAGCCGCTCGGCTTCGCCGGCCGAGAGGGTGCGCGGCAGCCGGCGCGTGCGTCGCGGGAGGGCAATCTCGGCCGCGGGGTTGTCTTCACGGGAGCCGAGCAGCTGGAGGTGGCCGAAGAAGCTGCGGGCCGCCGCGGTGCGACGCGCGATCGTCGCCGCCGAGAGCCCCTCCGCGCGCATCTCGGCCGTGTAGCGCTCGAGGTCGTCGACACTAGCCGCGACGACGGGCTTGCCCAGGGAGGCCCGGAGCCGTTCGAGATCGCGCCGGTAGGCGTCCACGGTGCGGGGCGCCCGTCGCGCGGCCAGGAGCGCGAGGAATGCCTCGAGCTCGGGGTCGCGCGCCTCGCGAGGTTGGTAGCTCGCGACAGCTGCCGGGTCGAGCGCCGGAGCATGCGGGTCGGTGATGGGGAGCTGAGCCACGTTCTGACCAGGTTCTGGTCGGGACGGTTACTTCCTATGAGCGCGGATGCGCCCGGTCGTAGACCTTGCGTAGCCGCTTGGCGCTCACGTGGCTGTAGATCTGCGTGGTCGAGAGCGAGGCGTGGCCGAGCAGCTCCTGGATCGTCCTCAGATCGGCGCCGCCTTCGAGCAGGTGCGTCGCGAACGCGTGGCGGAGGCGATGCGGGTGCGGCAGCAGGCGGCGCAGGGTGGAGGTGTCGAGCCGGCGGCCGCGGGTCGAGAGAAACAGCGCGACCTCGGTGCCGTGGGCGAGGTGGGGCCGGGCCTCGTGGAGGTAGCGGGCGACGCGGTAGGCGGCCTCCTCACCGAGCGGCACGACCCGCTCCTTCGCTCCCTTCCCATGGCGCACGAGCACGTGCTCCTGCTCGAAGTCGACATCCCCGAGGTCGAGCCCGACCGCCTCCGAGCTGCGTAGGCCGGCGGAATAGACGAGCTCGAACAGCGCCCGGTTTCGGACCGCGAGCGGCTCGTCGCCGGCGAACGACTCGAGGATCTGCTCGATCTCGCTCTCCTTCGGCGCCTCCGGAAGGCGCCTTCCCCGACGGGGTGCGAATGGGACGTCGGGAACGTGGCTCGGCCCGAGGCTGAAGCGCAGCAGCGACCGAATCGACGAGAGCCGCCGCGAGATCGTCGCCTGGGAGAGCTTGCCGCCCGGCCGCGCCCGGCCGAGGTCGGCCGTGTACTCGGCGAGCACGCGTGCGTCGACCCGCTCGAGAGCGCCGTTGCCGTACCAGCCTGCGAAGTCGCGGAGGTCGGACGCGTAGCCGCGGCGGGTCGCCTCGGAGACGCCTGCCGCCGTGAGGAATCGCTCGACCGCGGGCTCGAGGTTCACGGCGCTCGTTTCGCGCTCGCGCTACGATCGCCTGCCGTGGAGGAGCGCTTCGAGGCCCTGGCCGAGCTCGCTGTGCACGGCGCGAACGTCCAGCAGGGCCAGGTGCTCGCAATCACCGCGACGATCGGGCAGGAGCAACTTGTGCGCGCGATCGCGGCGGTCGCCTACAAGCTGGGCGCGCTCTTCGTCGACCCGTTCTTCTTCGACCCGTACGTGAAGCGCGCGCGGATCCAGCACGCCAATCACGAGACGCTCGAGTTCGTACCGCCCTGGTACGGGGCCCGGATCAACGCCCTCGGCGAGCGGGGAGCGGCGCGGATCGGCTTCGCCGGGGTGGTTGCGCCCGACGCTCTGGCGGGCCTCGACGGCGGCCGGCTTGGCCGCGACCAGCTGCCGTGGGTCAGCGAGTCGGCGGCGGTGATCAACGACCGCTCGACCAACTGGTGTGCCGTTCCGTGCCCGCACCCGGAATGGGCGAAGCTCGTGTATCCGGAGCTGGCCGAGGACGAGGCATACGAGCGGCTCTGGAGCGAGCTCTGGCACGTCCTGCGTCTCGACGAGTCCGACCCGATCGCGGCGTGGGATACCCGGATCACCGCGCTGAACGCGTCCGCCGAGACATTGAACGCCGCCCAGCTCGATGCGATCGAGTTCAGCGGCCCGGGGACGGAGCTCACCGTGGGGCTGCTGGCGAGCTCGACCTGGCTCGCCGGCGACTTCGAGACGCGAGACGGGCTCCGCCACCTGCCGAACGTGCCCACCGAGGAGGTGTTCACGGCCCCTGACCCGGAGCGGGTCGACGGGCACGTGACCTCGACGAGACCGCTGGTGCTCAAGGACGGCACGATCGTGCGCGGTCTGCGCGTCCGCTTCGAAGGCGGTCGTGCGGTCGAGATCGACGCCGACGAGAACGGCGATGCGATCCGGTCGAGGGCGGCTGTCGACGAGGGCGCAGCCCGGCTCGGCGAGGTGGCGCTTGTCGACCGCCAGGGGCGGATCGGCCCGCTCGGGACGGTCTTCTACGACACGCTCCTCGACGAGAACGCCGCGAGCCACATCGCCCTCGGAAACGCCTACAGCTTCAACGTCGAGGAAGCCGACCGCGGCCGGCTGAACACGAGCGCGATCCACCTCGACTTCATGATCGGCTCGAACGAGGTCGAGGTCACCGGCCTCACCGGGGGCGGCGGGCGCGTGGCGCTGCTGCGCGGCGGCGACTGGCAGACCTGACGCTCCTTCGGTGCGTCTTATGATGCGAGGCCCGGTGGCCGCGACCGATTCTCGAAGCCTCGCCCCGCACGGGATCGACGCGCGAGCCTCGGTCTACTGGAACTTGCGAACGCCCGCGTACTACTCCCACGCGCTGTGCCGTGGGGAGGCCGTGCTCGCTCACGGCGGGCCCCTCGTCGTCGACACCGGGAAGCACACGGGCCGTTCGGCCGAGGACAAGTTCGTCGTCCGCGAGCCGGCCTCCGAGCACCGCATCTGGTGGGGGAAGGTCAACCAGCCGCTCGAGGAGGAGCGATTCGACGGGCTGCGCGCCAAGGTCGCGGCCTACCTCGGCGAACGCGACCTGTACGTGATCGATGCGTTCGCGGGCGCCGACCCCGAGCATCGGATTGCGGTGCGCATCGTCACGCAGTCCGCCTACCACGGGCTGTTCTCGCACACGATGTTCCTCAGGCCGACCGAGCAGGATCTGGCCGGCTTCGTGCCGGAGGCGCTCGTCCTGCACGCGCCGGGATTCGAGGCCGACCCCGGCGAGGACGCGACGCGCAGCGGCACGTTCATCGCCCTGCACGCGACGCGGCTCGAGGTGCTGATCGGCGGCACCTTCTATGCGGGCGAGATCAAGAAGTCGATCTTCACGCTGCTGAACGACCGGCTGCCGCTTGCGGAGGTCTTTCCGATGCACTGTTCCGCGAACGTTGGCGACGACGGCGACGTGGCGATCTTCTTCGGGCTCTCGGGCACGGGCAAGACGACGCTCTCCGCCGATCCGCAACGGAAGCTGATCGGCGACGACGAGCACGGCTGGGGTGACAGCGGCGTCTTCAACTTCGAGGGCGGTTGCTACGCCAAGGTGATCGCCCTCTCGGCCGAGGCCGAGCCGGAGATCTACGCGACCACCCACACCTTCGGCACGCTGCTCGAGAACGTCGTCGTCGACGAGCAGGGCGTGCTCGACCTCGACAGCGCCGCGAAGACCGAGAACACGCGCGCGGCCTACGCCCTGGCCCAGATCTCGAACGCTCTCCCGACCAAGCGTGCGGGGCATCCGAGACACGTCGTCTTCCTGACCGCTGATGCCTTCGGGATCATGCCGCCGATTGCACGCCTCACGAGCGCCCAGGCCCGCTATCACTTCCTGTCGGGATTCACGGCCCGCCTGGCAGGCACCGAGATCGGCGTGACGGAGCCGGTGCCGACGTTCTCTCCGTGCTTCGGCGGGCCGTTCCTGCCCCAGCCGCCCGCGGTCTACGCGCGGCTGCTCGGTGAGAAGCTCGCCCGTCACGCGCCGACCATCTGGCTCGTGAACACGGGCTGGACAGGCGGGCCTGCCGGGCAAGGCGGCCATCGAATGCCGATCGAGGCGACGCGCGCGCTACTCCACGCGGCCCTCTCGGGCCGGCTGGAGACGGGAGGCTTCCGCCGCGACGAGATCTTCGGCTTCGAGGTACCCGTGGCTGTCCCGGGCATCGAAGCGGCGCTGCTCGAGCCGCGCTCGACGTGGCGTGACGGCACGGCCTACGACGACAAGGCGCGCGAACTCGCCGGGATGTTCCGTGCCAACTTCGAGAAGTTCGAAGGAGTCGATCCCGAGATCGCCGCTGCCGGGCCGCAAACCTAGCTTCTCGGCTTCCTTCCTCGGAGGCGGCGGAAGAGCGCCAAGAGCGGGTCGTAGCGGCGGTCGATGACGCGCTCCTTCAGCGGGATGATCGCGTTGTCGGTGATGTGGATTCCCTCCGGGCAGACCTCCGTGCAGCATTTCGTGACGTTGCAGAGGCCCAGGCCTGCGGCTCCCGCGAGCAGGGCCGTGCGGTCCGCAGTGTCGAGCGGGTGCATCTCGAGGCTCGCGATGCGAACGAGGAACCGCGGCCCGAAGTAGCGCCCTTTCAGGTTGTGGTCGCGCAGGATGTGGCACACGTCCTGGCAGAGGAAGCACTCGATGCACTTCCGAAACTCCTCAATTCGGTCGACGTCTTCCTGCGCCATCAACCAGGTCGTGCCTTCCGCAGGCGAGAACGGCGGGATCTGCTTGTTCACCTCGTAGTTCCATGAAACGTCGCTGACGAGGTCGCGAATGATCGGAAACGCCTGTAGCGGCGCCACCCTGATCGGACGCTCCGCGGGCAGCTCCACCACCTTCGTCTTGCACATCAGGCTCGGCCTTCCGTTGACCTCGGCCCCACACGAGCCGCACTTCGCGGCTTTGCAGTTCCAGCGGACAGCCAGATCCTTGGCCTGCGTGCGCTGGATCTCGTGAACCGCATCGAGAACGACCATCCCTTCCTTCGCCTCGACCTCGTAGGGCACGTAGGCGCCGCCGGCCGCGTCCCCCCGCCAGAGCTCGAAGGTGCGGATACCGTCGCGTCTCATCGCCGCTCCTGGCTTTTCCGCGTGTCGACGAGCGGCTCGAGCTCCTTCACGGTGACGAGCGGCCGCTGCTCCACCGACATCGCCTCGCCGTTCCTGGCCGCGACGAGGTTGTGCACCGCCCATTCCTCCGAGGGCTCGGGGAAGTCGAGCCGGCTGTGCGCGCCGCGGCTCTCGGTGCGGATGAGCGCGGAACGCACGATCGCCTCAGCGCAGACGAGCAGGTTGCGGACGTCTGCGCACAGATGCCAACCCGTGTTGAACCGCCGCTCCGTCGCGTGCACGCCCAGGTTGCGGGCGCGTTCCTTCAGCACCTCGATCTCGCCGACGGCGGCTGCGAGCCCGGCCTCGTCGCGGAAGATGCCGACGTGGCTCTGCATGGTGCGCCGGAGATCCGCGAGCAGCTCGTAGGGGTCGACGTCGCCCTTGCCGCCGAGATACCCCGTCATCTCCGCCTCCGCGGCAGCGGCCTCGTCGGCGTCGATGACGGCGGCCGGTGCGCCCCTGGCGTATGCGACCGCGGCCGCGCCGGCCCGCTGTCCGAAGACGAGCAGGTCGGACAGCGAGTTGCCTCCGAGCCTCGTCGCCCCGCTCATTCCGCCCGAGCACTCGCCGGCCGCGTACAGACCCCCGACGCGGGTGGCGGCCGTCGCTGCGTCCACCTTGATCCCGCCCATCATGTAGTGGCAGGTCGGGGCGACCTCCATCGGCTCCTTCGTGATGTCGACGCCGGCGAGGTCGAGGAACTGGCCGTACATGCTCGGCAGCCGCGCCTTCACGGTCTCGGGCGGCAGGTGCGAAACGTCGAGGTAGACGCTTCCCCGCTGGGTGCCCCGCCCTTCCTTGATCTCGGTGTAGATCGCGCGCGAGACGATGTCCCGTGTCGAGAGATCCATCCGCGTCGGGTCGTAGCGCGCCATGAAGCGCTCGCCGTCGGCGTTCTTGAGCACGCCGCCCTCGCCGCGGACGGCCTCGGTGACGAGCAGGCCGGCGACGCCCGAGGGCCACACCATCCCGGTGGGGTGGAACTGGACGAACTCCATGTCGATCAGCTCGGCACCGGCCTCGTAGGCGAGCGCCTGCCCGTCGCCGGTGCACTCCCAGGAGTTCGACGTCACCTCGTAGCACCTGCCCAGGCCGCCGCTGGCCAGCACCACCGCCCGTGCCTTGAAGATCACGAACTGCCCCGTCGAGCGCCAGTAGCCGAATGCCCCGCAGACGCGGCCGTCGTCTCTCAGCAGGTGCGTGATCGTGCACTCCATGAAGACGTCGACCTCCTGGTGCACGCAGCGGTCCTGGAGCGTGCGCAGCAACTCGAGGCCCGTGCGGTCGCCGATGTGGACGAGGCGCCTGTGGGTGTGACCGCCGAAGGCCCGCTGCGACATCTTCCCCTCGGGCGTGCGATCGAAGACGCCGCCCCAGCGTTCGAGCTCGCGCACCCGGTCGGGCGCTTCCTTCGCGTGCAGCTCCGCCATCCGCCAGTTGTTCAGGTACTTCCCGGCCGAGATCGTGTCCTGGAAGTGCGTCTCCCAGTTGTCCGCTTCGTCGACGTTGCCGAGCGCTGCGGCCACGCCGCCCTCGGCCATGACCGTATGTGCCTTGCCGAGCAACGACTTGCAGATCACGGCCGTGCTCGCCCCAAGCTCCGACGACTCGATCGCTGCGCGCAGGCCCGCGCCGCCCGCACCGATCACGATCACGTCGTGCTCGTGCATCTCGTAGCTCTCGAGCGACACGACTCAGAAGATCCGCGGGTCGTGGAAGACGCCGGCCGACGCGAGCCGCACGTAGAGATCGGCAAGACCGACCGTCGCGAGGCTGATCCAGGCCCAGGTGCTGTGTTTGAGGTTGAGCACGGTGACGCCCAGCCAGAGCCTGTGACGGACGCGCGTCGAGCGCGAGCAGCTGAAGCAGTCGAGGTTGCCGCCGACCAGGTGGCGTAGCGAGTTGCAGCCGAAGGTGAAGAACGTCAGCGCGACGACGTTCACGGCCAGCACGAGCGAGCCGACTCCCATGCCGAAGGTCCGCGGCCCGCCGGGGGTCGTGAAGAAGAACGCCCTTCCGGCGTCGTACCAGAGGAACCCGAGCACGATCGTCGCGAAGTAGAAGAAGTAGCGGTGCGCGTTCTGGAGAACGAACGGGAAGGCGCTCTCGCCTCTGTAACGGCGGCGTGACCCGGTCACCGCACACGCGGGCGGAGAGAGGAGAAACGAGCGGTAGGTCGCCTTGCGGTAGTAGTAACACGAGAGCCGCAGTCCGAGCGGCGCCCAGAGGACGAGGAACGCGAACGAGAACGGCAGGCTCACGCCGAGAAGGCTGTGGATGTCCGGCGAGTAGAAGGGCGACAGGTAGCGGGCTCCACCGCCGGTGTACAGATAGTGGGAGCCCTGTGCCGCCGCGAAGAGCGCGTAGGCGCCGAACGCGGTCAATCCTCCAGCCGAGGCGGCCGGCACGATCCACCAGGCATCAGCTCTCGCTGTCTGCCCTGGAGGCGGCAGTACAGGTGACGTCTCCACGCCCACCCGATCCTAGTGGTCGCCGGCTCCAGGGCGCGACGTCTCCTGCGGCGCCCGGTATCCGGCTTCCGATACCGTCCGCCGCGGTGACTGCGGAACACGACGTGCTGGTCGTCGGCGCCGGTTGCGCCGGCATGCGCGCGGCCATCGAAGCGTTCGACGCCGGGTCGGACGTCGCGCTGCTCTCGAAGCTCCATCCCACACGAAGTCACTCCGGCGCCGCCGAGGGCGGGATCAACGCCGCGCTCGGCAATGCCTCCGAGGACGCCCCCGAGGACCACGCGTTCGACACGGTCAGGGGCTCGGACTGGCTCGGCGATCAAGACGCGATCGAGATCCTCTGCGCGGAGGCGCCGGGCGACGTGTACGAGCTCGAGAACTGGGGCGCCGTCTTCTCACGCACCGAGGACGGGCGGATCGCGCAGCGGCCCTTCGGCGCCGCCGGCCACCCGCGTACGGCCTACGCCGCAGACATCACCGGACACGTCCTGATCCAGGTTCTCTACGAGCAGGTGGTCAAGCGTGGGATCCGCGTCTACGACGAGTACTTCGCCTGGAAGCTGGTCGAGGACGGCGGTCGCTGCGTCGGGATCATCGCCTGGGATCTCCTCCGCGGCGGGCTCGTGTCGATCCCTGCTCGGACGACGATCCTCGCGACCGGAGGCCCGGGCCGCCTGTACGCCGGCACGACGAACGCCTACGCGTGCACCGGGGACGGGATGGCGATGGCGCTCCAGGTGGGCGTCGCCCTGAAGGACATGGAGATGATGCAGTTCCATCCGACGACGCTCGCCCCGACCGGAGTCCTGATCACCGAGGGCTGCCGCGGAGAGGGCGCCTTCCTGCTCAACGGTGACGGTGAGCGCTTCCTCAAGCGCTACGCCCCCAACGCGATGGAGCTCGCCTCGCGCGATGTGATCTCTCGGGCCGAGCAGACCGAGATCGACGAGGGGCGCGGCATCGACGGCAACGTGCTGCTCGATCTGCGCCACCTCGGGGCGGAGAAGATCCTCGAGCGGCTCCACGGCACCCGCGAGCTCTCGATGGTCTTCGCCGGGATCGACCCGATCTACGACCCGATCCCCGTGCGGCCGGGCGCCCACTACCACATGGGCGGAGTCGACACCAACGTCTGGGGCCGGACATCGCTCGAGGGCCTCTACGCGGCCGGCGAGGTGGCGTGCATCTCGGTCCACGGCGCGAACCGCCTCGGCGGAAACGCCCTGATGGAGACGATCACCTTCGGCCGGCGCTCGGGCCTCGACGCAGCGGACCTCGCGTTCCGGATGCCCGACCCGGTGGTGCCCGACGCTGCGATCGGAGACGCGGAGAAGGAGTTGAGGACGCTGCTCGACCGCTCCGACGGCGAGCGCCCCTGGAAGATCCGCGAGGAGCTCGCCTGGACCATGCACGAGAACTTCGGCGTCTTCCGCCGCGAGGAGCAGATGGAGGAGCAAGGCCGGGTCGTCGGGCGCCTCCGCGAGCGCTACGAGAAGGTGATCGTCGACGACAAGGGCGAGGTGTTCAACAACGACCTCACCCAGGCGCTCGAGCTCGGCTTCCTGCTCGAGCTCGCCGACTGCATGGTCGTCTCCGGCCTTGCGCGCAAGGAGAGCCGAGGCGCTCACGCGCGGCCCTACGACTTCCCCGAGCGCGACGACGAGAACTACTTGCGCCACACGGTCGTCGAGTGGAAGGACGGGCACCCCGAGCTCGACTGGAAGCCGGTCACGATCACGAAATGGCAACCTGCAGTGAGGACATACTGATGCAGGTGGCACTCAAGATCTGGCGGGCGAGCTCGGCGACGGGCGAGCGCAAGCTCGTCGAGTACGAGGTCGACGCCCCCGAGTGGTCGACGCTCCTCGACGTGCTCGACATCATCAAGGACCGCCACGACGGGACGCTCGCCTACCGCAAGAGCTGCCGGATGATGATCTGCGGCTCGTGCGGGATGCGCATGGACGGCGCCGCGGTGCTCGCGTGCAAGACGCGCATGAGCGAGATCGCAGCCGCGGGTCGGGTGCCCGTGGTCTCGGCGATGGGGAACCTGCCGATCGTCAAGGACCTGGTCGTCGACATGGAGCCCTTCTGGGCCAAGTTCCGCTCCGTGAACCCATACCTGCAGCCCGGCTACACGGTGCCGCCCGCTGGGCGGGAGCACCGCATCTCGCAAACGCGGATGAACGCGATCCACAAGGAATCGCTCTGCATCAATTGCGGCCTTTGCGTCTCCGAGTGCAACGCGATGGAGTCGAGCCCGGAGTTCCTCGGACCCCAGGCGCTCGCGAAGGCGATGCGCTTCGTCGGCGACCCCCGCGACGGCGCCAAGAACGAGCGGCTCGAGGACGTCAACGGGCAGCACGGGATCTGGGAGTGCACCCGCTGCTACTTCTGCAACGAGCGCTGCCCGAAGGGCGTCGACCCGCGCGATGCGATCGCGAAGCTCGGCGCCGAGTCGATCAAGGAGGGGATCGATCGCGACATGGGAGCGAAGCACGCCAAGTGGTTTGTCACCTCGGCGAAGACGACCGGCTGGCTGCGCGAGACCGAGCTCGTCCCCAAGACGCAGGGGATCGTCGAGTCGATCAGGCAGGTGCGGTTCGCGCTCGGGCTGCTCAAGGTCGGCAAGGTGCCGCCGCCGTTCCCGCCGCACGTGGCCAAGGACGTCCGCGAGTCACGGCGCCTTCACGACCTGCTGCGCGAGCAGGACCTCGGCGGCTACGCCGGGATCGTCCAGGGTGAACGGGCGCTTGCGAAGCTCGTGCACGGGCACATCGAGGGCGAGCGCGACCCCTACGGGCCCGGGTCGTTCCCCAAGCCCTACATCAAGGGCGAGGGCGGCAAGAAGGGATGATGACTCGGTGAAGCAGGTCGCCTACTACAAGGGCTGTCTCGCCTCGCTTTCGGCGAAGGAGCTCGACTCCTCGACGCAGGCGCTCGCCCCGAAAGTGGGGCTCGAGCTGATCGAGCTCGAGTCGGTCACCTGCTGCGGCGCAGGAGACATCCAGGAGGCCGAGCCCGACTACTACCTGCACCTGAACGCGCGCATCCTGTCCTATGCGGCCGCGACGGGCTCGGACACGCTGATGACGGTCTGCAACGTCTGCACGCTCAACCTTCGACAGGCGAACTTCCAGCTGATCGGCGACCCGGAGCTACGCCACCGCGTCAACAGCAATCTGGTCGCGGTCGGTGTGCCGGCTTACGAGAGCGACGTCGACGTGCGACACCTGCTCTGGGAGCTCGCCAGCGAGGAGGGCTTTCCGCGCCTCCAGAAGGCGGCGCACAAGGGTCTCAAGGGCCTCAAGATCGCGCCCTTCTACGGCTGCCAGATCCTGCGGCCCTCACGCGTGCTCGGGTTCGAGGATCCCGACCAGCCCTCCTCGCTCGAGCGGATCATCGAGGCGTGCGGCGGCGAGCCGATCGACTACCCGGCGAAGCTCAAGTGCTGCGGCTTCCCGATCATCCAGGCGCGCGAGGAGACCGCTCTAGGCGAGCTGATCCAGCCGATCGAGCAGGCGATCGAGGCCGGAGCCGACGCGATGGTCACGCCCTGCCCGCTCTGCCATCTTTCGCTCGATGCCTGGCAGTCGAAGCTGAACGCAACGACCGGCCGTAAGTTCGCGCTGCCGATCCTCCATCTGTCGCAGCTGATCGGCGTCGCAGCCGGGCTTTCCGCATCCGAGCTGAAGTTCAAGCGCCACGTAGTCCCGGTGACGCCGGTGCTCGACAAGCTCGAGGCGTAGTGGCCCGCGGCGTGATCTCGCCCGACGTCCTGGCACGCTACGCAGGCGATGCGGCCCGCGAGGTCGACGGGGTGACGGGTGTCGTCGAGGGTGTTCGGAAGGGTGTTCGAGTCGAGGACGGCGGGGAGGTCGAGCTGCACCTGTCGGTTCGCTTCGGCGTCTCGATCCCGGCGCTCGGCGCGGCGGTGCAGCAGCGGGTCGCCGACTACCTCGAACGCATGACCGACACCCGGCCGGCGAGCGTCAATGTGGTCGTCGAGGAGGTCGATGGCGCCGATTAGGCTCACCGGCCTCACCAAGCTCTCGCTCGAGACGGCGCCGTCGATCTGCCACGATTGCGCCTGGTGGCAGGCGCGCGGGTCGCGGCGCGAGGTCGACAAGGAGCGGTGGATGGATCGCGTCGAGGAGGAGTTCGGCGCGTTCGGAACCGTGTACTACGGCGACGACGGTCGCACGCTCGGCGTCCTCCAGTACGGACCGGCGCCGCTCTTTCCGCGCGCCTACGAGCTGCCTGCGGGGCCGCCCTCCGACGACGCGATGCTCGTGACGTGCGGCTACATCGTGGACGACTCGACCCCGTGGGTGTTGCAGTCGCTCTTCCTGGCGGCAATCGGCGAGGCACGCGACCGCGGCGCCTCGTCGATCGAGGCGTTCGCCTACCGCTACCCCGAGGGCGAGAGTGCCTACGAGCGGTTCCGCGTCCACAAGACGGTCTTCCCGGCCGACTTCCTCGGCGACTTCGGCTTCCGCGTCGTGCGCTCCGTCGGTCGGGTCGGGCTCGCCCGGCTCGAGCTCGGCGGCCTCCTGATGGTCGAGGAAGGGCGTCGGCAGAAGGTGGTACGGGTCGTGAAGGAGGCGTTCCTGCCCGACCCCGTCCCGGCGCCGCGGCCCTAGACGCTCCAAGCCCGAACTTGCGGGCCTGGTCGCTCAGCCCGCCCCCCCAGCCGAGCCTCAGGCCGCTTGTGCCCGTGCGGCGTCGAGCACGAGCTCGGCGATCTGGATTGCGTTCAGGGCAGCGCCCTTGCGGAGGTTGTCGCTCGCGAGGAAAAGGGCGAGGCCGTTCTCGACGGTCGGGTCTCGGCGGATGCGGCCGACGAGCACCTCGTCGATGCCGGCGGCCTTTCCCGGGCTCGGGAACTCCTCCAGTGAAACCGACGCCGCCGCGCCGAGGATCTCGCGCGCGTCGTCGGCGCTGAGCTCGCTCTCGGTCTCGATCCAGACGGCCTCTGCGTGGCCCACCATCACCGGGACGCGGACGCAGGTGGCCTGGATCGGCAGATCGGGCAGCTCCAGGACCTTCTGGGTCTCGGCGCGGAGCTTCGACTCCTCATCGAACTCCTCGCCGTCGAACTCCCAGTCCATGCGGAGGTCGTGCTCGGCCGGCGCCTCGCTCGCGAGGCGATCCATCGCCTGCGCGCCGGCTCCGGAGACGGACTGATAGGTCGCGACGCGAACGCGCGCGAGACCTGCCTCCTCGTACAGCGGCTTGAGCACGCAGGTGAGCGGGATCGTGCAGCAGTTCGGGTTCGCGATGATGCTGCCGTTGCCGATCGCGCGGTTGCCGTTGACCTCGGGGACGACCAGCGGGATCCCTTCCTGGAGCCGGTAGGCCGACGACTTGTCGATCGCCAGGGCGCCGCCTCGGACCGCGTGCGGAACGAGTTCCCGTGAGGCGCCGGTGCCGACCGAGAAGAGGAAGACGTCGATATCGCCGCGCGAGAGCGCCTCCGGGGTCGCTTCCTCGACGGTGTAGCCCGCGACCACTCGTCCGGCCGAGCGCGCCGAGGCGAACACGCGCACGTTGTCGAACCCGTGCTCGGCGAGGAGGCCGAGCGTGACCGTGCCGACGGCTCCCGTGCCGCCGACGACGCCGATGCGCGTTTCCCTGGCCATCGGCTAAGCGTAGCGACGGCCTGCGGCGGTGCCTTCGCCAAAATGCGGAGGTTCGGCCGGGGCGCTCAGATTTCTCGCCGGCCCGAAAGCGCGCGGCCGAGGGTGACCTCGTCGGCGTATTCGAGGTCGCCGCCGACCGGGAGACCGCTCGCGAGCCGGGTCACGCGCACCTTCTGGCGGAGCCTGTCGGCGAGGTAGGCGGCTGTCGCCTCGCCGGTCATGGTCGGGTTGGTGGCGAGTACGACCTCCTTGACGCTGTTCGCGTCGACCCGGTGGACGAGCTCGTCGATCCGCAGGTCGCTCGGGTCGACACCGTCGATCGGGCTGAGGGCGCCGCCGAGCACGTGGTAGAGACCGTGGTACTCGTGCGTGCGCTCGAGCGAGACGACGTCCACCGGCTGCTCGACGACGCAGATCGTCGTGTGGTCGCGGCGCGCGTCGAGGCAGATCGAGCAGGTCTCCTCCTCGGTCAGGTTCCCGCACTCGCGGCAGAAGCGGACGCGCTCCTTGACCTCGGCGAGCGCCGCGGCGAGCGCGAGCGCCTCGGCCTCCGGCCTCTGGAGGATATGGAACGCGAGCCGCTGCGCGGTCCGCTGCCCGATCCCGGGCAGCCGCGTGAGTTGAGCGACGAGGTTCTCGACCGAAGGGCTGAACACCGCGCCATTGTGCCCGTAGGCCCCGGTCGGACCGTGCTCCCGAACCCCCGTCGTCTCGCCTCGCGACCCGGAGGCGGGAGCCGGCGCTTCGTGACGCCTTGACGGCGTCCCGCCGTTCGCCCGGCGCAGGAGCCGCCGGGGACTCCGAGTCAGGCGCGAGGCCCTCAGACACGGCGTCGGATGCCATTCCCGCGCTCGCGACCGGCGGCTGCACGCTCGTGCTTGCGCTGGCGAGGTTCGGGTCGGTGAAATCGGCAAACCGCGCCGTGCGGGCCGCCGAGCGGAGCGTGCTCGCCGGGCTCCGGCCGCTGCTGATGCCCTCGCGGCCCGAGGATGCCGCACAGCAGGTCGGGTTTGTCGACCTGAAGTGGATGATGGTGCCCGGGGGCCGCCGAGGCGACCGACGAGACCGTCCACCTCGCGATCTCGATCCGCAGCGTCGGCACCGGAATTCTGTCCTTCACGGCTGGCAGCTCGATACCCAGCGAGTGGTCGGCGCCGCCATGCCCGACCCGGAGGCGTTCATCGGCCTCTCGCGTGACCTCTACGCCCCCGCGGGCGCGGCGACTTCGAAGGCGGGCAGCGGATGGTGACGAGGTTCGCGCTCACGCCGAGAAACGACGAAGGCTGGATCGCGAGTTTCTCCCGCCGCTGGAACATCGACAACCCCGATCCTCGCTAGATGTCGAGCTCCCGCGCGTCGAACGTGGTCTTC
Source organism: Gaiellaceae bacterium (assembly GCA_035531915.1). Classification (GTDB taxonomy): domain Bacteria; phylum Actinomycetota; class Thermoleophilia; order Gaiellales; family Gaiellaceae; genus PALSA-600. The sequence continues at coordinate 10,924 of DATKRX010000077.1, read as the reverse complement.
ATCAGCTCGACGAAGCCCTCCTCGGTGGTCGGGTGCTCGGCCTCGGCCTTCGCCTCCTCGGGGTGCTCGCCGGTTGCGAAGGTGACCTCGAGCCGTCGGCCTGTCACCTCGTAGAGCGCTTCTTTCAGGAGCGCGAGGTTCTTCGGCTCCTCCGCTCGCGCGCGGTGGAACTCCGCCCCCGAGGGGAACTCGAGCGTCAGCGTGTCTCCATCGAGCGCTCCGGGGCGCGCCTGGGCCAGCATCGCAGCGGCCGGCATCCCGCCGGGCTCACGGTGCTCGACCGCCGGAATCACCAATCGCCGCCAGGCCTCCTGGAGCTGCTCGAGCGCGAGCGTGGGAGGGCTGAGGCGGGATGGATCGGGGCTCGCCGTCTCCGCGTCGTGAAGCTCGTGGCCGGCCAGCCCGGGGTCGGACAGGTCGGGGTCGGCCAGCTCGGGGTCGGGCAGGTCGGGGTCGGGCAGGTCGTGGCTCGCTGGCTCCTCGGCCCGGAGTACAGGCTTCTCGGCATGCGGCACCGTCGTCGCGACCTGGGTGACCGTGACCGCGGAGCGGCCAATCACGGTGCCGCTCTCGAGCTGTTCGAGGCGGAACGCAAGCGACTCGCGGGAGAGATCCGACGAGGCTCGTGTCACCTTCACGAGCGCGAGCTCGAGCGGCAGCCGCGGGTCGCCGCCCTGGCGCATGTCCTCGACCGCGACGTGCAGCAGGTCGATCAGCCGGAGCACGGTGGCCGTCCCGAGCTGGTTTGCCTGCTCGCGGAGTCGCTCGCGCGTCTCCTCGGTCACCGGCAAGGTGTCCGGCACCTCGCCGATGTGCTGCACGAGCATCAGGTAGCGCAGGTGCTCGAGGAGATCGGTCACGAGCCGTCCGAGATCGAGTCCCTGCTCTGAGAGCTCTTCGAGGAAGCCGAGCGCGCGTGCGGTGTCTTGATCGACCACCAGGTCGCACAGCCGGAAGAGCACTTCGTCCTCGATCGCCCCGAGCAAGGCGAGCACGTCCTGCACCGAGATCGTCCCGGAGGTCGCCGACGCGAGCTGGTCGAGCGTCGACTCCGCGTCTCGGTAGGCGCCGCGCCCGCCGCGCGCGATCAGCGCGAGCGCGGCATCCGGAACCGAGATCTCCTCGGCGTCCGCGATCAACCGCAGCTTGCGCACCAGATCGGGCAGCCGTGGCCGCTGGAAAACGAACGTCTGGCAGCGCGAGCGCACGGTCGGCAGCACCTTCGCGAGGTCGGTCGTGCAGAAGATGAAGAGCAGGTGCGGCGGTGGCTCCTCGATCAGCTTCAGCAGCGCATTCCACGCCGCGTCTGTGAGCTGGTGCGCCTCGTCGAGGATGTAGACCTTCGACCGCCCCTCGACCGGCTGCAACACGACCCGCTCGCGGATCTCCCGGATGTCGTCGATCCCGCGCTGCGAGGCGGCGTCCATCTCGATCACGTCGAGCGAGGTGCCGTTCGCGATCGAGACACACGCGTGGCACGTGTTGTCCGGGTGCGCCGTCGGCCCCTGTTTGCAGTTGACCGACTTCGCCAGGATCCGGGCCATCGAGGTCTTTCCGGTGCCGCGCGGCCCCGCGAACAGGTAGGCCTGACGGATCTTGCCGCTCTCGAGCGCGTTCGAGAGCGTTCGTACAACCGCCTCTTGGCCGACCACCTCGTCGAAGGTCTGCGGGCGGTACTTGCGGTAGAGGGCGGTCACAGGCCGATTCAAGCAGATCGACGGCAGGCAAGAACAGATCACCCCTACTCTATGGAAAAGACCAAGAGTCTTATTTGAACTCTATCTATTCTTGGCGTAGGATGCAGGTGCCCATCGACCGAGCGGGAGAGACAATTTCATGAGTCCGTCACCAGTACCGGCCGGCAGTAGCCTCGAGAAGAAGGATCGCTGGTCGGCCGGCGTCACCCCGTACGCGGAAATGGGGTACTACGACGCCGATTACGTTCCGAAGGACACCGACATCCTGTGTGCCTTCCGCATCACACCGCAGCCTGGAATCGACGCGATCGAAGCGGCTGCTGCCGTAGCGGGAGAGTCGTCGACCGCGACCTGGACGGTCGTATGGACCGACCGCCTGACCGACCACAAGCACTACCAGGCGAAGGCCTACCGGGTTGAGCCCGTCCCGGGCACCGACCAGTTCATCGCGCGCATCGCCTACGACATCGACCTGTTCGAGGAAGGCTCGATCGCGAACCTGACCTCGTCGATCATCGGCAACGTCTTCGGCTTCAAAGCTCTCAAGGCGCTCCGCCTCGAGGACATGCGGATTCCGACGCACTACGTCAAGACCTTCCAGGGCCCGGCGCACGGGATCGTGATGGAGCGCGAGTACCTGGACAAGTTCGGCCGCCCGATCCTCGGCGCCACCGTGAAGCCCAAGCTCGGACTTTCGGCCAAGAACTACGGCCGCGTCGTCTACGAGGCGCTCGTCGGCGGCCTCGACTTCACCAAGGACGACGAGAACATCAACTCGCAGCCGTTCATGCGCTGGCGCGACCGCTTTCTCTACGCGATCGAGGGTGTCAACAAGGCTGCCGCCGGTAGCGGCGAGGTCAAGGGTCACTACATGAACGTGACCGCGGGAACCATGGAGGAGATGTACGAGCGGGCCTCCTTCGCGAAGGAGATCGGCAGCGTCATCTGCATGGTCGACCTCACGATCGGCTACACCGCCATCCAGTCGATGGCCAAGTGGTGCCGCGCGAACGGTCTCATCCTCCACCTCCACCGTGCCGGTCACGGCACATATACGCGCCAGAAGACCCACGGCATCAGCTTCCGCGTGATCTCGAAGTGGGTGCGGCTGATGGGTGTCGATCACGTTCATGCGGGCACGGTCGTCGGGAAGCTCGAGGGCGACCCGCACGCGACGAAGGGCTTCTACGACACGCTGCGCGACAACCACATCCCGGAAAACCCCGAGCTCGGCATCTACTTCGATCAGGACTGGGCATCGATGCCCGGTGTGATGCCAGTCCCCTCGGGCGGCATCCACGCCGGCCAGATGCACCAGCTCCTGCACTACCTCGGCGAGGACGTGATCCTTCAGTTCGGCGGAGGCACGATCGGCCACCCAATGGGTATCCGCGCCGGCGCCACCGCAAACAGGGTCGCGGTCGAGGCAATGATTCAGGCCCGCAACGAGGGCAAGGACTATTTCCAGGAGGGCCCGGACATCCTCGAGAAGGCCGCCAAGGGCTGCCCCGAGCTGAACGCGGCGCTCCAGATCTGGAAGGACATCACGTTCAACTTCGAGTCCACCGACGTGCCGGACTTCGTCGCGACCCCGTCTATCGGGTACTAGGGAGGCAGGACGATGAGAATCACACAGGGGACGTTCTCGTTCCTGCCCGACTTCACCGACGAGCAGATCGAGGCGCAGATGCGCTATTCGGTCGCGCACGGCTGGTCGCTCTCGATCGAGTACACAGACGACCCGCACCCGCGGAACGCCTACTGGGAGATGTGGGGCCTACCGCACTTCGACCTTCCGCCGGAGGGGATCGAGACGGTGATGCGCGAGGTGCGCGCCTGCCGCGAGGCCTACCCGGAGGCCTACATCAAGGTGATCGCCTACGACGCGACCTATGGCCGCCAGACGAGCGCGATGAGCTTCATCGTCAATCGCCCGTCGGTCGAGCATGGCTTCCAGCTCGAGCGCACCGAAGATCGCGACCGCGTGATCCGCTATCGCCTGATTCACAAGCGCGAGGCCACCGGCACCGTCGAGCTCGGCAACCAGGCGATGCGCGGCGCCGACCCGGTCACGAACGGGTCGTGAGCGGGACGCCATTCGGAATGGTGCGCAACCCGCCGGCGGCTCCTGTCGAGGAGCCGCCGGCGGTGGCGCCGGCTGAGCTCGACGAGGATCGGCCACTTCCCAACGAGGCTGACCTCGGCGCTGCGCTCGCGGCGACGAACGTCACCGAGGTGCTCGACCAGCTCGACGAAGACCTGATCGCGCTTCTCCCTGTCAAGACGCGGATCCGCGAGATCGCGGCCCTGCTCCTGATCGACCGGCTTCGTGGCGAGGTCGGCCTTGCCTCGGACCGGCCGTCGCTCCACATGTCCTTCACCGGCAACCCCGGCACGGGCAAGACGACGGTCGCGATGAAGATCGCGCAGGTCCTGCACCGCCTCGGCTACATCGCCGAGCCGCGTGTCGTCGCCTGCACCCGAGACGATCTCGTCGGGCAGTATGTCGGTCACACGGCGCCGAAGACCAAGGAGGTGCTCCGCCGCGCCTACGGCGGCGTGCTCTTCATCGACGAGGCCTACTATCTGTTCCGCCCCGAGAACGAGCGCGACTATGGGCAGGAGGCGATCGAGATCCTGCTCCAGGTGATGGAGGCCGAGCGCGACAAGCTGGTCGTGATCTTCGCGGGCTACAAGGACCGGATGGACGACTTCTTCCGCTCGAACCCCGGGCTCAGCTCGCGAGTGGCCCACCACATCGACTTCCCGGACTACGACGTCGACGAGCTGATGGCGATCGCCCACCTGATGCTCGAGCACCAGAACTACGTTTTCGGCCCCGGCGCCGAGGAGGCGTTCCGCGCCTACCTCGAGCGGCGGGTCCTCCGGCCGCGCTTCGCGCACGGCCGTAGCGTCCGCAACTCGATCGACCGGGCCCGGCTTCGGCAGGCGAACCGGCTGTTCGCCGACGGCGTGGGCATGCTCTCGCGCGACGAGTTGATGACGATCACCCCCGATGACATCATGCAGAGCAGCGTCTTCGCGGAGGACCACGAGCCCGAAGACGACGCTCCGGTACTCGGCGCACACTAAGGAGGGCCACGTGGGACGGTCGATCATCCTCGGCGTCGTCGGCGACTCGGCGGCAGGCAAGACCACCCTGACGCGCGGTCTTGTGCGCGTGCTCGGCGAGGAGAACGTCACACACGTTTGCGTCGACGACTACCACCGCTACGACCGCCGCCAGCGCGCGGAGCGGGGCATCACGCCGCTCGACCCCGAGTGCAACTACATGGACATGATGGCCCAGCACATCGCGCACATGCGCAATGCGGAGCCGATCCTGAAGCCGGTCTACCAGCACAAGGACGGCACCTTCGGCCCGCTCGTCCGGGTCGACCCGCAACGGTTCTCGGTCGTCGAGGGGCTGCTCGGGTACTACACCGAGGAGCTGCGCCGCCTGTTCGACGTGCGGATCTACCTCGCTCCGCCCGAGGAGCTGCGTCGTCAGTGGAAGGTGCAGCGCGACTGCTCGCGCCGCGGGTACACGACCGACCACGTGCTGTCGGAGCTCGACAAGCGCGAGCCCGACTCGGAAGCGTTCATCCGGCCCCAGCAGCGCTTCGCCGACATCGTCGTCTCGTTCCTTCCCAACGCCGCAGGCGACCAGGAGCACCTGGACGCCGAGCTCGTCCTCCGCCCGTCTTTGAAGCATCCCGACTTTCGCTCCGTCCTCGACGGGGAGGCGGATGCCTCGGGCGGGATCCGGATCACGGAGGCAGACGGCGAGATGCACCTGCTGATCCCGGGCCGTCTCGAGCGCGAGCGCGCCGAGGCGATCGAGGAGATGGTGTGGAGCGGTCTCCACTTCGCGAGCCACCTGCGCCCGGAGCGGCTCGGCGAGTTCACGATCGGAACCGACCTCCACCGCTCGGAGTCGCTCGCGTTGATCCAGCTGCTGATCCTGTACCACATGTTCACGGCGACGGCGAGCGCTGCGCTCGACGGCCTCGGCGTCCGCGCGCCGGATCCGGCCGAGGCCTGAGCGAAGGCGTACAATAACGCGATGTTCCGCGGTGGCCCGTATCAATACTCGGTGCACCTGCACCACGGTCACCCGTTCCTTTGGCTCCTCGTGCTCGCTGTCCTCGTGACGCTCTGCTTCTTCGCCGTGCGGGCGTTGCTGAGAGCCTCCGGTCGCCGGCCCGGAAGCCTCACTGCGGCTGCCTGGTCGACCGGCCACGACGCCGCGCTCGACTCGGTGCGGCTGCGCTACGCGCGCGGCGAGATAGACCGGGACGAGTTCGCACGGATCAGCACCGACCTCGGTGCCGCTCCGCCGGCCTCGGCATAGAGTTCCCCACAAGGAGGGAATGATCAGCATCAAGCTGCACCGCTGCTCGAACCAGTGGGTGAAGGTCGGAGGGCATCCGTGCTGGCGAGTCCAGAAGGAGCTCGACGCAGCGGGAGTCGACTACGAGGTGGTCAAGGGCCCGTACCGACGCGCCAAGCGCGACGAGCTCGAGAAGCTGAGCGGCCAGCGCCTCTATCCGGTGATCGAGTTCGAGGACGGCTCCGTCTACCGCGACGAGTCGAACGTGATGGCCGATCGGATCAGGTCCGGGAAGCTGATGGAGAAACAGCCCAAGGCGGCTGCGCCGTCTGCCGAGTCGAACGACGGCACCACCAAGGAGTGGCCGGCGCAGTAGGCGTTATTCGCCGGTGCCGTCTTTGTAGTCGACGTTGTCGGCGAGCTTCAGCCGCTCGTGGATCACGTTCACGGCCCGCTCACAGTCGGCCGCCGGGACGACACAGGAGACCCGGATCGACGAGGTCGAAATGATCTCGATATTGATCCCGGCATCGGCGAGGGCCTCGAAGATCGCGGCCGCGACGCCCGGGTTGCTCTTCATGCCGGCGCCGATCACCGACACCTTGGCAATATCGCGCTCGGAGGTGAAGCCCTCCGCCTCGATCTCGCGGGAAAGCTGTTCGAGGATCGGCTCGGCCCGCTCGAGCTCGTTCTCGGGCAACGTGAACGAGATGTCCGCGAGCCCGTCGATCGAGGTGTTCTGAACGATCTCGCCGATGTTGATGCCGGCCTCGGCAAGCGGGCGGAAAGTGCGCCCTGCGACGCCGGGCCGGTCGGGCACGCGGCGAATCGTCACCTTCGCCTCGCTGGTGTCGTGCGCGACGCCAGAGATGATCGCCTGTTCCATGTCCTCCTCCTTGAGGATCCACGTTCCCTCCGACTCGTTGAACGACGAGCGGACGTGGATCCTCACGCCGTGGTTACGAGCGTACTCGACCGAGCGCAGCGCGAGCACGCGTGCTCCGCTCGCCGCGAGGTCGAGCATCTCCTCGAACGAGACCTGCTTCCGCTTACGGGCATTCGGGACGATGCGCGGGTCGGCGCTGTAGACGCCATCGACGTCGGTGTAGATCTCGCAGACCTCGGCACCGAGCGCCGCGGCAAGTGCGACGGCCGTCGTATCTGAGCCGCCGCGGCCGAGTGTCGTGACGTCTTTCGTCGTCGACACGCCCTGGAAGCCGGCGACAATCGCGATCTTCCCTTCGTCGAGCGCTTCGTGCACCCGGCCGCGTCGCATCTCGATGATCCGTGCCCTGCCGTGGGTGGTGTCGGTCACGATCCCGGCCTGCGAGCCCGTGAACGACGCGGCCTCGTGCCCGAGGTCGTTGATCGCCATCGAGACGAGCGCCATCGAGATCCGCTCGCCCGAGGTGAGCAGCATGTCCATCTCGCGCGGGTGAGGGTCGGACGAGACCTGTGCGGCGAGGCCGATCAGCTCGTCGGTCGTATGCCCCATCGCGGAGACGACTGCGCAGACGCTGTTTCCCGCCTCGGCGGTCTTGACGATCCGAGCGGCGACCCGCTTGATCTCTTCGGGGCCGGCGACCGAAGTGCCGCCGTACTTCTGGACGATGATGGCCACGGGGCGGAAACCTACCGGCGGCATCATTGTGCCGCCGGTCAGGGGAGGTTCGTCCGCGGTGCCCGGAATGGCGAGGAGTCGTGGACGATTTCTGTGCGACGGACGGCCGAGAGGCTCGCCGATCAGATCGCGCAGTGGCGAAGGTCGTGTGAGGCTCCAACTCGCCGGGTAGCCGCGCACTGGATCAGAACGTGTGCCGTGATCACACCTCCTTGGGCTACGAAGCGAGAGGTGGCGGAGGAGCCTCTCCTGCCGGAGGGTGGCTCGCTGGCGGTGAACCGGGTGCGGCCGTGGTGAGCGGTAGATGTGCGGGTAACGGCGCTGGGGTTCCGGTTCGGTTTCGGGGTGTTGCTGTCGGGGACGTTGATCACGAGGCGACCTACCTCCGACAGGAACAGGAAGAAGCGGTTTTCCTGCGTGCCCAGGATGAACGCGGCTGCCTCGAAGGTGGGGACTGACGGCTTGCCGGAGGGATAGACGGCGCGGAGGAGGACGTAGGTGATTATGCCGACCAGGAGGCCCGTGAATGCCTGCTGAGGAACCAGAGCGGCCAGCGCCCGCCCCAGGGTTCCTCGGGTCCGTGGTCGTTGATGCCCTTCATGCTGATCGCGAGGCTTCCGAGCGTGCCGAACCAGGCCGTGTACGCAGGGAGCCCGCGTAACTGGGAAGGGAGAAGATGACCGATCGCGGTCGTGCGGAAATACAGGATCGCGACGGCGAGGAGCCCCGCTAGGACGACGATGTCGTAGAGGAGCAACCAACGGCGCAACACACGAGCGCGGGCGATCTGGGCATGGGTCGGCGGCGTGGACGCCGCAGGTTCAGCGGTACCTAGAGGAGGCGGAGAGCCGGACGCCGCTGGGGACGACACAACGTCCGACAGTACGGTCTCAGGCGGAAGCCGCGATTCGTGGTAGGCGCCGACGCGGCCCTCTCGGTGGCACACACCGAGCATGACCGACTGCGGTTGAGTCGCGCTCGCACTCGCCGGGTGTCCGGCGCCCCAAGGGGGGAAGGGGGTGACGGAGACGAGTTGCCCGTGGCTTGGTCCTGGTCGCCGCCGGCTCCGGCGAGGTCGAGTGCAGAAGAGGGAGCCTATCGGCGCTGGGCATAGACGCTGACGCCCGAGTACGGATAAGCGTTCAGCGCCCACAGTGTCGCCGGCGTGCGGCCGAGGCGGAGGAGCTTGCCCGCGATGTTCCGCTGCGAGAGCTCGCCCGGCCCCTGGGCGTATTCGACCCGCACCGGGCGCAGGCCCGAGCGGGCAAACGCGCCGAGATAGGTCCACATCGTGTGGACGTGCTCGTTGATCCCGAGCTCCTTCTCGTGCTCCTGCTCGGGGTTCGCGCCGCTGCGGTAGGGCGCGCGCGTTCCTTCGTTCAACCCCGCGACCTTGCCGCCTCTGCGCGTGACCCGAGCGAGCTCGCCGACCATGGCGCGCAGGTCGAGCGCGTGGTGGAGGGTGGCGACGCAGAAGGCGACGTCGAAAGTGCCGTCGGTGAAGGGGAGGCGCTCGCCGTCGGCCTGCACGCGCAGGTATGGGCCGACGCGTTCCTCGAAGAAGCGGCCGCGGCCGAGCCCGATCAGCGGGTCGACGACGAGGTCGCAGGCGACGTACTCGCAGCCGAGGGGCAGCAGGTGCTGCGAGGCCCAGCTCTTCGCAGCGCCGATCTCGAGCACCCGATCACCGGGGTGGACATAGCGGTCGAGTAGGAGCTGGAAGCCGTGCTCGGTCGCTGCCCACGCGCGGTCCGACCAGCCGAGGTCGCGGTTCAAGAACGGGAGCGCAGCGTCGATTCGGTCGTCGGCTTCGTACCAGCCCTGCTCCTTCGCGAGTTCCGGCCACGCCGCGAGCTCGCGAAGCTTCGCCTCGAGGCCCGGCGCCGACGGGTCGAGCAGGCTCGCGATCCCGTTGTTCGCCACGTAGGCCCGGCCGCATGAGCCGCACTCGAGGCGTCCGTCTATCGCTCCCCGGCAGGCCGGGCAGACGACGTAGGTCGGGAGCTGCAACGGGTGCTTACCGGCGCTTGCGGAAGTACCGCTTCATCCGGATGATGTTCAGGAGCCTCTGCAACATGGTGACGTTCCTTTCAGAAGTTTTCCGTATGTTTCCGAGGAGGAAAATAGTAGCAAACTAGTGGGTTTTGCAGGACTTTTGATCTTGCTATCCACGCCAGGTGACCGAGCTGCGGAGCATGGACAACAGCGCTGCCAAGTCTTGACCGTGGGCAGCGCAAGACGTGGATCTGATCCGAATCGACTTCGCCACCCGAGAGGTTGTCTTCGCCAAGACGAAGACTAGAAGCGAGACCTGATCGAGGCGAAAGAGTTCGAGCGTTTTAGTCGCCTCGGGTTAAACTTCTTCGGGAATGAACATTGCGGAAACGCTCATACGGCGGTAGCAATCCTCTGCTGCGTCTAGGTCGTGCCTGTCAAGGGCTGCGAACAAAGCGCCGCGCGCTGAGTAGTATCCCGGAAGGCTGAGGGTGGCCACGGTGACGTACAAGGTGTTTCCGAGGAACTTCCAAAAGTCTGGCATCCCTCCAAGCTAGCGACCCTTCCCGGCACCCGCAAGAATTGATCACGGGCGTGTTTGCATTGGTGTTTCACTCTGGTGGAACTGCGGTTGGAATCCTCTTCTACTTGATATTGATTGTTGGCTATTGGCTCTACTCCGCACTTCTTGAGAGTTCCTCCCGCCAGGCCACAGTCGGCAAGATGATCATTGGGCTGGTTGTGATGAGGCCGGATGGTAGTCGGCTCACTCTATGGCGCGCGACAGCTCGTTATTTCGCCAAGTACCTTTCGACCCTCATCCTCCTAATCGGGTTCTTCTTGGCGGGGTGGAACGATCGCAAGCGCGCACTCCACGACATGATTGCCGACACGATTGTCGTCAAGCGTGAAGGTCTAAACAGTGTGATCGCGCTTTCGGGCGGAGCTGGAATCGGAACCAAAGCCTGCCCAGAGTGCGCGGAGAGCATTCAAGCCACCGCCCGCGTGTGCAGGTTTTGCGGCTATCGATTCGAAAAGGCGTGCCCCGACTGCGCCGAGAGCGTTCAGGCGTCGGCGGCAGTCTGTCGCCATTGCGGATTCCGTTTCGAGCCAGTCGCACCGGTCACATCGGTCACATCGGTTGAGTCCTAGACCGACTCCAGATCCAAAGGAGAATCCCGTGACCACCACGACCAAGATCACCCTCGCGTTAGGGACTGAACCGTCACTGACGTTCCTATAGATGTCAAGTGCGATTGCGTGAGCGTCTTTTTGTGC
>DATKRX010000076.1:0-2257 GCA_035531915.1 Gaiellaceae bacterium | reverse complement strand
CATCGAACGACTCGGACGCGGCCATGCTCGAGGATGTGAGCTTCCTCCTGCTCGAGCAAGCCCTTCTCGTCGAAGGCGCGGAGATCAAGAAGCCGGCGGATTTTGTGAAGCGCCTCAACCGCGTGCTCGCGAAGGCGCTGTAGCCGAAGGGGCGCCGGCCGGCCCGCCGCTATTCGAGGGCCCTGCGCGCAGCCTCGAAGACCCGCTTCAGCGGAACGGCGTGCTCTTCGGCGATCCGGCGGCAGTCCTCGTATTCGGGCGACTGCTGAACCACCTCTTCGCCATAGATCCCCTCCTTCACCCGCACCGTCCCCCACGGGGTTTCGACCGTGCGCCACCTCCGGCCGAGGCGGTGTGCCGTGAAGAGGTGGTAGCGCAGGCCGAAGGTCGATGTCTCCCGGAAGATGATCTCCCGGATCGCGGGCAGGCGTGCGGAGCCGCAGAGGAGCTCGAGCTTCACCGCGGGGCGGTTCTTCTTCATGTAGATGGGGACATAGAATACGTCGTTCGCCCCGGCGCCGAGCAGGCGCTCCATCAGGCTGCCGAGAATCTCCCCGGAGATGTCGTCGAGGTTGACCTCGACCTTCATCATCTCCGCATCGATGTGCTCATCGGCGGCGCCCGCCTGGAGGAGGGCCGACTGGACCGCGTCCGTCACTTCCGACGGCGCCGGCCGGTCGAGCCCTTCGCTCCTGCCGAGGACGGCGCGGAGCACGTTCGGCCGATCGGGAAAATCCTTGCTGCCGGCGCCGTAGCCTGCGGTCTCCACCGTCATGGCGGGAAGGGGCCCGAAGGAGTGCGCGAGCGTCGCGACCGCTGCCGCGCCCGTCGGCGTCGTCAGCTCGAACTGAATGCTCTCCTCGCGCGTCGGGACGCCGGCGAGGATCTCGAGCGTCGCGGGCGCGGGGACGGGGTAGATGCCGTGCTGGGTTCGGACCTTGCCGCCGCCGAGCGGCAGGGGGGATGCGACAATGCGGTCGGGCGACAGCATGTCCACGAGCACTGCGATCGAGACGATGTCGACGATCGAGTCGACGGCGCCCACCTCGTGAAAGTGCACGCTCTCCACCGGTACTCCGTGTATCTTCGCCTCGGCCCGCGCAATCCGATCGAACATTGAAAGCGCGTATGCCGTCGTCCTCTCGTTGTATCCGGCGCGCCGGATGATCTCGACGATGTCGGCGTGCGAGCGGACGTCGTGGCCGTGGGCGCCATGGTGATGATGGCCGCCCTCCGCGTGGTCGTGCCCCTCCTCGCCGTGGTGCGCGCCGCCCTCGTGCTCATGGTCGTGTGGGTGGTCGTGACCGTGCTCGAGCCCTGCTGCTGCAGCCGCTTCGCTCGCGACATGAACGCGAAAGTGGGTCGCCGTAATGCCGCAGCGGCGCACCTTCTCCCTGCTCACGGTGAACTCGTCGCCGATTGCGAGCTTTGCGAGCTCCGCTTGGAGCCGGTCGAAGTCGCCGCCGAGGTCGAGGAGCGCGCCGACGGTCATGTCGCCGCTCGCGCCGGAGATGCAGTCCAGATAGAGCGTCCGCATCACTGCGCGCTCCCTGCATCGGCGCGCCGTCCGTTCGTCGCCGGCGCTGCACCCGAGGCGGCGGGAAGCGAGGCGACGAGCGCTGCATAGTAGCCCGCGCCGAAGCCGTTGTCGATGTTCACGACGCTGATGCCCGGGGCGCAGGCGTTGATGAGCGTCAGGAGCGCCGAGAGTCCGCGGAAGTTCGCGCCGTAGCCCACGCTCGTGGGAACGGCGACGATGGGGTTGCGAACGAGCCCGGCAAGAACGCTTCCGAGCGCCCCCTCCATTCCCGCGACAACCACGATCGAGGTAGCTCCACGGATCACCTCCAGATTTGCGAAGAGCCGATCGATGCCGGCAACGCCGACGTCGTAGACGCGCTCCACGCGGCAGCCGAAGGCCTCCGCGGTGACTGCCGCCTCCTCGGCGACCGGCTGGTCGGCGGTGCCGGCGCTGACGACTGCAACATAGCCCTCGTAGCGCGCAGGCGGCTCGCCCGGGGCGCGCCAGGAAAGGGTTCGCGCCGCCTCGTTGTAGTCGAGCTCGGGAAGCTCCGCGCAGGCTGCGGCGGCGGCCTCCGGGCTTACCCGCGTGGCGAGCACGCGCCGCTCGGTTCCGACGAGCTCCTTGAGCAGGCGAACGATCTGCTCGACCGTCTTCCCTTCACCGTAGATGACCTCGGAGAAACCCGTGCGCTCCGAGCGGTCGCGGTCGAGCTTTGCGAATCCGAGATCCTGA
>DATKRX010000075.1:0-5397 GCA_035531915.1 Gaiellaceae bacterium | reverse complement strand
CCCCCAGGGCGTACCGGCGGCTCTCGACGCAGCCGCCGCCATCGCGACCGGCCAGTGCGAGGTCGCGCTCGTCGTTGGCGGCCAGGCGGCGCTCGGCACCGGGGATGCCGTCGCCTCGTACACGCGGCCGGACAATGAGTTCGTCTCCTGCTGGGGGTCGATCACCCAGGCGCAATTCGCGCTCGTCGCGCAGGTGTATCTCAACCGCTACCGACCCAACCGCGAGCGCCTTGCCGGCCTCGCCGCGGCGATCCGAAATACCGGCTCGGGCAATCCCGAGGCCCTGATGGCGGGACGGGGCCCCTACAGCGCGGAGGATGTGCTCGCCTCGCCCGTCGTCGCGTCGCCGTTGCATCTCCTCGAGGTCTGCCTCGCGAACGAGGGCGCGGCCGGGATGGTCTTGACGTCGCTCGAGCGAGCCCGCGATGGTCGCCAGCTGCCGGTTCGCCTCCTCGGCGGAGCGTGCGAGTGGTACCGCCAGCAGTACGTCAACCCTCCTCGCTTCGATGACGTCGGCCGCATCGGATCGGATGCGGGGCGCCGGGCCTTTGCCATGGCGGGGCTCGATCCAGGTGACGTCGACGTGCTCCAGCTCTACGACATCAACATCTTCGAGGTCGTCCGCCAGCTCGAGGCTCTCGGGTTCTGCGGACCGGGCGAAGGCACCGACTACGCCTTCGAACTCGGAGTAGGCCCCGGCGGGGGGCTGCCGCTCAATACCGACGGCGGCCTGCTCTCGTTCGGCCACATCGGCTGGGGCGGTCCGACGCTGAAGATCATCGAGGCCGTGCACCAGCTCCGGGGCACGGCCCGAACCGCCCAGGTCGATGGGGCGCGCCACGCGCTCGTGACGGGCGCGGGCTCGGGCGCTCAGTACCACAACGTCCTGCTACTCGGACGCGACGAATGAGGGGCGGCATGCCGTGAGGAAGCGAAATGGGGCCACGAGACACCTCGAGCGGTGCTGGTCAATCGACCTGCTCCGCGCGCGTGCACGTCGTGTGCTCCCGCCGATGGTCTTCGACTTCATCGACGGCGGCGCTGAGGACGAGACGACGGTCTCGGGCAATGAAGCCGCCTTCGCGCGGTGGTGGTTCCGGCCGCAGCTCCTCGAGGACGTCACGACCCGGCGTATCTCGACGGAGCTCTTCGGCACGGAGTTCGCGTCTCCCGTCTTCCTCGGGCCGGCCGGCCTCGCGGGCCTCGCGTGGCCCCACGGCGAGGCCGAGGCCGCCGCGGCGGCGAGCGGTGCCGGCGTCCCCTTCGTCGTGTCGACGGCCTCGAGCTGCTCGATCGAGGAGGTGAGGGCCGCGGCCGGGGGGCCGCTCTGGCTCCAGCTCTATCTCTGGCGAGACCGCGAGGTCACCGGAGGACTCGTCGAGCGTGCTGCGCGTGCCGGCTACACGGCCTTGTGCCTCACCGTCGACGTTCCGCTGTCGGGATCTCGGGAGCGGGACCTGCGCAACGGCATGACGATCCCGCCGAGGATCGGCGTGAAGAACGCCGCGGGCGTGCTGAGCCGCCCGGGATGGATGTTGCGAAGCGCTCGTGCGCCGGTCACCTTCGCCAACGTGAGCGAGGGGCGCCGAGGCCGCACGGTCGCGCTTGGCAAGTTCGTCAATTCGCAGCTCAACCCCTCGGCGAACTGGGCGGACCTGCGTTGGCTGCGCGAACTGTGGAAAGGAACCCTCGTCGTGAAGGGCGTGCTCGATGCGCACGCGGCCGCGCGGCTCGTCGATGAGGGGGTCGACGGCGTCGTGGTGTCGAATCACGGCGGCCGTCAGCTCGACGGAGCCCTGCCGTCGCTCGTCGCGCTCCCCGAGGTCGTCGAGGCGGTCGGGGGTCGGGTGCCGGTGCTCATCGACGGTGGCGTACGGCGCGGCACCGACGTGGTGAAGGCGGTCGCGCTCGGGGCGTCGGCGTGCCTGATCGGCCGCCCGTACCTTTGGGGGCTCGCAGTCGGAGGGCGCGCGGGCGCGTCCCGGGTCCTCGAACTGTTCGCCGGCGAGGTCGACCGGACGCTCGCACTGCTCGGCGTCCCCGATCTCGCGTCGGTCCGGGGCCGGGCGAGCGAGCTGCTCGTGGAGGATCGGTGCAGGAGGTGAAGGTGCACCGACGGCCCCGCTCGCTCGACGAGCGCGCCCCGCGATCACAAGAGAGCAAACCGGCCACCGAGGTGGCCCAACGAGAGGAGAGGAGTCACCCATGACGTCCAAGGTCGCGATCATCACCGGCGGTGGAGGAGTCCTTGGGCGCGCGAGCGCACTCGGCCTCGCTCGCGAGGGCTACGCCGTCGCGGTGGCCGGACGAAGCGCGTCGACGCTCGAAGCGACCGTCTCGGCCGTCCAGCGCGCAGGCGGCCGTGCCCTCGCTGTCATCGCGGACGTTGCGGAGCCTGATCACGTGGATCGGTTGTTCCGCGAGTCGGCCGAGCACCTCGGGCCTTGTTCGGCGCTGTTGCATTGCGCGGCCACCCACGGCACTCCGACGCGGCTCGCGACACTTTCGTTGAGCGAGTGGGAAGCGGTGATGCGGGTGAACCTTCGCTCGACATTCCTCTGCACCCAGGCGGCCCTCGCCCAGATGCTTCCCGCGCGCTCAGGTTCCATCGTGCTCGTTTCAAGCGCGGGGGCCTTGCGCGGCTTTCCGCTCGCCGCGTGCTACGCGGCCACGAAGTCGGCGCTGTTCGGCTTCGCGCGGACCGTGGCCGCAGAGGTCGGCCCCGACGGGGTGCGGGTCAACGTGCTGGTGCCCGGAGCGATGCCCGAGAGCGCGATCTATCAGTCGGCGATGCCCGGGATCGCCAAGGAGTTCGGTTACGAGCCGGAGCAGGGCGTCGAGATCCTGACCGGGATGTCTGCGATGCGTCGGGTCTGCTCGCCAGGAGAGATCGCAGAAGCGGCAGTGTTTCTCGCGACGGACCGTTCGAGCGCGATGACGGGCCAGACGATGGTCGTCGACGGAGGCCTCACCGTCTAGGTGGCTGGTGTTGAACGAGTGTTCAGCGTGAGGAGTGTGCCGCCGACAGCGGTCGAGGGCGCCTCATGTGCTCCGGCAAAGAACGCCCAAGATGGAGCGAACAAGGGCTGATTCGTCCCAGGAACCTGGCGCTCGGCATCGCTCACGGGATCAACGTGCCCCCTCTCCCCGGGCTATCCGGCCACGACCCATGCACCGCCCGGCGTCGAGCGAGCCCGGAGGGTCGCGAGGCGCGCGAGGTTGGCCGCACCGGCGAGAAGGCTGAAGTCGGCTCCGACGCGGAGCTTGCCGCGTACACGAGCGCGTCTCCCGCCGTGCCGGCGTCGCATGAGGTGGGCGAGCTTTCGTTCGACCTTCGGCCGCGTTGCCCGGTAGTCGGCTCGCCACTTGGGATCGGTCTGCTCGGCGCGTGCCCGCGCGAGGGCGGCCTCGTGCACTCCGACGCGGACCTTGCGCCCGAGCGTCGACGTCGTGCACTGCGCGGCGAGCGGGCAGGTCCCACAGTGGTGGGCGAACTTCGCGACGCCCGACTTGTCGATCAGCCGCCCGATGCGCACGGTGATCTCGGCCGGGCAGGTCACGGTGTCGGTCTCGAGGTCGACCCGGAACCGGTCCTTCGCGAACAGTCCGTTCTTTCCAACCGGTGGCTGGGTCTTGCACTTCGAGTCGATCCCTGCATCTGCGAGGAGGGACTGGATCTCGCCGGTCCCGTAGGCGGCGTCGCCGTAGAGGGTCGGTCGCTCTTGTTGCGACGTTGGCGGCTCGCCCCCATGCTCGACACCGGTCGCGCCGTCCTCGGCCGGCGCGTCATCTTCGAGGAGATCGGCGATCAGCTCGCAGGCGACGCTCGCGTCGCCTGCATTGCCCGCCGAGACGACGGTTGCGGTGATGATCTCGGAGTCCGGGTCGATCGCCGCATGACCTTTGAACCCATCGAAGGAGTGCGCGGAGGTCTTGTGACCGTGACGGGTCTCGGGGTCGACCGTGGAGATCACCCGGTCCGGAGCGACGCGCCGGGCGATCTGCAAAGTGCCGTCGTCTGCGGCCTCGAGGTCCTGGCCGAGCACGGTCGCTAACAGCGCCGCGGCCTCGCCCACCGCGGGGTCGAGCTCGCGCCCTTCGAGGAGCACGAGCGCCGCGTAGCCGTCGCGCGCACGGCTGTCGACGAGCTCGGCTTGGGCCGCTTTGTCGTCCCAGTCGATCTGGGGTTTCGCAGCGCTCGCGTACTCGTCCCCGCTCGACAGCGCCGCTCGCAGCTCTGCCGAAAGCGTTCGATCTGCGACCTTCAACAAGTTGCGGATCGCGGATCGGATGAGCGTGATCGTATCCATCGTCGCCACGGCGTCGTAGAGCGGCGTCGAGTCGAGGACTCGCTTCTTGCCGACCAAGCCGGCTGCCTTCGCGGCGTCGAGGGCGATCTCGAAGACCCGGTCGGGGCGCTCCGATCCCCGGAGTCGCTCGCGCAGGTCGACGAAGACCGTGTGGGAGAAGATCGTCCATCCCCCGGTGTCGTAGCTGCCGACACCGGCCGCGTAACGCCAGCGGGTGTCGAACGCGAACCGCTCCGCGGCCTCGCGGTCCGACAGGCCTTCCAGGCGCTGGAGCACCATCGCGGTCGCGACGACCGAGGGAGGGACCGAGCGGCGTCCCTCGTCGGAGAACAGGTCAGCAAAGGCGCTGTCGGGGAAGAGCCGCTCGCGTTCACGGTGCATGAACGCGTAGATCGAGTCGTGTGGAAGCGTCCTGTCGCAGAAGGCGCTCATGTCGTCGAGCAGGTTGCCCTGGCGATCAGCTGTTCCAAGGGTCATCGGTCACTCCTTCAGGAGAGTTCCACCGATGTAATTCTCCTACATCGCCTTCCAGATCGCGAATCGGAACGGGTGCGAAAGACACCAGCCACCTAGAGCACTTAGCCTCGATCCGCGTGAGTCCAGCAGCTCGGACGCCATGAACGCGAAAGGGCGGTTCACGACCCACGCGCGCCTACCGCCACGTGAGGGCATTTGCCAAGGCGACGGAACGAGTCCGGGTCTTGTCCACCTTCGCCCGGGCCTGAGGAACTCGTCGAGCGACGAAGCGAGGTTAGAGCCTGCCCGAGAGCGGGGCAAACTCGTTCATCAGAGCCGAGATCCCCTGACTCTCGGCCGGCCGAGTCACCTGGCTTCGTTTCGCTCGGGGTGCCGGGATCGGCCTTCCGCGCGGAAGTCGAGCCTCCTCGGTGCCGATCCGGGCGCCGTCCGCAAGACCAGGGTCTGAAGCTGTCGCTGAAGTCTGTGGCGAGGAGGTCACCTGCTGCGTCGAGCGGGATTCCACATGGCGCGTCGAACTCCGCGAGGGACGCGGGACCACCGCCGCCGTCGTAGCCGGGGGTCCCCGAGCCGACGAGTGTCTCGATGCCCTCGCCGGCGGTCACGGACT
>DATKRX010000074.1:0-20758 GCA_035531915.1 Gaiellaceae bacterium | reverse complement strand
CTCTTGCCTGCGTTCACGTCCTGGAGGTCGGCGTCGGCCGGCGGAGTCCTGCTCCAGCTCGAGTAGGCGACGACGCAGCCCGTCTCGGTCGTCGATCGGCACGCCGGCACGTGCGTGAAGGTGCCGCCCGCGCTCGAGCCGTCCGCGACGACGACGTCGCCGCCGAGGAGGACCGCCGAGACGAGGAGCTTGCGGGTGGAGGGGACGTTCTCGATCTGCTGCTGCAGCAGCAGATCGAGCACGAACGAGCCCTGCGAGTGCTCGATCAGGACGACGCCGCGCCCGTCGTTGTAGTGCGCCAGGTAGTCCTTCCACGCCGCGAGGACGTCTGCGTAGGCGAGCTTCGGATCGCCGTGGTACTGGTCGGAGTACGCCGTTGTCTGCCGGTAGAGCGGGGCGTAGACCCGGCAGAGGTGCGAGAAGCGCGCCGCCTGGGTGATCGCCGTCTCGCGCTCGGGAGGATTCACCACGAGGTCGGCGTTCCCGAGGTGCTCCTCGCTGACGGTCGGATAGACGTAGAAGCAGTCGATCGCCGGGTCCGCGGGCACGGAGACCGCGACGGTCGTGTGCGCGCCGCTTGCGGTGAAGATGTCGGTGGTGAGCTCGAACCGAGCACCAGTCGTCAGCGGTGCCCGGGAAGCAGAGCCAGGCTTTCCAGTGAGGGACACCGTCCCCGGCGGCTGTGCCGGCCGCCATCATCACGGCAATCGCCGCGAGAGCAACGAGCGCGTATCTCGTCGCCCGAATGTAGGTCTCGGGCGAGGCGTCGTCAACGGCGGGATCGCGGCTCGTCCACGCTATGGTCCCACGTTGTGCCGAGGCTCGTCGACACCTCGATTCGCGTCCTCTCGCAGGAGCCGCTTGCGACCGCGATGCCGACCGCGGAGCTGCTGCGCCTCGCCGAGATCCTCGACGGGGCGGGATACGCCTACCTGGAGGTTTCCGGCGGCGGCGCGTTCGATGCGGCCGTCCGCAAAGGCGTCGAGAGCCCGTGGGAGCGCATCCGGGCGATCAAGGCGCGCACGAAGACGCCGCTGATGCTCGCCGTGCGGGGCGGTTTCCTGGTCGGCTCGCGGCCGGTTGGGGACGACCTCGTCCGGCGGTTCATGGCGAGTGCAGCCGCGAGCGGCATCGACGTGTTCCGGCTCCACGACCCGTTGAACGACGCTGGCAACCTCCAGGTTGCCGCCGAGGCGGTGATCGCCGCCGGCCGCGAGTTCGACGCCGGGCTTCTCTACGGATCGAGCCGTCGCGAGTCGCTTGCAGAGGCGGCGAGGAAGCTGCCCGAGATGGGGGCCGCGCGCATCGTCCTCGACGACCCGGCGGGTCTCCTGCAGCCCCACCGCGCAGGCGAGCTCGTCGCCGAGCTCCGCGAGCTCTCCGGGCTGCCCGTCGGCCTCTACTGCCAGGGTGCCGGTCGTAACGGGCTCGCGCTCGGGCTCGAGGCGGCCCGCGCGGGCGTGGATGTGATCGGCTGCGCCGTGTACCCGGTCGCGCTCGCAACCCACCGCGTCTCGGCGGAGTCGCTCGCTCAGGCACTCGCCGGGATCGGCCACGACCCGGGGGTCGACGTCGAGAAGATCTGGGAGGCCGCCGACCTCGTTGACGAGCACGTCGGGGACATGCCGATCAGCCCCCTTTTGCCGCGGGTTTCGGTCAGGGCGGCACGGCGTAAGCTGCCGCCGGGGCTCGTGTCGGTGATCGACGCCCAGCTCCGCAGCAGCGGCCATTCCGACCGGCTCGACGAGGTGCTCGACGAGGTCGAGCGGGTTCGCACCGAGGTCGGGTCGCCGCCGCTCGCGGCCCCGATGGGCCAGATCGTCGGCTCGCAAGCGCTCGTCAACGTCCTCGCCGCGAACCGCTACGCGACGATCATCGACGAGGTTCGCGACCTCGTGCTCGGGCGCTTCGGCCACACACCCGGGCCGATCGATCTCGCGCTCCAGCGCGCGGTCGAGCTGCTCGGCCACGATGCGCCGCCCGAGCCGGTCGACATCGACGCGCTCCGGCTGCGCGCGCAGGGGCTCGCCGCGAGCGAGGAGGAACTCTTGCTGCTCGCGCTCTTCGGCGACGAGGCCGAGCCGCTCCTGCAGTCGATCCGCAGCCGCGCGCGCGGCTCCGACTCGATCGGCGACGTGGGCGCCGCCCACGAACGGGATGAGCAGATCCGCTCGGTCGTCCGCATGGTGCAGGAATCGGGTCTCGCCGAGATCACCGTCGAGGAGGACGGCGTGAGGATCACCGCCCGCCGTTCGGTCGCCGCGCCGGTCTCCGAGCTGCGACATGCAGAGCCGGCGGAGCTCGACGCGCCGGCCCGCGCCAGGCCAAACGGCGGCTTCGTCACAGTCGAGAGTCCGATGGTCGGAACCTTCTACCGCTCCTCCGGCCCCGGGGTCGCACCGTTTGTGGAGGAGGGCGACCCCGTCTCGCCGGGGCAGGTCCTGTGCATCCTCGAGGCGATGAAGCTGATGAACGAGGTCAAGGCGGAGATCGAGGCGATCGTCCGCCGGATCCACGTCTCCGACGCCGAGCCGGTCGAATATGGCCAGCTGTTGTTCGAGCTCGAGCCGCTGAACGGCCGCCCGGTCGGAATCTAGATGTTCAAGCGGGTCCTGGTCGCAAATCGCGGCGAGATCGCCGTCCGCGTGATCCGCGCGCTGCACGAGCTGGGCGCTGAGGCGGTCGCCGTCTACTCGACCGCCGATGCCGATGCCGCGCACGTGAGGCTTGCCGACGACGCGGTTCGCGTCGGGCCACCTCCCGCCTCCGAGAGCTACCTGCACATCCCCTCGATCGTTGCGGCGGCCGTCACGACCGGTTGCGAGGCGGTGCACCCGGGCTACGGGTTCCTGTCCGAGAACCCGGCCTTCGTCGAGGCTTGCGTCGCCAACGAGCTCGTCTTCGTCGGGCCGCCCGCCTCGGTGATGGAGACGATGGGCGACAAGATCGCCGCGCGTGCGGCGATGCGTGCCGCAGACGTCCCGACCGTCCTTGGCACCGAAGGCGCGACGACGCTCGCGCAGGCGCAGACGGCCGCCGGGGAGATCGGATACCCCGTGATGCTCAAGGCCTCCGCCGGGGGCGGCGGCCGCGGCATGCGGCTCGTCGAGGAGCCGGGTGAGCTCGAGGACGCGTTCGAGGCCGCGTCGGCCGAGGCGAAAGCGGCCTTCGGCGACGGGACGCTCTACGTCGAGAAGGTGGTCGTCCCCGCGCGCCACATCGAGATCCAGGTGCTCTGCGACGGTCATGGCAACGTCCTCACGTTGGGCGAGCGCGAGTGCTCGATCCAGCGCCGCCACCAGAAGCTCGTCGAGGAGACGCCCTCGCCGGCGCTCTCGCGTGAGCTGCGCGAGGAGATGGAGGCCGCGGCCGAACGTGCGTGCCGGTCGGTCGGGTACGTCAACGCCGGGACGTTCGAGTTCCTGCTCGGCCCCGACGGGGCGTTCTCGTTCATCGAGCTGAACGCCCGCCTCCAGGTCGAGCATCCGGTCACCGAGCTGTGCACGGGCATCGACATCGTCCGCACCCAGCTCTCCGTGGCGGCGGGCGAGCGCCTCACCCTGGCGGGTCGAGCGCCTCGCGGCGGCCATTCGATCGAGATCCGCCTCAACGCCGAGGACACGACGCGTGATTTCATGCCCGCGCCCGGAATCGTGACCCGGTTCCGGCCGCCGCTCGGGCCTGGTGTCCGCATCGACACCTTCGTCGAGGACGGGACGACGATCTCGCCCTACTACGACTCTCTGATCGCGAAGCTCGTCGTGTGGGATGTCGACCGGCCCGCTGCGATCGTCCGTGCCGAGCAGGCGCTCCGCGAGCTCGTCGTCGAAGGCGTTCCGACGACACGTGAGCTCGCGCTCGAGATCCTGGGAAGCGACGAGTTCCGAAGCGGCGACTACTCGACCTCGACGCTCGCCGAGTTGACGGCGGTGGCGGCATGAGTCTCGTGCTCACGAGCGAGAGTGGGACGGTCACGGTGCCCGAGGGCGTGCTGGTCGAGATCGCGGCTCGCGCCGCCGAGAGCGTCGAGGGCATTCGCGTCCGGCGGCGGCGCACGATCGATCTCGACGCCCGCGCCGTCCGCCTTTCGGTTGCGGTTCGGCGCGGCGAGCCGCTCGTCGAGCTCGCAGCGCGGGCGCAGGGAGAGGTCGCGGCCGCGCTGAAGGCGATGTGCGGGATCGACGCGACGGTCGACATCGCGATCGGGGAGCTCGAATGACCTCCCGCCGGCAGGCGCGCCGGCAGGCGCTCTTTCTCGTCTACCAGTGGGATCTCTCGGCAACCGAAGTCGGCTCGCAGTACGGCGGCGAGATCGATTCATGGGCGCGCGAGCTCGCAGAGGAGACGGTCGCTCACGCCGAGGAGCTCGACACGCGGATCACGGCCGCCGCGGAGGGCTGGACCGCCAACAGGCTCGGCGTCGTCGAGCGAAGCGCGCTCCGGGTCGCGATCCGTGAGCTCGATCGCGGCGATGTTCCGCAGGAGGTAGCGATCGACGAGGCGGTCGGGTTCACCAAGCGCTATGCATCCGACGAGGGCGCGAGACTCGTCAACGGCATTCTGGGGCGGATCCAGCGAGAGGAGGCGGTGACGGAGTGAGCGCAAACGAGGCACTCGAGCGGGCCGAGGTCCTGCTCGACAAGCTCGACGTGGCGCGTGAGCGGCTCGCCGGCGTCGAGGGTGAGCAGGCGATCGAAGTGCTGCAGGAGCTGGTCGAGATCGCCAAGGAGATCGAGGCCGAGCTGCAGCGCGCCCACCAGGCGGCGGGGGCGGATGCCGCGAGCGCCTGAGGAGCTGCGGGAGCTGGTCGAGGGCTATCTGGCGGAGCTCGAGCCGACCCCTTCGCTCGGTTCGCTCCATGAGCCGATCCGGTACTCGCTCGGCGGCAAGCGGGTGCGCCCGGTGCTCTGCCTCGCCGTCGGCGAGGCCGCCGGCGGCGAGGTCGACATGTTGATGCCGGCGGCGGTCGCGGTCGAGCTCGTGCACTCGTTCTCGCTCGTCCACGACGACCTTCCGGCGCTCGACGGCGACGAGGAGCGGCGCGGCCGCCCGAGCGTCTGGGCGGCGTTCGGTGAGGCGACCGCGATCCTCGCCGGGGACGCGCTCGTCGCCGAGGCGTTCCGGCTCGCGCTCGACTGCGGAGCGGACGTCGCCCGTGAGCTCGTCGAGGCGACGCTCGCGATGATCGGCGGGCAGCAGCAGGATCTCGAAGGCGGCCACGACCTCGCCGAGCTCCACCGGCTGAAGACGGGCGCCCTGTTTTCTGCCTCGGTGATGTGCGGCGTCTGGGCGGCGGGCGTGCCGGCCGCCGAGCATGCACCCTGGCGGGCGTTCGCAGCCGAGCTCGGGCTGCTCTTCCAGGTGGTCGACGACATTCTCGACGGTGACGGGTACGTGACCGAAGTGGGGGAACAAGCCGCACGCGGGCTCGCCGACGATGCTGCAACGCGTGCCGAGACGCGGCTGGCGGAGATCCCGGCGGACACCTCCGTCCTGGCCGAGATCGTCGCGGGGCTCGCCGCGCGGACGTCGTGACGAGGAAGCGCCTGGACGTCCTGCTCGTCGAGCGGGGCCTGGCCGAGAGCCGCGCGCAAGCGCAGGCCCTCGTGATGGCCGGGCTCGTTCCGGGGCATGCGAAGCCCGGCGAGCAGATCGACGACGGCGCGCCGCTCGAGGTCGAGAAGCCGCCGCCGTATGTGTCTCGTGCCGGGATCAAGCTCGCGAACGGCCTCGATGCGTTCGGCATCGACCCGGCCGGCCTCGACTGCCTCGACGTGGGCGCCTCGACGGGCGGGTTCAGCGACGTGCTGCTCCAGCGGGCCGCCGCGCGCGTGATCGCACTCGATGTCGGCCATGGACAGCTGCACCCGCGCGTTCGCAACGACCCGCGCGTGACGGTGCTCGAGCGGACGAACGCTCGCACCTTGACCGCGCTGCCGTTCGCTCCTCAGCTTCTCACCTGCGACGTCTCGTTCATCTCCGTCCGGATGGCGCTGCCTCCCGCTCTCCGGCTCGCACGGGCGGGATGGCAGGCGCTCGTGCTCGTCAAGCCGCAGTTCGAGGTCGGACCGGCCGAGACGCGCAAGGGCGTCGTGCGCGACCCCGTGGTGCGGCGGCGTGTCTTGCGCGAGGTGGCCGAGACGGCGCTCGGGTGGGAGGGACGGGTTGCCGGAGTCGTAGACTCGGGGCTGCCGGGCCCCAAGGGAAACCATGAGTTCGTCCTGCACCTCGTCCACGCCGAGCGCCCCACGATTCCGCCGCAGCTAGAAGGATGGATCGACGATGCCGCGCATTGAGCGTGCGTCCGTGATCACGCACGGCGTGACGAAGAACGTCGACCAGGCGGGCGCTCGGCTGCGTGCAGTGGCGGAGGCGAGCGGGGTGGAGCTGCATCTCGGCGAGGACGGCGGTGAGCCGCAGATCGCTGTCGTGCTCGGCGGCGATGGGACGATGCTGCGCGCGCTGACCAGGTTCCTCGACACGGGCGTGCCCGTGATCGGAGCGAACTTCGGCCGTGTCGGCTTCCTCGCGGCGATCCCCGGCGAGGAGCTCGAGCTGGGACTGTCGCGCGTGTTCGCCGGGGAATACGCCGTGCAGTCGGTGCCGACGCTCGAAATCTCACTCGGAGACGAACGGTACGTCGCGATCAACGACGTAGTCGTCGTCGGGAACACGCCGGGCCGGATCGTCGAGATCGCCTACGCGATCGACGGCGAGGAGCTCGCGACCCAGGCCTGCGACGGCCTGATCTGCGCCACCCCGCTCGGGTCGACCGCGTACAACCTCTCGAACGGCGGTCCGGTGCTCGTCTGGGGCCTCGACGCGGCAGTGGTCACGCTCGTTGCCCCGCACACCCTGAACACGCGGCCGCTCGTGGTCGGCCGGGAGTTCCAGCTCGACGTCGTGAACCGCACACCCGACGTCGAGATGGTCGTCCTCGCCGACGGCCGCGCAGTGGGCGCTCTCCCCCGCGGCGCGGCGCTGACCGTGCGGTTCGCCGAGAGCCGGACGCTGCTCGCATCCCTACCCGAGCAGACGTTCTTCGGTCGCTATACGCAGGTCTTCGGCGTCGGCTGACCCACACGACCGAGCCGACGGGGGGTCGTAAGGCGCGCTGCACCCGGCTGTGGCGCTCGACACGCGCGAGCGAGCTCCGCAGCTCGGCGCCCGCAGGCCGCGCGCACACGCCGGGGCTCGGACTCCACCGGGCAGCTTGACGTCGCGCGGGAGCGGGGGTTCCGGCCCGAACAGACGGTCGCCGCAGTCTCACGGCCGTCGTACGATGGCGGGATGCTCCGCCGCCTTCGCATCGAGAACCTCGTCCTGATCCGCGAGGCCGAGCTCGAGCTCGACCCCGGCCTGAACGCGATCACGGGCGAGACAGGAGCCGGGAAGACGATCTTCTCGAACGCAATCGGCCTGCTGCTCGGCGCCCGCGGCGAGGCGGCGCTGATCGGCGCCGCCGCCAGCGAAGCCTACGTCGAGGCCGAGTTCGACCTTCCCGACGACGAGGTGCTCGGCGAGCTCGCAGAGCTTCGACCCGACGGCGAGCAGACGCTCGTGCTCGCACGGCGGATCTTCGCCGACGGCCGCACGCGCGCCTACGCGTGGGGTCGGAGCGCTGCGCGCGAAGACGTAGCCGCAGCCGTCGAGGCGCTGCTCGCTATGAGCGGCCAGTTCGAGCAGCGGCGACTCGCGCGACCTTCCTACCAGCTCACGGTGCTCGACGCCTACGCCGGTAGCTCCGACACCGCACGGGCCGCGCGGCGCGCCTGGCGTGGCCTCGTTGCGGCCCGCCGAACCCACGCCGAGCTCAGCCGCGACTCGGCTGCCGCCGGGGCGCGCCTCGAGGAGCTGCGTGCCCTCGCCGCCGACACCGAAGGGCTCGCGCCCGGCGACGAGGACGATCTCCGGGCCGAGCGCGAGCGCCTTCGCAACGTGACCGAGCTCGCGCTCGGAGCCGCGGCCGCGCTCGACGCGCTCGCCTCCGACGAGCACGAGGGCGGAACCGACCTCGTCGCGGCCGCCGAGCGTGCCGTGGCACCGCTCGAGCAGCTTGCGCCCGAGCTGGCCTCGCACGGCGAGGCGCTGCGCAGCGCGGAACTCGCGCTCCGCGAGGTCGCGAGCGAGCTGCGCGCCTTCCTCGATCGGCTCGAGGCCGACCCGGGCCGTCTGGAGGAGGTCGAAGCGGCGCTCGATCGGGTCGCAACGCTCCGCCGCCGGTATCAGGCGCACACCTACGCCGAGCTGCTCGAGCAGGCCGCGCTCGCCCGTGCCGAACTGGCCGCGCTCGGCGAGGGCCACGACCCCGCCCGCGCCGCCGCCGAGGCGCAGGTCGCGGCTCAGGCCGAGGTCGACCGCCTCCACGCCGTGCTTCGAGACGCTCGCAGGGAAGCAGCCCCTCGCTTCGCCGAGGCTGTCGCGGCCGAGCTTGCCGGCGTCGGCCTGGGGGAGGGCCAGTTCCGAGCGGAGCTCCGCGTGGCCGACCAGGGCCCGTCCGGGTCCGACGAGGTCTCGTTCTCGGTGCGTCCGAACGCCGGCCTGCCGTTCGGGCCCGTCGCCGAGACCGCCTCGGGCGGCGAGCTCTCCCGCATCGCCCTCGCGATCGCAGCCGTTGGCGGCGGCGAGACGATGGTCTTCGACGAGATCGACGCCGGGATCGGCGGCACTACTGCTCATGCGGTCGGGGAGACGATCCGCCGTCTCGCGCGCAAGGCGCAGGTGCTCACGATCACGCACCTGCCGCAGATCGCGACCCTCGCCGACCGGCATTTCCGCGTCGAGAAGGTACCCGGCGACCCGACCCACACCCGGATCGAGGCGCTCGGGGCTGACGAGCAGCGCGAGGAGCTCGAGCGCATGCTCGGCGGCGCGGAGTTCCTCGCGGCGCTGAGGGAGTGAGTTCGGCCCCGTGTGGCTCTACGACCCGGTTCAGCCAGCCGCCGCACCGTGACGTCCTGAGGCCCCCCTAGCATCGATCTCGTGCTGAGGTGCCCACGACTGCTAGGGTCGAGTTCCGTGAGTCGGATCGCGGGACGGCGCTGTTTTCTCGGCCAGGGAGGGCAAGCGTGAGCGCCACCAAGTACGTCTTCGTGACCGGCGGGGTCGTCTCGTCCCTCGGAAAGGGCATCACCGCGGCCTCGCTCGGAAGGCTGCTCAAGTCGCGCGGCCTCAAGGTGCAGGTGCAGAAGTTCGACCCGTACCTGAACGTCGACCCGGGCACGATGAGCCCCTTCCAGCACGGCGAGGTCTTCGTCACCGAGGACGGCGCCGAGACCGATCTCGACATCGGGCACTACGAGCGCTTCATCGACGAGAACCTGTCGCGTGCCGCGAACCACACGGCAGGAGCGATCTGGGACCGGGTGCTGCGCAAGGAGCGGAAGGGCGAGTACCTCGGCTCGACCGTCCAGGTGATCCCGCACATCACGAACGAGATCAAAGCGCGCATCCGCTCGGTCGCCGAGGTGACCGCCACCGACGTCGTCATCTCCGAGATCGGCGGCACGGTCGGTGACATCGAGTCACAACCGTTCCTCGAGGCGATCCGGCAGTTCCGCCGCGAGGTCGGCAGCCAGAACGTCCTCTACATCCACGTCACCTACGTCCCCTTCATTCCGAACGCTGGGGAGCTGAAGACCAAGCCCACCCAGCACTCGGTCAACGAGCTGCGCCGCATCGGTATCCACCCGGACGTCCTCGTCTGCCGCTCCACCGAGCCGCTGAACCACGAGATCCGCGACAAGATCGCGCTCTTCGCCGATGTCGACTCCGAGGCCGTGATCTCGGCGATCGATGTCCCGGACGTGTACCTCGTACCGAAGGCGCTTCAGGAGCAGGGCCTCGACCGGCTCGTCTGCGAGAAGCTCGGGCTCGAGGCCCCGGATGCGGACCTCGGTGAATGGGACGAGCTCCTCGAGCGTCTCGGGACCCGCCGCGAGACGGTCGAAATCGCGCTCGTCGGCAAGTACGTCAAGCTCCACGATGCCTACCTCTCGGTCCACGAGGCGCTCAAGCACGCGGGGATCCACAACGGCTGCACGGTGCGTGTGCGCTGGGTCGACGCCGAGCATATGACGCTCGACGAGGCCCGCGCAGAGCTCGCGAGCGCAGACGGGGTGCTCGTGCCCGGCGGTTTCGGCTCGCGCGGCTGGGAGGGGAAGATCCTCGCCTGCCGCGTCGCCCGCGAGGACGCGATCCCGTACCTCGGCATCTGCCTCGGGATGCACGTCGCGGTCTCCGAGTTCGCCCGTCACGTCTGCGACCTCGACGGGGCGAACTCGACCGAGATGGACCCCGAGACGCCGTACCCCGTGATCGACCTGCTCCCCGACCAGAAGGACGTCGAGGATCTCGGTGGCTCGATGAGGCTCGGCGCCCAAGCGGTCGAGCTCGCGGAGGGTACCCAGACCCGTGATGTCTACCGCGGCAAGCCCGTCGTCTCCGAGCGCCACCGCCACCGTTACGAGGTGAACAACGCCTACCGCCAGCAGCTCGTCGACGCCGGCCTCGTGATTAGCGGCACCTTCGAGGAGGGGCGCCTCGTCGAGGTGATCGAGCTGCCCGACCACCCGTGGTTTGTCGCCTCCCAGTTCCACCCGGAGTTCAAGTCGCGCCCGACTCGGCCGGCACCGCTCTTCCGCGAGTTCGTCCGTGCCGCGCTCGAGCGGGCGCGCGAACGCCGTCCCGCGCGAGTCGAGATCGCCGGCTAATCGACTGACCGGGCGATCGAGGCGCACGACGTTCAGTGTTCGCCTGAGCGGTCGCTTGAGATGGTGATGCTTCCGCGCCAAAGGGCGGTGGAGATGGGGCCTCGCGGGCTATTGCAGGATGTTGACTGCGCGTGAGACGACGAGTCCGATCGTGACGAGCGAGACGAGCGATTGGATGCCCATGATGCTTTTTGCCTTGGGTGTGAGCGGCATCGTGTCGGTTGGGCTGAACGCCGCGGCGTTCGTGAGAGAGACGTAGAGGTAGTCGATGAACTGAGGGCGCCAGTTGATCGGCTCGATCCGGTCGTCGCTCATCTGTGGAAAGAGGAAATCCGGGGCTTCGTCATGCCCGGCTGCCCGCACTCCGGGCCCTCCACGATCGGTTTCCCAATACCAGAGACCGAAGATGATCACGTTGGTGAGCCAGATCAACGCTCCTGAGGTGATCAGCTCTCTTCCGTTGGGTGACCCGTGCTGCAGCAGCTGCCGGCTGAGGAGCACGAGCGAAGCGATGTTCGCCGCGCTCACGAAAGCGGTGATCGCCAGTGCCGCACGTCGCCGCGCGGTGTGCTCGCGCTCGAGCTGACGTGGAGTTGCCAACGACAGCCCGAGGAGCAGCACCACCTCAAGCGCCGGCAACAACCACGCTGGGCCGACGGTAAGCCGCTTCGGCAACAGGAACTGGAGGGCGATCGCAGCCAGCACACTTGCTTGCGCAGGCCAGGCCGGCTCGCTCCGCGCGGGAGGCGGATACGGCCGGCCCGGCGGCCGAGCCACGGGAGCATCTTCGGAGGGCACGATCTCATGCAGCCTACGGTTGCCCTGCTCGATCTGCGTCAGGCTACTGCGCTGGAGGTATCGGCCGCGACCAGATCAAGTGCTCGCCTGCGGAACTCCCCTTCAGTCCCATGAACGACCTCCGGACTCGAGCTCGAGAACGCCCGAGTCCGGAAACCGAACCCCACCGAACCCAGTGGAAAGCACGCGATCGTGCCCCATCGGGCAGCGCCGCCCGCGAGGGCCACTACCATGGCCGCCGTGCAGTCCGAGGTGGTGGATCTCTTTCTCGAGCTCGCCGCGATCGCGAGCCCGTCGGGCGAGGAGCGCCACGTCGCCGACCGCGTGCTCGGCTACCTCAGCGACTGCGGCCTTCAGCCGCACGAGGACGGCACCGGCCCGGAGATCGGCTCGAACATGGGCAACATCTACGCCTGGCTCGAGCCGACGGCCGAGGGCGAGCCGATCTTCCTCTGCGCGCACCTCGACACGGTTCCCCCGACCGATGCGATCGACCCGGTGATCGAGGACGGGATCGTCCGCAACAGGAACAGGTCGATCCTCGGCGGCGACAACAAGGCCGCCGTCGCGGCGATGCTCGAGGCGACTCGCCGCGTCCTCGCCCAGGGACGGCCGCACGCAGGCATCGAGCTCGTCTTCACCTCGAAGGAGGAGGTGGGCCTGCAAGGCGCCTACGCGTTCGACCACACGCGCCTCCGGGCGCGGGTCGGCTACGTCTACGACCAGGCCGCCGAGATCGGGGCGATCGTGCTCGGCGCCCCGTCGGCGAATCTCTTCGAGGTCACCTTCCACGGCCGCTCGGCGCACGCCGGGATGTACCCGGAGGAGGGCCGCTCGGCGATCGTCGCGGCCGCCCGCGCGATCTCGGAGATGCGGCTCGGCCGGATCGACGAGGAGACGACCGCGAACATCGGCACGATCGAGGGCGGCACCGCCGCAAACGTCGTCCCCGACCGCTGCTCCCTGGTCGGCGAAGCCCGCTCCCACGACGAGCGCAAGCTCGCAGATCAGGTACAGGCGATGCAGGACGCACTCACATTCGCCGCGGGAATCGCTGACTGCGAGGTCGAGACGAAGCTGACGAAGCACTACACCGCTTACCGCTTCTCGCGCGACGATCTCGCCGTCCGGCTCGCCGCCGATGCCCTCGCTCGTTGCGGCTTCGAGCCGACCTACACGCTCTCGGGGGGCGCCGCCGACTCGAACGTCTTCAACGAGCGCGGCCTGCAGTGCGTGAACCTTGCGAATGCCATGGCCGAGATCCACACGCCGGACGAGCACATCGCGGTCGCGGACGTCGAGGCGATGGTGGAGGTCACGCTCGCCCTGGTCGACGCCGCGAGGTCGTAGCGGAGTGCGCCCCGCGCCGCGCCTGACCAGGGCCTTGCCGTGGGTCGGGCTCGGGCTCGCGGTGTTGATCTTCTACTGGGTCGAGGCCGCGATCCGGAGCGGCCCGTGGCTCTTCAGCGACGAGCTCGAATGGTCGCAGCTCTCCCGCGCGATCGCGAGCACCGGCCATGCCGCTCGCCGCACCGCGCCGCACTCGTTCGAATCGCTCTACTCCTACCTGATCGCGCCGGCGTGGTGGATCCACTCGACGGCGGCGGCCTATGCCGCGATCAAGTACCTGAACTCGGTCGTGATGTGCCTGACCGCCGTGCCGGCGTACCTGCTTGCGCGGCGGCTCGTCTCTCGCAGAGCCGCGGTCGTCGTCGCCCTGCTCTCGATCGCGATCCCGGCGATGTCGTATGCGACCTCGATCGTCCCCGAGTCGCTCGCCTACCTCTGGTTCACCCTCGCCGCCTACGCGGCGGTGCGGGCGCTCGCCGCACCCAGCCTCAAGACCGGCGTTCCGGCAGTCGTCCTCGCCGCCGCGGGCCCGCTGATCCGCTCGGAGTTCATCATCCTGCCCGCGGCGCTCGTCGTCTCGGGAGCGGTGCTCTGGATCGTCCGCGGGGGCGCGTTGCGAGCGCAGTGGCGCCGGATCGCAGTCGCGGGTGCCGCGCTGACCGCTTTTGGCTACCTCTTCAACCACTTCGTGGTGATGCGGGTGCAGAACTGGAACTTCGGCCAGTACTTCAACCACCACACGGTCCCCCAGGGCAGCGTCGCAGCGGGCGCGCTGGCGATCGGGCTCGGGATGGGCCCGGTGATCGGCGGGCTCGCCTCACTCTGGCTACCCGAGCGCGCAGCCGACCCCACCTATCGCGCCTACGCCATCTACCTGCCCTCCGTGATCGTCACCTGCTGGGTCTACACCGCGGCCAAGTCGACCTACCTGCTCGCGAACCTCCAGAACCTGATCGAGGAGCGAAACCTCTTCTTCCTCTCACCGCTCCTGCTGCTCGGGACAACGATGGTGTTTCAGGCTCGTAAGGTGAACTGGTACCTCGTCGGGGTGGCGACCGTGCTCGCGCTCGCCGTCGTCTGGTCGGGCAGGCTCGAGGTGGGGGCGCCCTACTACGAGGCGCCCGGGCTCGCGATACCGACCCTGCTCAACCGCACGTTCGTGTTCACCGTCGCCGACGTCCACGACGTGCTGATCGCCGCTTCCGCGATCACGATTGCGCTGATCGCCCTGCGTCGTCGGCGCTGGGTTGGGCCGGCGGCTGCCTTGCTCGCGGGCGCGTGGCTGCTCACCGGCGAGGTCTACGAGACGAAGTCGAACGCCGACAAAGCGTCGAGCTACGCGGGCTACCTGGCGGCACCACGCACCTGGGTCGATGCCGCGACGCACGGTGCGCGCACGACCTTCCTCGGAGTGCAGCTCGCCTTTGCGGGGCCGGTGTGGCTGACCGAGTTCTGGAACCGCTCGATCGACCACGTCTATGCCCTGGACGACAGCGCTCCGCCGCCCGGGCCGATCGCGGCGCCCTACCTCCTCTCGACCGACGGGGCGCTTGCCGACTACACCGGCGACCGTTATACGGTCACAGGCCCCGGGTTCGAACTCGACGCGCCGGTGATCGCCCGGCACGGCCCGTTCACGCTCTACAGCACCCCGACCCCGTGGCGCCTCCGCGACGAGCTCGTGAACGTCACGACCGACGGCTGGGGCCTGACTCCGTTCGGGTACGCGTACTTCCCGCGCGGCGGGCCGGGAGTGCTGAGGATCGATCTCTCACGCACGGGCTACAACGGGGCGGGGCCGCCGGCCCACGCGACGATCGAGATCGGCGCCGTGAGGCTCGACTCGAACCAGGATGCCGGCCTCGGACGTATCCTCGCGGTGCGGCACGCGCTCGTCCGCAACGGAAAGAGAACGCACGTCTACGTCCATGTCGCTTCGACCCCGGTGTTCGTGAGCATCGTGGTCTCCCCGACGATCCCCGCGTCCGTCGACTCCCGGATGCTCGCCGCCCAGCCCGGGTTCTCGTTCAAGCGCGACCGCTGAGGGTCGGCTCGTCTCGCCGCGCGAGGGGCCGGGACGCGCCGGACGATCAGAATCCAGCGGCGCGATTCAGGCCAGCGAACGAGAAGCCGCGGTCGGCCGGTATGGTCCCGCGCCGTGAGGGTCGGCGTCGCGAAGGAGATTAAGTCCGACGAGTACCGGGTCGCGCTGACGCCGGCCGGAGCGCTCGAGTTGATCAAGCGCGGCCACGAAATCGTGGTTGAGAGCGGCGCCGGGGTCGGGAGCGCGTTCGCCGACACGCTCTACGAGCGGGTCGGCGCGCGGATCGGGACGGTCGAAGAGGTGTGGGAGTCGAGCGAGCTCCTGCTCAAGGTCAAGGAGCCGGTGCGAGCCGAGTACGGACGGCTTCGCGAGGGGCTCACGCTCTTCACCTACCTCCACATCGCCGCCGACGAGCCGCTCACGCAGGCACTCATCGGCTCCGGCGTCACGGCCGTCGCCTACGAGACGGTCGAGACCGGGAGAGGGGCGCTGCCCCTGCTCGCGCCGATGTCGGAGGTTGCCGGGCGGCTCTCGACCCAGGCCGGGGCCTACTTCCTCGAGAAGCCGTTCGGGGGGCGGGGCCTCTTGCTCGGCGGCGTGCCGGGCGTAGCGCCGGGGCGGGTCGTGATCATCGGCGGCGGGATCGTCGGCTACAACGCAGCGATCATCGCGCTCGGGCTCGGGGCACAGGTGACGATCCTCGAGCGCTCGATCGACCGGATGCGCCACCTCGAGGAGATCCTCTCGGGCCGCGTCACGCTACTCATGTCCTCGACCCTCCAGATCGCCTCCTCGGTCGAGGACGCCGATCTCGTGATCGGGGCGGTGCTGATCCCCGGCGCACTTGCGCCGAAGCTCGTGACGCGCGAGATGATCGGGGGGATGAACGCCGGGGCGGTCGTCGTGGACGTCGCGATCGACCAGGGCGGCTGCGTCGAGACCTCCCACCCGACGACCCACTCCGACCCCGTATTCGTGGTCGATGGGGTGATCCACTACTGCGTCGCGAACATGCCGGGCGGGGTGCCCATCACCTCGACCAAGGCACTAACCAACGCCACGCTCCCCTACGTGGAGGCGATCGCCAGCCTTGGCCTACGCAGCGCGGTCGCCGGCGACCCGGCGCTTGCGAAGGGCGTCAACGTTCTCGCCGGAAAGGTCACCTACGAGGCCGTCGCCGAGGCGCACGGCTTCGACTACACACCGCTTGCAGAGGCGCTTGGGCTCTAGTCAGACTTCTTCGCGCCCGGGGTCGGGCTGATCCGGACGACGAGCCAGGTGATGCTCGCCGCGAGCCCGATCACGCATGCGATGAAGAGGATGAACCCGCCAAGTCCGAGCGCAGTGGCCACCCGATTAGGATAGCCGGGTGGCACGCGCCTGCGTAATTGTGCTGGACGCGGTCGGGGCGGGCGAGTTGCCCGACGCGGCCGACTTCGGCGACGAAGGCTCCGACACGCTCGGCAATCTCGCGAAGGCAGTCGGCGGCCTTGACCTGCCGACGCTCGAGGCGCTCGGCCTCGGGAACGTCGAGCCACTGTTCGGCTGCCCGCCGCAACCCGGCGCACCTGCGGTCGCCGGTCGGCTCTTGGAGCGCTCGCGCGGGAAGGACACGACGACCGGGCACTGGGAGCTGATGGGAATCCTCACCCCGCAGGCAATGCCGACCTACCCGCACGGCTTCCCGGACTCGGTGATCGATCCGTTCATGAACCAGACCGGGCACGGCGTCCTCGGGAACGTGCCGGCGAGCGGGACGGAGATCATCCAGGAGCTTGGCGAGGAGCACCAACGGACCGGGAAGTGGATCGTCTACACGAGCGCCGATTCGGTCTTCCAGGTCGCGGCCCACGAGGAGACGATCCCGCTGGAGGAGCTGTACGAGGCCTGCCGCGTAGCGCGCGGGCTGCTGACCGGGAACCATGCCGTCGGGCGCGTGATCGCGCGGCCGTTCGCGGGAGAGCCCGGGAACTATCAGCGCACCGCGAACCGGCACGATTTCTCGCTCGAGCCGCCGCGGCCGAACTACCTCTCGCACCTGCGCGCAGGCGGCTCGAAGGTGTACGGCGTCGGGAAGATCGGCGACATCTTCGCGGGCTGCGACATCGACGAGTCGTTCCCGACCAAGTCGAATGTCGAGGGGATTCAGCGCACCGAGGAGCTCCTGCGAGGGATCGACGAGGGTTTCGTGTTCACGAACCTGGTCGAGACGGACATGCTCTGGGGCCATCGCAACGACCCGGTGAACTTCCATCGCTGCCTGCAGGATTTCGACCGGCGCCTGCCCGACCTGCTCGATGCGCTGCGCGAGGGCGACCTGCTCATCCTCACCTCCGATCACGGCTGCGACCCGACGACGCCGTCGACCGATCACACCCGCGAGCATGCCCTGCTGCTCGCC
Source organism: Gaiellaceae bacterium (assembly GCA_035531915.1). Taxonomy (GTDB): domain Bacteria; phylum Actinomycetota; class Thermoleophilia; order Gaiellales; family Gaiellaceae; genus PALSA-600. Next base: position 3,453 of record DATKRX010000074.1, on the reverse strand, counting down.
TACGTGCAGGGGCGCAACGCGGCCGGCCGCGTGTACGAGGGTGGCGAGTTCGCCGACGTCGGTGCGACCGTGAACGCGTGGCTCGGCGGGAGCCAGGCCTCGCGTGCCACACCGGGCAAGCCGATCGTCGAAGCGTGATCTCCGCCGTCGAGCTGATCCAGCGCAAGCGGGATGGGCACGAGCTTGCCTCCGCGGAGATCTCGGAGCTCGTTCTCGGTTATGCGCGGGGCGAGGTGCCCGATTACCAGATGGCGGCGTTCTGCATGGCCGTCTACTTCCGCGGCCTCACGAGCCGGGAGACCTTCGCGCTGACCGACGCGATGATCCGGAGCGGCGAAACGATCGACCTCGGCGCTGCGCTCGGCCGCAAGGTCGTCGACAAGCACTCGACCGGAGGGGTGGGCGACAAGACCTCGCTCGCGGTCGGGCCGATCGTGGCCTCCTGTGGCGTCCCGTTCGGGAAGATGAGCGGCCGAGGGCTCGGCCACACCGGCGGCACTCTCGACAAGCTCGAGTCGATCCCCGGCTTCCGCGTCGATCTGACCACCGCGGAACTGATCCAGCAGGTGCGCGACATCGGCCTCGCGATCGTCGGCCAGACGGCGGAGCTCGTCCCGGCCGATCTGGCGCTGTACGCCCTCCGAGACGTGACGGCGACCGTCGATCAGCTTTCGCTGATCGCGGCGTCGATCATGTCGAAGAAGCTCGCCGCCGGCGCCCAGGCGATCGTGCTCGACGTCAAGGTCGGGAGGGGCGCCTTCATGAAGACGCTCGACGACGCCCGCGCGCTCGCCGAGGCGATGCTCGCGCTCGGCCACGAGGCTGGCCGCGAGGTCGTCTGCCTCCTCACCGACATGGACCAGCCTCTCGGCCAAGCCGTGGGCAACACACTCGAGGTGCGCGAGGCCCTCGCAACCTTGCGCGGCCACGGGCCGCCGGACCTGACCGAGCTCGTTCTCGACGCATCCGCGCGACTGCTCGCGCTCTCCGACCTCGGGATCGACGCCGTCGAGGGCCGAGCGCGCGCCGAGACGGCGGTCGCCGACGGTTCGGCCGAGAGAGCCTGGAACCGCTGGCTCGAGGCGCAGGGCGGCACCGCCGACGAGTCGGCGCTCGCGAGTGCGCCGATCGTTCGCGAGGTCACGGCCGCCCGCGCCGGGACCGTCGAGCGGCTGGACGCGATCCGGGTCGGCGTTGCCGCCCTCCACCTCGGCGCGGGGCGCCGGTTGAAGAGCGACCAGATCGACCATGCGGTCGGCGTCGTATGCCTGCGCAAGCGCGGCGAGCTCGTCGAGGCGGGCCAGGCGCTCGCCGAGGTACACGCGCGTGACGAGGCCACGGCGGCGGCAGCGGTCGAGGAGGTCGGGGCCGCCTACGAGTTCGGTGACAATCCGGTGCACGAGCGGCCAGTTCTGCTCGAGGTCGTGGTGTAGCGGCGGGGCGCTCCGCTCGGCGCAGGCGAGGCTCACGCATCTTCGCCACAGCCGCGTGCCCCGACAGCCGGCCGCTCCGGCTGCGACCCGGAGGGCTCTGGCTAGCGTGTCGAGGTGCCCGAGCTACCCGAGGTGGAGAGCATCCGCCGGCGCCTCGCGCCCGTGCTCGAGGGGCGGCGGCTCGAACGGGTCGCGGTCGCAGACGCGCGGCTGACCCGTCCTTTCGATCCCGACCATGTCGCCCGCGTGCTCGAGGGCGAACGTGTATCGGGCGTTGACCGGCGCGGCAAGTATTTGATTCTTCGCTTCGAGTCGGGAAGGGCTCTGCTGATCCACCTCCGGATGACCGGTTCTCTTCGCCACGCGGCAGCGGGAGCACTTCCAGACGACCCTTACCGTCGGGCCATTGTCAGGCTCGACGACGGCTCGGAGGTCGCCTATCGCGATGTCCGACGGTTCGGGACATGGCTTTTGCTCGAGCCCGAGGAGCTCGATCCGTATCTCGACGCGCGCGTCGGCCCCGAGCCGCTCGAAGACACATTTCGGGCGCGTGATCTCGGCGCGCGGCTCGCGCAGCGCCGCGCGCCGGTGAAGGCCGCCATTCTCGACCAGCGGACGCTCGCCGGTGTCGGCAACATCTATGCCGACGAGGCGCTCTGGCGGGCCCGCATCCACCCGCTGCGCGAGGCGCGGAGCCTCGAGGGCCGCGAGCTGCAGGCACTCCACCGAGGTATCCGCAAGGCGCTCGAGCACGGCATCGCGCGCCAGGGCTCGACGCTTCGAGACTACTCACTCCCCGACGGTGGAACGGGGGAGATGCAGAACGAGTTCAAGGTCTACGGCCGGGCGGGCGCGCCCTGCGACCGTTGCGGAACGCCGATCGAGCGGATCCGGGTCGCAGGCCGCGGGACCTGGTACTGCCCTGCGTGCCAGGTCGCGCCGTTCGAGCTTCCCGGCCGTCGCTCGGCCTAGACTGGCCGAAATGGGCCGCACCTACAAGACGGAAGCGATCGTGCTCCGCTCAATGCGGTTCTCGGAGGCCGACCGGATCCTGCACCTCTACACGCGCGATCGCGGCCGGATCGGCGCGATCGCGAAGGGGATCAGGAAGACGAAGTCCCGCTTCGGTGCACGGCTCGAGCCGCTCTCGCACGCCGAGCTCATGCTGCACGAGGGGACCGGCGAGCTGCACACGGTGACCGGTGTCGAGCTCGTCGCGTCGCACCACGCCACCCGCGAGGACAGCCACCGGCTTGGCGCCGGGCTGATCGGCGCCGAGGCGATGCTGCGCCTCTTCGGCGAGCCCGAGGCGAACGAGCGTGCTTTTGCCGCGCTCGCGCGCTTCCTCGACCTGCTCGACGAGGTGGTTCCAAGCGAGGGCCCGCCGGAGCTCGACCCGCTCGCACTCTCGTTCCAGCTCAAACTGCTCTGGCTCTCGGGCTACCTCCCGCACGTGACGGCCTGCGTCGAATGCGGCGAGGCCGGCGACCTGATCGGCTTCTCGGCGCGCGCTGGGGGCGCCGTCTGCCGGCTCCACGCGGGAGCCTCGTTCCCGCTTTCGCCGGACGGCCTGGCTGGGATCGAGCAGCTCCTCTCGATCCCGCTCGCGGACGCCGCCGGTGCAGGCCTCGACGAACGGGCCCGTCGCGAGGCGCTCGCCGTCGTCACCTCCTCCTACGAGGAGCACGGAGGATTCCGCCTGCGGAGCCTGTCGGCATGAAACGAGACCTCGGCGACGGGTACGAGCTCGACGACGACCCGGCGCGTATCGACATCGCCGCCGTCCATACGTTCATCTCCGAGGAGTCGTACTGGGCTCGCGGTCGCGACTACGTCACCCAGGAACGCCTCGTTCGCGAGTCCTCTCGGGTCGTCGGTCTCTATCACGACGGGCAGCAGGTGGGCTTCTGCCGCGCGGTCTGGGTGTTCGGCCTGCCAGCGGTGTATCTCGCCGACGTCTACGTCTTGACTGAGCACCGCGGCGGTGGCCTTGGGGTCGAGCTCGTCAAGGAAATGGTCG